>CAVIJK010000030.1:0-18075 GCA_963643345.1 bacterium | reverse complement strand
ACCCGTTCGCCACTAGAGTCCGAAGACTCTCGTTCGACTTGCATGTATTAGGCACACCGCCAGCGTTCATCCTGAGCCAGGATCAAACTCTCAAATAAGTTGATCTATATTCTCAATTTAAATTTAAAT
The DNA here is from genome assembly GCA_963643345.1 of bacterium. Classification (GTDB taxonomy): domain Bacteria; phylum Bacillota_I; class Bacilli_A; order RFN20; family CAG-826; genus UBA4951. Next base: position 17,946 of record CAVIJK010000030.1, on the reverse strand, counting down.
GAATTATCTGGTTATTGTTTTGATTCTTAAATGAATCGACGTTAGTGTATGTTGTACATCTGTTTAGTTTTCAAAGATCAGTTGCGCGACACAGCTCACTGTTCGGTACTACCCGATTTTTTCGCGCTTGGATACTATATTCTTTTCGCTGATGGATGTCAACAATCTTTTTTAAGATTTTTTTAACATCCTTCAGGAGAAGCTATCTATCAGCTCACCGATTGGGTAACCCCTCTCGTTGAGCGCAAGCAAAATGATACTCTTTTCTATATTTTCCGCAACTACTTTTTACAACTTTTTATCACTTTTTTTAAAAAACTAGATTTCATCGAAAGAATTTTATGCCATTTTTTATAAAATTACTTTAGGTGCGCATATATGTGCACGCATTTAGCATGTATATACGCGCGCATATGTGTATATACGCACGCATTTAAATAAAAAAGAAAAGACCCCGTTTTATTGGAGTCTTAAATCTTTATTTCTTTGAACGTCCGAATATCGCTATTATTACCCTCAACACTCGCCAGAACAAATACATGAAATCCGTATATAAGGTAAACGCGCATGTAAGAGCAAGGCCAGTTGTTAATGCATAACCATCTTTAATACGGTTCTTAACACTGTTTGCATCGATGATTATATATAAAGAGGCAACGATAAAGAGGATTATCGAGATTATCGGATACATTACGTAAAAGGTTGATGGGAAGACTAAATACCAAATGCCAAAGGTCAGGAAGTTGACAAACAAACCAACAAGGATAATCATCAACGCCATTTTCGCCCCTTGAACTCTGCCTTTAGATAGATACCCTATTGCAAAGCATATCAGGAACGCTATGGATGTTATGCCAAAGGCAATACCAATGGCCAAAGGCTCAACACCAAAGGCAACGATTGAGCCAAACATCAGCCCTTCAAGAATGATGTAGGCAATATAGGCCACAATCGGAGTTCTCTGATTTCTCCAAGCCGCTGCAGTTGCAAATATGGATATAAGCATAGAAGAGACAAATGCCACAGTCAAAACGACTAATATAACGGTTATGCCTTGACTAGTGATAATTCCATCTTCTGTGTGAAAGAGATGCAATATTATCCTTCCATACGCCCAACCAAAGAGTCCGGTGAAGAGAATCGCCAAACCTGTGAAGCCAAGAACCTTATCGAGGAACAAACCTTCTTGCCCAGCTTGTTTTTCCTCGGTATAAGACACTTCCATTAAGCGATCATCCCCTCAATCAAGCCTTTGAAGCTGACCGGGTCAAGAGATGCTCCGCCAACAAGCGCGCCATCAATGTCTTCAGCGCTCATGTATTCAGCGACATTATTTGGTTTGACAGATCCACCATAAAGGATTCTCATGTCAACGGCGACGTTTCCGAACAATTCACGGAGCGTGCGTCTGATGAATCCGATGGTGTCCTCTGCGATTTCTTTAGATGCGGAACGTCCGGTGCCAATTGCCCAGATTGGTTCATAGGCAATGACAACCTTAGAGGCTTCTTCAGGCGTTAAACCAGCAAGTCCGGTCTTGATTTGCTCAGCAACCCACTTCTTGGTTTCGCCCTTATCGAATGTCTCTAACGATTCGCCACAGCAATAAACTGGCGTCATACCATTAGCAAGCAAAGCTTTAATTTTAGCGTTGCACGCAACTGATGTTTCACCATTGTATTCACGTCTTTCGGAGTGTCCAAGGATTACCCAAGAGATTCCACAAGCCTGAAGCATCGGGATTGAGACTTCGCCCGTGTAGGCTCCAGATGGATGCTCATTGCAGTTTTGAGCGGCAACAATGCATTTTGAATTGATATTCTCTTTAACTGTTGATAAGCAAACGAATGTAGGAGCAACGCCGACATCGATATCGTGAGCAACGGCATAATCAACCATTTCTCCAGCGGCTAAGGCAAATGCTTTAGCCTCTGCTGGAGTCTTGTTCATTTTCCAGTTGCCTAAAAGTAGTTTCTTTCTCATTGTGTGAGTATTCCTTTTTATTTAAGAACGTCAACGCCTGGGAGGTGTCCGTCATTCTCAATCATTTCAAGAGATGCGCCACCGCCTGTTGAGACGTGTGAGAAATCGGCTTTATAACCGAACTGTTTGACTGCAGATGCTGAGTCGCCGCCGCCACAAACCGTGAAGGCCTTGCCCTTTAATTCAGCAATCGCCTGGCAAACTGCAATTGTTCCAGCCTGGAAGTCTTTCTGCTCGAAGACACCCATCGGGCCATTCCAGAAGATTAATTTAGCCTTTGCGATCTCGTTAGCAAATAAAGCACGGGTCTTTGGACCAATGTCGAGTCCTTCGAATCCGTCTGGGATATTTCCTTCAACAACCTTGATTGTTCTTGGAGCTGTTTCATCGAAGTTGTCAGAAACCACTGAATCAACCGGGATTAAAACCTTTCCAGATTCAAAGCACTTCTTTGCATATTCAAGCTGGTCTGGTTCGTATGGTGATTTGCCGATTTCCTGGCCAAGAGCTTTCTTGAATGTATATGACATAGCGCCGCCGATGATGATCTTGTCGCACTTCTTTGAGAGCGTTTCAATGACTTTGATCTTATCCGAAACCTTGAATCCGCCAAGGATTGCGATATACGGGCGATCTTCATCCTTAACTTCAACGCAACGTGTGAGGTTCTCAACTTCCTTAATCATGAGGTAGCCAAGAGCAACTGGCTTGCCTTCCGCTTTGAGAATTGAAGGAACACCAACTGTAGAGGCGTGAGCACGATGAGCTGAACCAAATGCATCCATGACGTATAAGTCAGCAAATGAAGCCCAATCAGCTGCAAGAGTTGGATCATTTTTCTCTTCGCCTTTTTCATAACGAGTGTTCTGGCAAAGAAGGATTTCGCCATTATTTAGAGCAGCAACGGCTGCTTTTAATTCTTCGCCGCGTGTTGCCGGGCAGAAAGCGACCTTAGTTCCTGGAACAAGTTCTGCTAACGCTTTAGCAACTGGAGCCATATCATTAGCCTTCTTCATTTCTTCGATCTTAGCTGGATCTGGTTCTTTCCACTTGATCTTTCCTAAGTGGGACATCAAGACGACTTTAGCGCCTTTCCCCGTGAGCTCTGTGATGGTTGGAAGAGCTGCTTTGATACGATTGTTATCGCGGATAACACCGTTTTTCTGAGGAACATTGAAGTCAACACGGACGTATACGACCTTGCCTTCAATACCCGTTAAATCTTTGACTGTAAGCATAGTTTTTTTAATTAAAAATCTCCTTGCGGTAAGGATTATAACACATCTTAATGATGTGTAATAACGATACTGATATAAAAATACTGAAAACGTTTCAACTCGTGCTAGATAAAAAAAGAAAACCTCCCGTCGATTATGGAGGGAGGTTCTTTTCGTTTAATGGTTTTTCTTGAGAAAACTAATTAGCAGTTTTCAGCGAAGAACTTGATTGTACGGACCATCTGAGAAGTGTATGAGTTCTCATTGTCGTACCATGAGACAACCTGGACCTGGAAGAGGCCATCAGCAATCTTGCTGACCATTGTCTGTGTTGAATCAAAGAGTGAGCCATATCTCATACCAATGACATCGGATGAGACGATCTGGTCTTCATTGTAGCCAAATGATGCGCCACCTGCGTATGTTGCAGCGGCAGCCTTCATAGCAGCATTGATTTCTTCTTTTGTGACATTCTCTTTAGCAACGACAGCTGTGAGGATGGTTGTTGATCCGGTTGGGACTGGAACTCTCTGAGCTGAGCCGATGAGCTTGCCGTTTAATTCTGGAATGACAAGTCCGATTGCCTTTGCAGCGCCTGTTGAGTTAGGAACGATGTTAGCAGCACCTGCTCTTGCTCTTCTTAAATCGCCTTTGCGGTGTGGGCCATCGAGAATCATCTGGTCGCCTGTATAAGCGTGAATTGTGCTCATGATACCAGACTGGATAGGAGCGTAATCATTCAAAGCCTTAGCCATTGGAGCTAAGCAGTTTGTTGTGCATGAAGCAGCTGAAATGATTGTGTCATTCTTTGTGAGTGTCTTTTCGTTAACGCCGAAGACAACTGTTGGGAGGTCATTTCCTGCTGGAGCAGAGATAACGACTTTCTTAGCACCTGCATCGATGTGAGCCTGTGATTTTGCCTTTGAGCAATAGAATCCTGTGCACTCGAGAACGACATCGACATCAAGAGCCTTCCAAGGGAGGTTCTGTGCCTTTGGTTCTGCGTAGATTGTGATTTCTTTGCCGTCAACAGTGATTGATCCTGGAGTGACGACTGTCTTTCCGTCTTCTGCAAGAACTGGTTCTTTTGAAGAAACAGTGTGTAAGTTCTCGCCGATACGGCCTGTATAACCGCCCTGAGCGGTGTCATACTTTAATAACTGAGCCAACATCTTTGGGCTTGTTAAATCATTGATAGCAACGACTTCATATCCTTCAGCACCAAACATTTGTCTGAAAGCTAAACGTCCGATTCTACCGAATCCATTAATTGCAACTTTAACTGACATTTATATGTCCTCCTTAATTAATTGCGTTATAGATTATATAAGCAAAAAATGACTAATGGAATATTAATCCGTAATTTTTTATTGTTTTCTACTCTCTAGAGTAAGGAATCAAGGTCTTCAACGCCTTTAAATAAATCTTCAAGCGACACTCTAAGGCCTTTGCAGATTTTATTTAAGACCATGACACTAGGATTTCTTTCCCCGCGTTCAAGATCGGAAAGATAGTTTTTCGTAACTCCAGAATCCAAGGCTAGATCCATCTGAGATAGATGCCTCTCCTTTCTAAGATATCTGATTCTCATTCCGAGTTGAACGAGCACAGACATATCATTTTTCTTCATGGGCAGTCGCCTCCTGATACATCACGTGCAACGCACGGAATAGATGATTAACGTTGGATTTCGATATTTCCGTATTCAGTTCCTCTGAAAGCATCTCCGACAGTTCATCAAGGGTGGAATCCTGATGGTCTACTCTCAGTTTCATGAGATGCCTCAATTTAAGATTTTTAATCGCGTTAAGCCCGCCATGAGACTGAAAATATTCAATCTCTTGAATCTGACGCTCTGCCGCTTTCATGGTCTTGCCAAAATTCGCTGTATCGAGATTTTGAAGTCTATTGTCAACATTGGCAAAATCCCTATCAATACGAACATTCTCAAACTGCAGGCACTGTTCTTTGGCCCCAATTAAAATCATAAAGTCGGAGATTTGTGCGGATTTCTTAATATAAATAACATATTTGTTGCGCCTTTTGGCAATTTTGCTCTCGAATACGGCAGGCAATGATTTGTTCCAGGTTCTTGAAAGCCATTTGGCATACGCCTCATTGCCAACTTCGATTTCTAGATGATAGTTTGTGGAGGATGGGTCGTTAACGGAACCTGAGGCGAGGAATGCGCCAGCCATGTATCCCGCGCCCTTAGAGTAGTTTCCGGCCATCTCCTTAGGGAATGTATTGAAGAAATAATCGATACCTAGATCATTAATAATCTCTTCTCCCCCCTTGTCTACTATAACGTGATAAACAACTCTTTTTAAAAAAGATGAATTTCTGGTGTATGAAAACCTGACATCAACCCCATACAATTCGTGGAGATATTGATAGATTGTTTTGGCAATTGCCGAGATTTCGGAAGAAACCTCTAGTTTGCCATCCATTAAGCCAAGATACCCGTTGCTCCATAAGAAAGCGGCGAGGAAAGCTTTTTTCTCAACGTCGTTGCGTGGATATCTGGCAGATTCCTCTTTTACTTTCTGGGCAAAGGAAATATGGGCCGGGTCTTTCATTTCTTTAATTTCCTTACATAGGTAGAAATGCCGGTTGAGGCGATAGCCCCATCGCTACAAGCGGTGACCACCTGCCTTAATCTCTTATCAACAACATCGCCGATCGCGAATAAGCCAGGGACTTCGCTCATCATAGATGAATCAGTTGGAATAAATCCGTTCTTTGTCTTTAATCCTAAAGGCGCAAGGAAAGCGGAAGCGCTCCTCTCACCGGATAGCGGAAAAACCGCAGAACAAGCGATATCTCTATCCTCTAACGAGATGGATGTAACCGTAACGTCACCCTTAATTTCCTTAACAACAACATTGTAGGAAATCTCAACATTAGCCTTATTGGATAAGGCGCTTAACATTGTTTTTGAACCGGTGACTTCTGCATCATCGACAAGGAGGTAAACCTTATTGACTAGGTTTGCCAAATAAAGTGATTCTTCCATCGCTTTTTCGTTATGACCAATAACAACAATATCTTTACCCTTGAAGAGTGCGCCATCGCATGTTGCACAATAGGAAACGCCCTTACCGTAGAACGCTTTCTCGCCTTTGATAGTTGGGACGTTTGATAACCCGGTTCCCACCACCACCGCCAAGGCCTCATATGTTTCAAAATCGGTTGTAACAATAAATTTGTTATCAGCCTTCTTGACTTCGGATACGTCGCCATAATCGATTGTGACACCCAAATCCGTAACCGATTTTACCAAAGCATTAGCAAGCTCATAACCCGTTACCATTGGAAAACCGGGATAATTAGAAATCTCAGCAATATTGAGGAGTTTTCCCCCTGGAGCGTATTTGTCGATAATAACAAAAGGGACACCAGCCCTTTTTAAATATAGAGCGGTTGATAAACCCGCTGGGCCGGCACCGATTATCAATACGTCAATGTTTGTCATACTTTCCCCTCCAATAATTTAAAGAAATCCTTGAAATCACCAATGAAATATCGAGGATTGAAGTTTTTACCAACAGAAGGAAGCTTATGGGGCGGGATCGTTGATATCATGCAATCTACTCCGGCGTTAATTGCCGTATTGTAATCGATTATCCCATCGCCAACATAAAGAACCTCGTTCTTGTTTGTAACCCCCAGTTCCTCCATGATCTTGTTAACGCCCTGTGGATCGGGTTTAAATCTATCGACGTCTCCACCGGATACAACGCAATCAAAAAGCTTATCCATCTCGATAATCTCAAGCGCCATATCGGTATGATATTTGGTCTTGTTCGTGTTAACGGCAACCTTAATGCCTCTGTTTTTACATTCTTCAATCACTTCTCGAACATGCGGATATGTTGTTCCGTATCTCCGGTAATTATAATCGGAATACTTAAGATACGTTTTAGAAGAAACATCTAGAGGAACGTTTGGAAATTCCTTCTTTAAAGAATCCACCATCGCAGGGCCAGAAAATGCCAATAATTTATTAATGCTGGGTTTTTGATTCGGCGCAAATTCGTTAAATAACGAGGTCCAGGTTAAAACTAGAACTAGGTCGGAATCTAAAACGGTTCCATCCAAATCCCAGATTATAAGTTTGTACACTACTCAACCTCCTCGTCCGGGTTTCCCTCAACAGGAATTTGTTTCTTAGGCCACTTAGACCATGCATAGCCAAATGCTGATGCTCCTGCACACAAGGCGCATAAACCGACCAATACGAATCCGTATGATGGGTTATAGGTTAATTCAGCACCACTATTGTCGATTGTGAAAGAAAGTCCTTTGCTCGATAACATGAACATCACAAAACCTAAAAATGAAAGCAAAATTGCAGCGTAATTCATATATTGCTGGGTTTTTGATTCTTTAATTAATCCGGAGACCACATAAATAACGCCAGATAATGCAACGGCAATATAAGCAATTAAAGCAACGACTCCCCCTCTATTGAACATGATGTCGAAACCGTTGAATGCAACCGTATCCCCAACAGACTTAGAGACCGTAATTGATTTCATGATTGGGAAAACTAAGGCAATAAGCGATATTCCACCGGCAATAGGGAGAATGATCTTTTTGGCATTATTCTTCGCAGATAAATCCTTCATATGACATAAGAGCATAATTGCCGCACCGATAAAGATATACGCAAGGGAATTGCAGACGCTCCAAGAGTTATCCATACCCATATTGTAGTTGGAGTTACGGAGCGGCTCTAAGATGAAACGAACGATTCCGTACCAAACAAAATAGCAACCGCATAAGTCGCCATCAACAACTATCTTTTTAAGACCTTTGCCAATAGCGAATCTGATGATGAAATAACCAGCTAAATTGATAATTGCTTCTATAAAACACAAAGGAACATTGATCATTCCGGCACCGAGAGATACGCCGCTCCCGGTATAATTCATCTGTTGTAATAGCCAGTTCGGCAATAGTTGCCATGCAGTGCCTTCGATTGAGACCTCAGATCCATAGACCTCGATATTCGTGAAGTTGCCCATTCTTCCAACGGCCTGAGCAAGAAGGATGGTTGGAACAATGATGTCGATAATCTTTCTCATATCGAACTCTTTGTGGGTAAGTCTAACCATGATGAATCCGGCGAGGAACCCGAATAGTGCACCACCAAGAATCGTTAATCCGCCATTCCAAACCTGAAAAGCGTCCGGGAAGAGATGTCCGGCGAATTCTCTTTCATAATTGCCGACAACATACCAAACACGCGCGCCAATAATGCCTGCGAAAAAGGAAAGGATGCCAGTGACATCTAGTGTTCCGTGTTTCCCGTATAACTTGTAAATCTTATGGTCGGAAATCCAATAGCAGATCCCGAACCCCAAAAGAATGAACAAAGCGTACCAAGCAATTTTAAATCCACCGCTTAAGTATTCGATATCATTCGTATAACCATCAACAGCTTTCCAGATGATGCCTCCGGATGTTGCAGTCCAATGGAATCCATTGCTGTCTATGGCAAATCCGGAAATCAATGGGTAAACAAGATATGATCCAATTCCACAGCTCCATAATAAGAAAGCAACAACAAGAACCGGAATGGATATAAACATCAATTTGGAGGCTAATTTTCTCTGAGCAGGATCGAATTTTTCCTTGTAATAACGAAGTCTAAAAGTAAATACCAGCGTAAAAATGGCAAATGTCATTATAAGAACGCCGACAACCATCGCACTCATTTGAAGAGGGAATGAGATGGATTTTCCTTCAAACACACCCGTGGTATACGAGTTTTTTGCAGCCCAATTGAATTGAACCGCCATACCAATATTCGCAATTAAAGCGCCAAACGAGCCCACTATTGCAGTGATTAAGAATCTAAAGAACCTTTTCTTGCTCATTGTAGATTTAACGGATCTCATGAAATTCTTGTCTCTATAGATAAAATATCCAATCGAGGCAATAAGCACGACGAATCCGATAATAATTAACGCTAAACCCATATTATTCTACCTGTCCTTTCTCTTTGGCTTTCTTTAAAACATCCTTGAGGAATTGTCCGGTGTAGGAGGCTTCAACTTCAACCACCTCTTCCGGCGTTCCTTTTGCTACAACATTTCCGCCTCTAAAGCCGCCTTCAGGGCCAATGTCGATGATATAATCCGCAACCTTGATGACATCGAGGTTATGTTCGATGACAATAACCGTGTCCCCATGATCAACGATATGCTGCAGGATCTTAATTAATCTAGCAATATCGTCAGTGTGAAGACCGGTTGTAGGCTCATCCAATATATAAACGGTCTTACCTGTTGGTCTCTTTTGAAGTTCGAAGGCAAGTTTAACTCTTTCCGCTTCGCCGCCTGATAAGGTTGTGGCGGGCTGACCCAGTTTTACATATCCGAGTCCAACATCATAAAGTGTTTTTATTCTCTTATAGATAGAAGGCCTATTCTCGAAGAAATGCATGGCCTCCTCAACCCTCATCTCAAGAACGTCATATATATTCTTGCCTTTATAGTAGCAATCAAGAGTATCCATGTTGTAGCGCTTGCCATCGCATTCATCACATTTGACATAGACATCAGGCAAGAAGTTCATTGGGACATAGGTGACGCCTGCGCCTTGACACTTCTCGCATCTGCCACCGACAACATTGAAAGAGAACCTACCTTTATCGTATCCACGGGCTCTAGCATCTGCAGTTTCCGCAAAAACCTCGCGGATATCATCAAATACTTTGGTATAGGTTGCAGGATTGCTTCTTGGCGTTCTTCCAATCGGTTCTTGAGTAACATTAACGAGTTTATCAACATACTCCAATCCCGAAATTGATGAATATTCACCAGGATTCGTGTCCGCTTTGTTGAGTTTTTGAGCTAAAATCTCGCTCAAAGTCTCGTTAATAAGAGAAGATTTACCTGAGCCAGATACGCCGGTAACAACGATAAATGTCCCAAGTGGGAAGGTGACATTAATATTCTTCAAGTTGTGATTCTTGCAGCCTTTAAGAACAATCTTTTTGCCATTCCCTTTTCTCCTGGATTTTGGGACTGGGATGTATTTACGACCGGATAGGTAATCACCGGTTATGGAATTTTTGTTATTGATGCAATCCTCAACGGACCCATTAGAAACTACCTGGCCTCCGTGCACACCGGCACCAGGTCCGATATCAACTAAGCAATCAGCGGCACGCATGGTGTCCTCATCATGCTCAACAACAATTAATGTGTTACCTAAATCTCTCATTCCCTGAAGGGTTTTAATCAACTTTGCGTTATCCCTTTGGTGCAAGCCAATAGATGGTTCGTCAAGAACGTATAAAACGCCTGATAGTCTTGAGCCAATCTGAGTGGCCAAACGAATACGTTGCGCTTCTCCTCCTGATAACGTGAGAGCCATTCTATCCAATGTTAAATAATCAAGCCCAACGTTTAAGAGAAACTCTGCTCTGTTCTTGATTTCTTTAAGAACGAGGTTTGCAATCTGAAGTTCATTCTCATTCAGTTTATTTCTTGCATCATCAATCCAAGCGACGAGTTTATCGATTGTTAAGCAGGTTGCCTGATAGATATTCAATCCATTGACTCTAACGGATAATGTTTCCTTGCTGAGTCTAGCACCTTTACAGGTTTCGCAAAGGGAATCGCGCATAAAGGACGAATAATATTCAAGCATCCATTTAGAACCGGTCTCGGAATATAATCTTTCGATTCTCTTCTTGGTTCCCTCGATGAATCCTCTTTTGTTCATCGTGTTACCACCACTCGTGACAACCTTATGGTCTAGTTCTCTATCAGACCCGTTAAGAAGGATATTCTTATCTTCTTTAGAAAGGTCTTTCCAAGGGGTATTGAGGTTGATTTTATAGCATTTTGCAAGGTATTCCATCTCTTGCCATTCGATATTCTTGGTTCCGACGGTATTTTTATAATAACGCATACAGCCTTGATTCATCGTCTTATTCGGGTCTGGAACAAGCAGATCTTCTGCTACGGTTTGTCTAATTCCCAAACCTTTGCAATCCGGGCAATAACCCTGCGGGGCATTAAATGAGAAAAGTCTTGGTTCTAGCTTAGGAACCGAGAACCCACACTGTGGGCATGTATGATGACTGGACACCAATCTTTCGCCATCCGGAGTGTAGATAATCAAATATCCGTGACCCCAATCCAATGCGAGTTCAACGTCTTCTGATACACGCGAACGAATATCATCCCTGATAATTAAACGATCGATAACGATATCGATGTCATGCCTCTTGTTCTTATCGAGTTCCGGAAGTTCGTCAACAGTGTAGAATTCGTTATCGATTCTGAGCCTTTGGAATCCTGCCACTTTAACCTTATCCAAGGTGTCTTTATGAGTCCCTTTCTCATGCTTCACTATAGGAGCGAGAATCTGGAGTCTTGTTCCTTCTAGGTATGAAGTTACAATCTCCACCATCGCAGTTGGTGAAAAGGAAATAATCGGTATATTGTGATTTGGACAATAAGGAATACCAACACGGCCATATAAAAGTCTCAGGAAATCATAGATTTCAGTGACCGTTCCAACTGTTGACCTAGGATTATGCGATGTGGTCTTCTGGTCGATTGAAATCGCGGGTGAAAGTCCCTCTATCGAATCAACATCTGGTTTATCTACTCCTCCAAGGAATTGCCTAGCATATGGGGATAACGATTCAACATATCTCCTTTGGCCCTCCGCATAGATGGTATCAAAAGCCAAAGTTGATTTACCTGAGCCCGAAACGCCGGTGAATACGGTGAGTGTGTTTTTTGGAATGGCAATGTCCACGTTTTTGAGGTTATTTTCCCTCGCGCCTTTAACGATAATAAATTTCCTTGAGTCCATAATCGTAGGTATTATACCTTACGATTCCTAAAACAATAAGCAGGACACACCGAAAAATGTGGAATATTAGTAGAGGCTAGAAAAAAGAGGCTTTTTATCGCCCCTTCTCGCTACTCAATTCGATTAACCACACCAGAAAACAACGGAACATCGTTTGAATCACTCAAAATATAACAAAATGTTCTATCAACAATAAAGTCGTCGGTCACCAACTCGAATTTCAAGGGCGCTCCGGTGGCTTCCGAGATAATTGTAACTGCCGCTCCTTCGCCGCCTCTCCTAGTGATGTTAAGACGTGTTTCCTGAAGCTCGCCTCCACAAATGCAATAATCATCAGTAAAGGCGCTAAATGATTGGGGATTTGTAGAGATTTCGTTTATTCCCAAGCATTCCTTAAAGATATCTACCAAATTCAGTGAATACAAAACTGAAAACTCCGGATGCTATATCTTTAATATCCTCTTTATTCTCGGTAATAACGGGAGACAGAAAATAAACGAGACGAACATACTCATTGTAGATATCCTCATATACCGATTTCAGCTTTGATGAGTCGTTGCTACGCCTAGCAATTCTAAGCTCGCTTTCGAGGTTCATTATTTTTCCTTCACCTTATTAGACAAAGATTCATCACTTTCCGTTACATCTTTTTTCGTTTTAATCGGAATTTGAGAAAGAATGACAGCGCACAAAACAGTAAAACAACCAAGTATTTGCTGCCATTCAAAAGTGGATTTAAGAATGACGATGGAGAATAATGCCGAGAATACAGACTCCATCGACATCAGGAGCGAGGCAATCGTAACCTGCACATTCTTTTGGCAATAAATCTGCAGGGTATATGCAACACCCGTTGATATAACTCCGCAGAATATCAATGGCCATATACAGGCAACGACGTTATCCCAAGTCGGAGTCTCTAAAATAAACATGAACGGCATCAAGACAATTCCTGATACCAAGAATTCACCGCATGTCAGTTCAATTGAATCGCATTTAGGCGAATAATAATCAATCAACAGAATCTGGATCGCATAAACAAAGGAGCAACCAAGAAGATACCAACTCCCTTCGCTTATTGCGATGCTCCAGTTACCATCTTCAACGTTAATGAGATAAACGCCAGTTAAGGCTAGCACCACTGCGATTGCCACCACCGGTGGGCACTTCTTCTTCAGCAAAATACCAATGATTGGCACAAATATAATATATAAAGACGTAAGAAATCCAGATTTCCCCGCGCCTTCCAGTTTTACACCTATTTGTTGTAAAGCCATGGCCGCGGCAGTTGCAAGCCCGATAAATATGCTGCCCAATATCAAATCCTTTCCTCTAGACGGTTGAGCAATCCCTTTTGCCTTTCTAAATAAAGCCGTCGCCATAACAATTAAAAAAAGGAAGATTGCCCCAATGAGACATCTAATAGAGGAAAAAGAAAAAGGATCGAGATAATCCATCGCGATATCCTGGAACACGAAAGCCATACCCCATATAAGAGTGACAACTAAGAGCAAGATTTCATAAATGATAGTTTTCTTTTTCATAAGGCTATTGGGATATAAGCTGTATTAATTCCATTTTTTGCTGAAATGTCAATTCGGATTTTATGGAAGCAAGTGATGCTTTAACTTTATCAAATGAACTTTTATCTACATCTAGCCCCAATAGAACGTCCGCTTTGACGCCTAAAGTCTTACAGATTATGGTTAAAACCTTGGTTTCAGGCGTTCTAAGCCCACTACAGTATTTGGATATGGAAGCTTCGGTTAAACCAGATTTAATGGCTAGTTGCCGCTGAGAAATGTTTCTTTTCTTCATCTCATCTCGTAATATCTCTGAAAATAATCTTTCTTCCATGGCAAGTTCTCCTTGCCGATATTATAAGCCTAATTCTTTTTTATGTATTCAGCTCCGTTGGTATTTCCTATTTTTTGAATTACACCATCATTCAACATATTCTCGACCGCGTTGCGTGAGAGGGTAGGCCAAAATCAAAGACGTATCTTAGGAATGAATAATCCTCAGATATTTTAATTATTTGCCTAATTTCCTATAAAAACTGGGTAAATAATAGAAAAAGGCAGGTTACCCTGCCTTTAGCTTTAATTTTAGAATTATAAACCGAACTTTTTAATGGCGGTCCATCTACGCTGAGCGTACTTTTCCGCTTTCGTTAAGAGAGTCTCAGCTTCAGCTGGGTTGACAACTGGGAGCTGTGAATAACGTGTCTCATGCATGATGAAATCACGGAATTTAGTGAAGTCTGGTTCTTTGCAATCGAGGGTAAGAGCGCCTGTTCCATCTTCGTTGAGCTTGCGTGGGTCATAACGGAATGTTGTGAAATATCCACACTCGACTGCGTCCTTCTCCTCTTTGATGGAGTTGACGAGTCCGCCTTTGATTCCCTGGTTAACGCATGGGCAGTAGCAGATGACAAGGGATGGACCATTGTATGATTCAGCCTCCTTGAGGGCTTTGATAGCTGCCATTGGGTTTGCACCTAATGAAATCTGAGCAACATAAACGTGCTGATATGACATTGCAATTAACGCGAGGTTCTTCTTTGCTTCCTTCTTACCTGAGGCTGTGAATTTGGCAATCTGACCGGTCTGTGAAGACTTAGATGCCTGACCACCGGTGTTCGAATAGACTTCTGTATCGAGAACGAGGACATTGACGTCTGCTTCGTTTGCTAAGACATGGTCTAAGCCGCCGTAGCCGATATCGTACGACCATCCATCGCCGCCGACAATCCAAATGGACTTATCGAGCAAGTCTCTATAGTATTCGCGAAGCTCTTTAACCGCTTCGTTCTTGGAGTTCTCAACAGCTTCCATAAGATCTGGGATGATCTTGCGACATTCTGCACGATTCTTAACATTAGCTAAATACTTGTCCGCTAATTCTTTTAACGAATCTTCAACATCATCGGCAGCCTTTGCAGCATTGAGAATACGAGCGATGTTCATCATCTTGTAATCTGTTGCAATTCTCATGCCAAATCCGAATTCAGCGTTATCTTCAAATAGTGAGTTAGCCCAAGCGACGCCTTCGCCTTTCTTATCTTTGACGAATGGAGTCATTGGAGTTGATCCCGAGTAAATGGATGAGCAACCTGTTGCATTAGCCACGAGCATATCTTCACCAAATAACTGGGATACTAATCTATAGTAAGGAGCTTCACCACATCCTGCGCAAGCACCTGAAACTTCCATATATGGCATGAGGAATCCAACGCCTTTGACAGTTGTGAGTGGGTATTTGTCCGACTTATATGTGACATTGTGGTAGCAATAATCCGCATTGTCTTGTTCAGCAAACTGTGTCTTTGCTTCAACCATCTTAAGGGCAACCTTGCCTGAGTTAGTCTTCTTTGCCATCTGGTTGGCCATACACTCTGATACGCAGAGTCCACAACCGACGCAGTTCATGGTTGAAACTTCTAGTCTATAAGATAATCCCTTTGCTGGAGCCATAGCTGGCTTAACGCCGTTTTTAATAGCTTCTGGAGCCTTGGCGAGTTCATTCTCATCTAAGAGATATGGGCGGATTGTTGCATGCGGGCAAACAAATGCGCACTGGTTGCACTGGATGCAGTTCTCTGGAATCCACTGAGGAACAACGTCTGCGATAGCTCTCTTCTGACGGAACGTGATGTTAGGTTCCATTGTGCCATCGGCAAGTTCTGCTTTGAGGAATGTTGAGGTTGGGAGATCATCACCATCGAGTGTGTCGATCGCCTCAACATAATCTTCGAAATACTCATCATCTGACTTTCTTTCTTTAACCTTGGCGACTGGGAGATCAGCCCATTCTGGCTTGACTGCGACTTCTCTTAAGCCTTCTGTACCCATATCGATTGCCTTGTAGTTGAGTTCAACAACCGCCTGGCCTTTCTTTGCGTAGGACTTCTCAGCAAACTTCTTCATCCACTTATTGGCTTCTTCATATGGCATGATTTGCTGTGAAAGATAGAAGAACGAGGCCTGAAGAATGGTATTGGTGTGACGACCCATTCCGATTTCTTTAGCGATCTTGTTAGCGTCGATGACATAGAACTTAGCGTGTTTCTCAGCAAGGAGATGTTTCATTCTATTTGGCATGACTCTTTCAAGAGTTGCATCATCCATGTCTGTGTTGAGAAGGAGAGTGCCACCTTCAGCAAGATTTGATACGATATCGAATCTCATGATGTATGTATCTAGAGATACTGAGATGAAGTTAGCGTTCTTGACGTAATATTCGGAATGAATTGGTTCCTTACCGAATCTTAAGTGCGAACGTGTTGTACCACCGGCTTTACGAGAATCGTACTGGAAGTAAGCCTGGGCATACATGCCGGTTGCATCACCGATAATCTTAATGGATGACTTATTAGCGGAAACAGTTCCATCTGAACCTAAGCCATAGAATAAGCATGATGTGTACTTGTGAGCGATGTGATACTTTGGATCACTTGGAATCGAGAGATGCGTGACATCATCAGTGATTCCGACTGTGAATCCGTTCCAATTGTCCTTAGCATCGAGGAAATCATAAACGGCCTTGACATCTTTTGGCTGAGTGTCTTTTGATGATAAGCCATAACGTCCGCCGAGGACGACATCAATGTGTCTTCCTTCGGCCTGAAGAGCGGCGACAACATCAAGATAGAGAGGTTCTCCAACCGAACCGTTTTCCTTAGTTCTATCAAGAACCGCAATCTTCTTGACTGAGGCTGGGATAGCTTCGCATAAGAGTTTGGTTGAGAATGGGCGATAAAGATGAACTTTTACAATACCGACTTTCTCGCCTTTTGCTGTTAAATCAGCGATGACTTCGCCCGCTGTTTCGCAGACAGAGCCCATTGCAACGATAATCTTTTCTGCATCTGGAGCGCCCTCGTAAACAAATGGGGCATATTTTCTTCCGGTGAGTCTAGAAGCTTCTGCAAAATACTTTGAAGCGACTTCGATTACGTTGGTGAAGAACTTGTTCTGCGCTTCTCTTCCCTGGAAATAGATATCATCATTTTCAGCACCACCGCGGGTAACTGGGTGGGTGTGTGGGTTAAGAGCCTTTGCTCTATACGCTTCGACCTTTTCCATTGGAAGGAGCTTCTTCCACTCTTCCTTGTCAACGAATTCGACGTTCTGGACTTCGTGCGAGGTTCTAAAACCATCGAAGAAGTGCATAACCGGAACAGATGAATCGATTGCTGTTAAGTGAGCGACTGGGGCAAGATCTGCAATTTCCTGCACTGAGTTAGAACAGATCATTGTTACGCCTGTTTGACGGCAAGCATAGATATCCGCCTGGTCACCGAAGATTGATAATGCTCTTGTAGCGAGCGAACGAGCAGAGACATGCAAGACTGCTGGCAATAATTCACCAACCCACTTATAGAGGTTTGGAATCATTAAGAGCAAACCTTGGGAGGCTGTGTATGTTGTTGCTAGGCTTCCAGCCTGCAAGGAACCATGGACTGCGCCTGAAGCGCCAGCTTCGGACTGCATTTCAACAACTTTTACTGTGGATCCGTAGAAGTTCTTCTCTCCGTGTGAGGCAAGAACATCAACATACTCCGCCATTGGCGATGATGGAGTAATAGGATAAATCGCTGCTACTTCGGTGAAATAGTAGCTTTCGATGGCGGCAGCTGTATTACCGTCAACCGATTTAAAAGACTTTTTGATTTCAGCCATTATGTTTTCTCCTTAATTAAAATCAATACTAGTATAGTTTTACTAAAAGTAACTTACAACGGAAAGAAGGCTTAAAAAGGAATAAAAGGATCTAATAATTATTGTTTATTAACGAAAAAACCACCACTTTCGTGATGGTTAACTTTCACATGGTGATCCGTAGGGGACTCGAACCCGCGACCCGCTGATTAAGAGTCAGCTGCTCTACCAACTGAGCT
>CAVIJK010000029.1:0-18098 GCA_963643345.1 bacterium | reverse complement strand
TGCCAAAGACGATCATTTATCATGGTTCAAAAGATATTATCGAAAAGCCATTCTACCATGGTGGAAAAGCTGAAAATGATTATGGTTTTGGATTTTATTGCACAGAAAGTTTAGAACTTGCAAAGGAGTGGTCTTGCAGCAATAACGAGAACAATGGTTTTGCAAACAAATATTCTATCGATTTGTCCGGACTTAAAATTTTGGATTTAACCGATAAAAGATTTTCAATACTTAATTGGCTTGCAATGCTTTTAATGTTTCGAACTTTTGATTTGAATAATGATATATCTATTCAAGCAAAAGAATATTTGTTAAAAAACTTTTACATCGATGTAAATGATTATGACATAGTCATGGGCTATAGAGCAGATGACTCATATTTTAGTTTCGCAAGAGATTTCATAAACAACACAATCCCGATTAGAAAATTAAGTAGGGCTATGGAACTTGGCCAACTTGGGAAACAGATTGTGATAGTTAGCGAACTTGCGTTTAACAGACTTCATTTTGAGGGTTTTGAAACTGCGGATAGACTCGAATACTTCCCAAAAAGGAAGGCAAGAGACGAAAAAGCGCGAGAAGATTATCTACAAGGCACTAGGAAGTCGGCAACATTTATCGATGATGTGTTTGTGGTAGATATTATGAGAAAGGGGTTAAAAGATGGCGATTCCATCATATAGTGTTTTATATTTGCCAAATCTATCCGAAAATTTGGGCGTAATGTTTGAATGTGCCGTTGATAGCGGAATAAGTTCCACAATATTCTGGAATACCTTTATTAATTCCAATGTGGCAAAACAAATTGAAAAAGGGAATCCGAAGTATCTTACCTGCTCGGTCTTAGATTATTTGAATGAGATTTATAATGGCAAAAATCCCATCCCGAATAAAATGGATATAAAAAGAGATGAACATTATTGGGCTGGTTGGGTTTTGGCTCAGTTCCAATATAAAAAAGGATATTCTTTCTACAAGATAAACAACTCATTGCCGATAGAAGAGGTTTTGAGGTTATACAAAACCCTGCATGAAACTGACGTAACGAAATTTTTTGATGTGGCAAACGCATATTTCAAAAAAACCGAAATCACCAATCTAAAAAGAATAAGACAAGCAAGAGGCCTATCCCAAAATAGACTTGCCGAACTTGCAGAAGTGGAGCTCCGTTCCATTCAAATGTATGAGCAACGGAGGAACGATATAAACAAAGCACAAGTTGAAACCATTTACAAACTGGCAAGAGTTTTGGGCTGTAATATTGAAGATTTGCTTGAATATTAAACAAAAACAGCCAAAGCCTCAGATTGTATTGTTTAAAATTATTCTAATAAATGGCACAGCAGAGAGATTAAACCATCTGTTCTATTCCTCAACACATCTGATATGGACGAATTATTGGGCATTTAAGTCTCGATTTAAAGATTACAAATCTTGCTAATACAGCAATATGCGAACCGTTATTGTGCCAAGAAATGGTATAGAGATTATTCAGGTGGAGATTGGCTCAAGGCTCATATGGCATAAAGGGGAGCGGAGCGTTCAAGATATTTTGATGTGGTGGTTTTCTTAAAAGAAATTTCATTATTTCTCGATAACGCTGATTGAGGGCAAAAGAAAAAGCGCTCTATCTCAACTGACTATACATCAGTCCAACGCGCAATTTCTTTTTGTTGTTAACGTTTTTACTCTCTATTTTTGCTAGTGCTTGAATTGTTTACCGCCATTATCAATACCGTGCTTACGGACTCGATGACGCTATAGTAAATCAAATACTTTCCGACCGGTTTCTGTCTTAATCCCAAACTCTTTAGTGGCTCATAATCGACACACTGATGCTTGTTTGGCATAAAATCCAATTCCATTATCGCGTTTTTGAGTTTTGCATATATTTTTTCTGCAATCTCAGTTTCGCCGATGACATTGGATACGTATCGGTATATCGATTCTAAGTCGGCTATGGTGTTTTCGGAAATGAGGACTTTATAGAACCTTATTTGGACTTGAATTTCTCTTGCATATATTGGTCAAGTTCATCAATGGTGTGAACACGACCGTTATTTGCATCGTCAACGCCTTTTAAGACTTCAGCTGCTATCTCTTCTTTCGTCAGATCTCCTTCGAATACTACTTCTTTTTCCGGAATCGAAAGAGACAATGGTACTCGTTTTGTTAACCTGATTTCAGAATAAAGCATCTGGATTAAGGATGAAGGCGTAATGCCAAGTTGAGAAAGTATCGCTTCGACCTCACTTTTGAGAGTAGGGTCGATTCTAGCGTAAACAGTTGCTGTATTTGCCATAAATGTACACCTCCGTTAACGATGATAATTGTATAACAACTTTAAGCAATATCAATATATTTGCATACAATGGCAATAAATTGTTTGCAAAAGTACATATATCTCTATATTTAAGAAATACATTTCTTTTTTAGTTGTTTTAAAGATGTAACCTCTATCAAGTAGAATTTAAAAATGTATAAACCTATACTTTAATTATCAAATTAAAGGAGCATTATTATGCTAGAGAAGTATATTGAAGCCGCCTTGAAGAAAGTCGATTGCGATGTTGTTTTAAAACACGCTAACATCGTCAATGTTTTTTCGGGCACAATCACTAAAGGCGATGTTGCAATTAAGGACGATAGGATTGTTGGAATCGGAGAAGATTATAAAGGCGCAGTGGAATATGACTGCTCCAATAAATACGTATTGCCAGGCTTAATTGATGGCCATGTCCATATCGAATCATCAATGCTTACCCCGGAAGGTTTTGCATCTCTTGTCGTGCCACATGGCACAACCACAATCGTTGCAGATCCGCATGAAATCGTTAATGTAGCAGGTCTTGAAGGCCTTCATTATATGATAGAAGCAGGCAAGAGAGTGCCTTTAGACATTAAGATGCAACTCCCATCATGCGTTCCGGCCACCCCATTTGAAACTAGCGGGGCAATTGTTGATGGTGCATTAACTGAAGCAGAAATTAAAAACCCTGACGTCAATGGTTTAGGCGAGTTCATGAACTTTGCTGGCGTTCTAAACTGCGATCCAGACACTTTAAAGAAATTGGAGGCGGCTCACGCCAACAACAAGATTGTTGATGGTCATGCCCCAATGATCACAGGCGATACACTAAACGGCTATCTCTGCGGCGGTATTGTCAACGATCACGAATCTTGCACAATCGAGGAAATGCAGGAGAAGATTGCTAAAGGCATGTATGCTCATTTACGCGTTGGCTCATACACCAAATCCTTAGAACTCGCTAAAGCAATCACGCCTGAGAATTCTAGACGTGTACTCATGTGCACTGATGACAGGCACGCTTCTGACATATATTACAATGGTCACCTTGATAACGCTTTAAGGAAGACGGTTGAAGCGGGTATTGACCCAATTACCGCCGTTAGAATGGCTTCCTTAAACTGCGCTGAATGCTACGGCATGAAATGGAGAGGCGGCATTGCCCCATTCTATTACGCTGATATCGTCGTTGTGGATGACTTAAAAAATTTCAATGCGGAATTAGTCTTCAAGGACGGAAAACTCGTTGCAAAGGACGGAAAAGCCTTGTTTGACGTATCCGTTAAGTATTTGCCTGGTGCAGTTCTCAATACAGTTCATATGAAAGATGTAACCGCTGATGACTTCAAAATCGCCTTAAAAGGTACAAAGGCCAACGTTATGACGACCGAATCAACGGGCGTTATGACAGGACTTGAAGTCATGGATATCAAATCTAAAAATGGTGATGTTTGCTTAGAAGGCACAAACCTCGCTAAATTAATTTGTGTTGAGCGTCATCATATGACCGGTAATATTGGAAAAGGTTTGATCAAAGATTATGGTTTCAAGGGTGGAGCGATTGGTATATCTGTAGGCCATGATTCACACAATTTAACTTTGATTGGCGACGATAATGAATGTTTAGCCAAAGCCGCCAATACACTTAAGGAAATCGGCGGTGGTATGGTTCTTGTCTCTAAAGAAGAGGGCAAGACTTATTCGGTTCCACTGGAAATTGGAGGGCTTATGTCAGCGGTTGACCCAATGACTATGGTTGTTGAATCGAAGAAGCTCGCCGATAAAGCGTATGAGATGGGTGTTGACCATATGAAAGAACCTTTCTTCTCTATGGAGTTCTTGTCTCTTGCAGTTATTCCGCATATTAGACTTGTTGATAGGGGATTGGTTGATGTTCTAAAGTGGAGTTTCATCCCTTTGGATGCTGAATAAAATAACGTTTATATCGAATTAAGGCCGCAAATAAAATGCGGCCTTTTATTAATGGCTGGTTTTGAAAATGGATAAGTGTTGCAAAAAATAGAATGAGACCCTATTGCAATTAGTGAATATAAAGTTTAGACAAGCTTGATTTTGCGGAGATAAATAGAAGGGGAAAGTCCAGAATTAAAAAAATCTGATAATGCGAACTTGGCCGCGGCACGATCTGACCGTAATATCACGCTTACGATATGTGTGAATTGGGAATGAAATAAAGGCCACACTAATATTTCTTTTTGCTTGCTCGATAATCGCCTATTTTTAACGCATCGGTGATCATCGTTTTGTTTGGCTCATCAATTGCAATCTCGAATATTGGTTTCATTTTCTTTTTTGTATTGGCATCAGTATTTTCATCGTGAATATCGAGTCTACCATTTCTACATGGATGTTTCCTCTATATTTGTTGCACACATGTTGAATTGACTGCATTCCGAATCCATGGAATCTTTTGTCTTTTTTAGTTTGTGGTATCCCGCGTTTAAAATCAATCTGTCCTTCGTAGTAGTTAGAGGTATTTATAAAGGCCATTCCGTGCGCGGTGCCTATATTAAGCGATATTTTCTTTTTCTCTTCCGGAAGGTCGAATACGGCTTCAACGGCGTTGTCTAGGATATTGCAGAATAGCGAGACGATATCTTTCTCGTCTAAGAAAGATAGGGCGGTTCCATCTGCTATGCAGGATAGCGTTATGTTGTATTGCTTGCCATAATTTATGTATTGATTAAGCGCTGTATCCAAGGTTGGATTGCCGGTGCAAACCAAAGAATCATATTGGTTAAGTGAGTTAGAGATATCTTGAAGCATCTCATCGGTTACGTTGCTTTTGTTTTGGAGCATATTAACGACTTTCTTAAGGTCGTGATATTTAATATTTATGTCCTTTATGCTCTCTTTTGTCATCGCGAGTTGCCTTTCTTTTTCCTCCATCACTCGCTTGCCGACATCATAATTGGATTGGAGAGAACTAAAATCCAAGAATCCGATGAGGTAAAGCATAAGCAATAAGCAACAAACGACAGAATATGTCGTCATGATGGTGAATATGGTGAGGTCCGTCGTTCCGGCTGATTTGATAAGCGTGAATACGGAACAAGTTATGACGAGGATGAATGACAAAATCATTCTTGTCCATGTCGTTCTATTTCTAATTAAACGCGGAAGAGTCTTGAATTTGTTGCGGAAAACAACCGCCAAAATGGTGTATGTCGCTACATCAACCGAGAACCAAATAATGTAATAAGCGAGTCCGCCGATAGCAAAATGATGGATCTTCTGGAAAGGGTAATTGAGAAGCCAGAATATGCCTTCAGTGAACTGTTTCATCGCGTATGCCGTAAGGCATGTAAAAATAATCGAAGCCAGATTTGCCTTATAAAAGAAATAAGACGCCGCAATAACGACAAGAAATAAGCCAAGATAAACCAAAGAACATAGTGTTATTGGCAATGGTTCAAAAGAAATGTCGAAAGGATTTGTGTAAAAACTGAGCAAAACCGAGACGCCGGCATATGCGGCCGCTATTGCTATCAGTCGAGCCCACCAGTATTTGCGAGGTCTAAAACCCATGTTGGCTATCGCGCTGCACGCGGAAACCGAGAAGAGGAACGAGCCGTAAACGAATGCGATGTAAATTGACATGAATATACCTCTAGCTGATAAAGTTGCTGAGCCTGTTCATAAAGGTTTTTTTCTGAGAACGGCTGATAGGTATTGAAGTTGTTGTCATCACAACATTATCCCTATCGGCGGATATGACGAATCGATAATTTATTAAGCAATAACGGTTGCAGCGGATGAATCCATGCTGCTCAAGTTTTTCCTCGATTTCATATAAACGTCCATGTTTAGTTATGGTTTCGTGTTCCGTGAAAAAGGTAACCGTATGTCCGTTCACCTCGACATACATCACGGAATCGCTATCTATCACGTACGTCTCATTATTATCTATAAAAGACACCAAAGAATGCTTTGTTTTGCCGACATTCTGCAAAGCTCTATTTAGGTTGAACACGAAATCCGAGTAGAGGAGCGGCTTAATTAAGAACGCTAAAGCTTGCACTTCATATCCCTTAAGCGCGAGCTGCTGCATATTGGTAATAAATATGATTACGGTGTTGTCATGTTGTCCTCTATATTTTTTGGCGCAGCTTATTCCATCAAGGCCTGGTAATTCGATGTCAAAGAAGCAAAGATCATAATCTTCGTTCGCGGCAAGAAAACATTCGGAATCGTTATAACTATCCAAACTGTAAGACAAATGTTTTTCGGATGAAAACTGTTTTAAGAAAAGTTCCATCCTACCGATCTGATTAGGATCATCTTCAATGATTGCAAATCTCATATTTTATGTGTTTGCATTATGTTATTTGTTTTTAACTTGAAATGCAACATCAATACATGAAGTGCTCAAATACAGCGTGAATGGTAAAAATATCGATGCAACCTTATATTTTTAATGCTGATAATGTGCATTTACAACCTTTTATGACGTATTTTCGCAACCGAGGTTAATTAATTGATAAAAGCGCTTTCAGAGGATAAATTGTGGTCAACTTTTAAATTATTCTAGAAAGGGAAAATAACATGAAAAATTTAAAGAAGGTCGTTTTAGCCGCTTTATCATGCTGCGCTTTAGCTTCATGTGGTGGCACACAGACTCCAGCAGTCACATGCGTTGGAGCTTGGACAAATTTAACCGGAGCAGCAGTCTATGCTAATGCCGGGTATTCTCCAGCAGTCGGTATCGCTGTTTCGTCGGCAGATAGTGTCACCGTCTTCTCGGACAACACATACACATGGGTTTCTAAATATACCTATGAGTACACAACAGACGGAATAGTCTGGGTTCCAGATCTTGCTGAACAGGCATTCACATTCCATGGAACATGCGAAATGGTCACAAACACAGACCTTGAAGAGACAACTCTCACAATCAAGACGGTCACAGATTTTGTTGCGGTTGGCGCCAACTGGAACTGCGATACAAAAACTCCAGACGACAGAAACGGCCATGGAGAAGATGTCAACACCGAAGAGAATTTGGCAAAATATGTTGAACTGTTCCAAGGCTTCCTTTCAAAGAGCACATACACGTTAAACGACGGCGGAAAAATGGACGGAAACGCATTGTTCATGACAATGTTGACGGCAAGCTCTTCTAACTAAATAGAACGCATTGATCCCAAGAGGGCGACGGGTTTTGCCCGTTGCCTTTTGTTCAATATAAGAAAGGAAATACAAGATGAAATCAAAAATATGGCGTGGCACAACCGCCATCCTCGGCTTTCTCTCCTGTACGGTTCTCGGAATAGGGAGCGTTCTCACGGAAAATGCTTCGAGTATCAATAGTTTTTTCGGAATCACAGGAGGAACGGCATCAACCGGTGAAGCTGGGACGGTTTATGGCTCAGAATTCGGTGAATTTGGCAAGGAATCCTTGCAAAAATTGCTTGCAGCAGACGCTGCAATAACAGCACAGGAACTCGAAGAAGGCTCCGTTTTGCTGAAAAATGACAACTGTTTGCCGTTTGATAATAGTGTGAAAAACGTCACATTATTCGGGCGTGGATCCGCTGATATCGTTTATCGTGGCTCTGCTGGTGGTCCAGCTGCCGACCCTACTCGCTTAATTGATTTAAAGAAAGCATTCAACAATGCAGGAATCACCATCAACGACACTTTGTATAATGCATATAAAAGTAGCACTACAACAAGAGTCATGGCAGACAATTCTACTGCCTCCATCGGTGAAGAAGACATCAGTTTCTATACCGATGATTTGAAGGGAACATTCTCCAATTACAGCGATGCTGCAGTCGTTGTTATCTCCCGTTATGGTGGAGAGAGTAAAGACATGCAGTTGAAAGATAAGGATGGAGTGCCTCAGCTCTCCCTTCACCAGTCTGAAAAAGACATGCTTAAGATGATAAAGGATTCTGGGGTGTTCAAGAAAACTGTTGTTTTACTCAATACCGTCTATCAGATTGACATGGGCTGGCTCGATGAATTTGGCGTCGATGCTTGTTTGTGGATTGGAAACCCTGGATTTTACGGATTGACTGGGGTTCTGAACGTATTAACAGGCAAGGCAAGCCCTTCAGGCAAACTCCCTACTAGCTGGTCTACCAACACATTGTCATCCGCGTCTATGCAAAACATGGGCGAATCGTACTACACTTCAGACAGCGGCATCACTCTTTCCTCATGGCAGAATCGTTATGTTTGCTATCAGGAAGGCATCTATGTTGGGTATAAATATTATGAAACTAGATATGCCGATTGTATTTTGGGACAAGGAAACGCCAATGGCTCCGCTGGTGTTTACGAAAGCAAGAACGATAAGTGGACATATTCGGATGAGATGGCATATCCATTTGGATATGGATTGTCTTATTCGACATTCGAGCAGACCCTCGACAGCGTAACTTATGATAGCGCAAGCGATTCTTATACCGCCAAAGTAACCGTCAAAAACACGGGCACATTTGATGGCGCAAAGGACGCTATTGAAATCTATGCCTCTCTCCCATACACCCAAGGCGGAGTGGAGAAGAGCGCAATACAGCTTGTTGCATACGCTAAATCCTCAGCCTTAAAAGCGGGGGAATCCACGGAAGTATCAGTCACATTTGATCGTTATTCCCTTGCAAGTTATGACACCTCTTTAAACGGCAAAGGTGGATATATTCTAGATGCTGGTGAGTATTATTTCTCAGTTGGAAACGGCGCCCACGAAGCGTTGAACAACATCTTGGCCCAAAAAGGCGGAACCAACCTCGTTGACCATGATGGAAATCCATATTCAGCATCGTCATCCTCTGTTAAGTCGGTTACGATCGAAGAGGATAAGACAACATATAACAAAACAAAGAGCGGAACTGAGGTAAAGAATCTCTTTGCCGATGCAGAAGCCAGTGTCTATGGCAACACAGTGAAATATGTGTCGCGTAGCGATTGGCAGGGGACATTCCCGGTCTCTAAGATGGATACAGGCTCAGGAAACCAGATGGCTACTCACTCTGTTAGCATGAATGTGAATTCACAGCTGAAGAGCGCACTCGATTCCGTAACGAAATATGCAAACGGAACATCCGGAAGCGCTCCATCTGCAAGTGATTATGGGCAGGACATCGGAAAGAAACTTTATGACATGATCGGAAAGAGCTATGAAGATGAGAGCTGGACGGCATTCGTCAAACAGTTATCATTGACCGACTTGTCAAAGATCGCCATGACCAACTTCGGTTCTGATTCAATCGAATCAATCTATCGTCCAAAGACTGTTGAAAGCGAAGGTCCAGAAGGATGCCGTGGCACATATTTATATGGTGACAAGAACAATGCAACAGGTTATGCATCATGCCCGGTCTTAGCGGCTACATTCAATCCTGAACTCCAGGAGAGAATCGGTGAGTTATTCGCTGAAAACTGTCTCTTCTGCGGTATTGATTTGATCAATGGACCTGGTGCCGACATCATCCGTACCCCATATGGCGGAAGAGCTCCGGAATATTATTCCGAGGATGCCGTATTGTCTGCAACATCGGCAAACGCTGTATGTAAAGGTTTCAAAGACAAACATGTTTTAACTAACATCAAACACTTTGCTTTAAATGAGCAGGAAGCTGCTCGTCAGGGCATCTCGGTTTGGGCTAATGAACAATCGATGCGTGAAATTTATTTCCGTGCATTTGAAAAAGCCTTCACCGAAAACAACGCAACCGCTTGCATGACCTCTTACAACAGAATTGGAGCCATCTATAACGCTGCAAATAGTGCACTTTTGGAAGGCTTAGTTCGTGGAGAGTGGGGCTGGAAGGGATTCTTATCAATCGACTACTTATCCGAGACTGATTATTCCTCTGGCGTTGATTGTATCATGGCAGGTTCCAACGTCCTTATGGGTAATGCCGATAGAAGCAAGATCCTTGCTCGTGCGGCATCCAAGGACAAAGTGGTCTTAAATAAACTTCAGGAAGGGGCGCACTATGTCTTATGTGCATTCGCCAACTCCCAGATGGCAAACCGCCTCTCTTCAACAACAGTTGCAGAGGAATTCCACGCTTGGTGGGAAGGGGCTCTCCTTGGACTTGAAATTGGACTTGGAGTCTTAACCGTAGCGGGTGCAGCTTGCTATGTGTTCTGCCTTGTTAAAAACAGAAAGGAAGAAGGAATATGAGATTTATAAAAGATAAGGATATTCGCACCATCTTAACGACCGCTGCAATTCCTTTAACAATCATCCTTTTGATTCTCGGCCTTATTTGGACCGGATTAGCCGGAAATACCAGATTCGGCATTGATATCATCATTCCTGGCGTATTGGGAATCGCCTGTGGAATTGCTGCTATGTTCATCAATTTTGATTTCATGGCTCTCATCAATTCCCTTTGCTACTCAGTGATGTTTGGCTTCTTGGTCAAGGGTTGTGCTCAAGTCATTAATGACAAGATCAACAATATCGCATTCTCCGGCGGTAACTTCACCCAAGCTGTCATTTATCTAGCCTTAGGCATTGTTATCGTTCTAATTTGCATCGTTGCTACTTTCTTCCCTAAAGCCGCAACAAAAAAAGACTAAACGATAACAACGTTGGGCTTCTGGTTCTCCTCCAGAGGCCCAACATCTTAAGGAGTATTTATTTATGCATTTTAATAAGACATTCAAGAGAGTAATGGCTCTCGTTTTCATCTCATTCGGGCTTGCGGGGTGCGGAACAAATCAAGAACAAGCATCATCGGAAACAACTTCATTCAAACGCAAATTCACCAATGTCATCTATTCGACTGACAGCAAAAACAAGAATCTTCTTGATGTTGTCTTGCCAAGTAAGGGAACGGATGATTTTCCACTTGTTGTGTTCGTGCATGGGGGTGCCTGGTATTCATTGAATAGAAACTACGGCGTCCTTGAAACGCTTCTTAAATCACTGCGTGAAAACTCGGGATTTGCAACCGCTTATGTTGATTACACTTTGGATAAAATAGTAATGCCTGAAACGGGTTATGCCTATGCAACCGAATCCAATTATCCGCAGATGCTTTATGACATTAAATGCGCAATTCGCCACTTAAAGGCCAATGCTAGCACCTATCATATCGACACAAAAAATATCTTCTTGCTTGGCGAAAGTGCTGGCGCACATCTCTCCATGATGGCTGGCGCCACTATGGGAAACATGGATTTTGAAGATATGTCTATGGGATATTCAGATCAGAATAGTGATGTCGCTGGAGTGTTATCTTTCTTTGGCCCAACTTTCTTTGATACCGAAGATGAATACACCATCCAATATATGGATATCATGTTCGGATACGATTATACCGAAGAGCAGTGGAAGAGTGTTTCCCCTTATTACAATGTCACCGACAAGATGTGCCCTCTTTTCTTGACGCATGGAAGAAATGACACATCCGTTCCTTTTGTTAACTCCGAGAAAATGGAAGAAAAAACGAAATCATTAATAGGGGAAGACAAGGTAACTACCTATTACATGGATGATGCCCCTCATGCTGACCGCACGGCCTATAACAGCCAACCAGTGATTGAACAGGTTTCATCGTTCTTAAACAAATGGAGGGCAAAATAGCAATATGAAAATATCAAAACTCATTACACTAGGCCTAGCAATTGTCTCTCTTTGCTCATGCGGCGGAAGCGGCGTTGCTTCTAGTTCTAGTTCTACATCCTCAACAGGCACAAACAAGTTCATGGATGTTAAATATGGCCCTGACGAAAAATATAATTTGGTAGACATCTATCTTCCAAAGAAAGACAACGTTCCGGGTTCATATCCATTGGTCATCTTCTCTCACGGAGGAGGATGGTCATCGAATGATAGAAAACTCAATTATTTGAGCAATCTCTATAGCGGGCTCCTCAGAGCGGGATTCGCCGTTGCGCGCATTGAGTATCATCTGTGCCAAAATCATAACGTAGAAACTTATGAAGGCGTAGTTCCTGAAGGCGATAGCGTCTCAGTCTGCGATGAATCGGCCTTCCCTCAAATGCTCTATGACGTCAAAGCGGCCACCCGCTTCTTGAGGGCAAATGCCGAAAAATACCATTTTGACACCAATAATTTCTTCTATATGGGTGAATCGGCCGGCGCTCATTTATCAATGCTTGCTGCCGCTACCGAAGGCAAAGACGGATTCGAGGACAAGAGTATGGGATATGAGAATGTCTCTACAAAAGTCAACGCGGTTGTCTCGCTATTTGGCCCAACCCTTTATTCACTTGAAGAGAATATGACTAAGCTTTCCATGCTTGCTATATTCGGCCCGAATTACACTGAGGACGATTGGAAAACCTCCTCTCCTTATTATCAGGTCGATAACACCATGTGCCCTCTCTTCCTTGCTCACGGAGAAAAGGATACGACGGTTCCTATTTCTCACAGCAAAGAGATGGAGACGAAAGTCAAATCCCTTATTGGTGAAGACAAGGTCGAAACGTATTATGTTGAGAGTGGTACTCATGCCGATAGCACTCACTTTGCTAGCCAAGAGGCCATTTCCAATTACGTTTCTTTCCTCAATAAATACACGGTTAAATAAGTCTAAAATCATCTAAAACGGTCATTCTGAGATGGATTGATCGTTTTTCTTTATGATGTCACATCATTTCAAAGCGTTTTGCTTAAAATGGCGAAATAAAAAGCTGGCCATAGTAGTGGTCAGCTTTTGTTGTGATTTCATTATTCGAGGGTGAATGATTTGAAGTCTACATGCCCGTTTATATCAAAGGAAAGGTACAAACCGGATTTGTTTGAATTGTGCTTCAATTCGCCTTTAAAAACCGAATATGCGGAGGTTTTGCATTGAATTTCAATCTTTCCGATGAGATTTTTCTTTTCCTCATCAGAGTAGATGTTCACGCAGCCATTCGCCTTTCCTCTTAGTTTGAGGGTAATGCTAGAAGTGTCTTTTAGATTGAAGTAACGATAACCCACTAAGACGCCTTTGCGGATGTTGGCAACATACTGGTCGGGATTGTCTTCTCTATCCGATCCGACTTGAGTGAAGAATGGCTCGCTTCCTTTAGGACCTTTGGAGATGCCATAGAAACGGTTACCAGAAGGATTCTTAAGAACGCAGGCAATGCGTGCTTCGTATGTTCCTTTGCCGGATAAAGGACCGCCATTGAGACCACATGATGTTGTCTCAACTTGCTTGATGTGACCGGTTTCATCGATAAAGACTTCTTCAGCGCAGGCTTGGCGAGAGAACTGATGCCTGTTTGTCTGCCTATGATAGAAGACATAGTATTTCCCATTTATCTCAATAAGTGAACCATGGGTGTTTCCCGTATAGTTAGAAGCATTCTTCGGGTTTGTGTGGCCGTTGATTCCGATATCACCGATTGAAACGAGCGTTCCACCAAATTCGAATGGTCCTTTTGGAGAAGAACCTATTGCATAGCAGAGCTCATGACCGAGGAAGGATGAATAGATGAAGTAATATCTTCCATTGATTTTACGCATGGACGATGCTTCAAAGAATTCATGTCCTTCGTATTTGGTTCCTTTTGCACCATTAATGGCTGGGACTCCAATATAGGTGAAACCGTCTTTTATGGTGTACATGTCATCTTCGAGTTCAAAACACATAGAGCCTTCCGATGTTGGCTTTTTGCCAATCATGAAAGGCGAAGCGCTTTTAGGTCCGAATCCGGTATAAAGATATACCTTGCCGTCGTCATCGACAAATACTCCTGGGTCGAACTGAAGTGGTTCTTTCTTCGTTCCGATATTGGTTCCGTCCTTGTATTTGATGTGGCTCAGGAATTTAAATGGTCCGTTTGGTCTATCGCTTACGGCAACGGAGATCAATGAGTTATAGCCGATGAAATAATAAAGGTAATATCTTCCGTCTTTGCCTTTGCAGATATCAGGAGCAAATAAGGAATTGAGGAATGAGTGATATGTTTTAGGATCATCGCTTCTATGCCAAATGTATCCTTCGAATCTCCAATCGGAAAGATCGTCGATAGGAGCTGACCAAGTCACGTAATCGTTTAAGCAAAAAGATATGCCGTTATATTTATCGTGCGAACCGTAGATGTAGACACGTCCATCGAATACATGAGGCTCAGCGTCTGGAATGTATTCGAATGATGGGAGATATGGATTAAAAGCCTGGTTTTTCATTATTTCTCCTCTTTATTTGTTGTTTTTGAAAATGAGCATTTTCTTCATGACTTCTGCTTTGACACCTTCAACGATATCAGGATTCATCTTCGTGATGACGTTATTTCCTCTATTATACGATTCAACCGCGGCTTTGGCACCAGCCTTATCAAGGTCGGTGAAGATATTTATCTTTGAAATTCCACAGTCGATTGCCTTATGGAAGTCTTCGACTGATAACCCCGATCCACCATGTAAAACTAGTGGTACCGAGACGGCTTTTGCAATTTCTTTGATTCTATCGAAATCGAGTTTTGGAGGAAGTTTATATTCGCCGTGGACTGTTCCGACCGCAATTGCCAAGGCATCAACCCCGGTTCTCATAACAAAGTCTTTCGCTTGCTGAGGGTCGGTGTAGAAATCTGACGGTATTGATTTTCCGTTTGCGCCAATTGAGCCGAGTTCTCCCTCAACCGTTGCGCCGAAACAGTGGGCAATCTTGACCATGTCCGCCATTTTCTCTACATTTTCTTCATATTCACAACCTGAGCAATCGTACATGATTGAAGTGAAACCAAGTTTTAAGGCTTTTAAACATTGCTCATAGGTTAGCCCGTGATCATAGTGGATAACAACCGGCACCGATGCGCGTTTTGCCATTGGCACCAACATATCGGCAACGTTTTCCATTGGGCAGAACGGGAGAAGGATTTCAGCTGTGCCAAAGATGACCGGAGAATGCGTTTCTTCAGCCGCGGCGATAACGCCTCTAGCTTCTTCCATTGAGCAGGAATTGAATAATCCGACTGCGTATTTTCCCTTTTTTGCAGGGATTAATACATCATTTAAATTAGCTAACATTTTATTTTTCCTCGATTAAATTTTGCGTTTCCCATCCGGAATCGATTTCTTTTTTCAATTCTTCTAATGAGACCAGTGCCGATAGAGCGTCATATGATTCAAGGCTCTTTGAACCGGCGGCTGCCGAGAGAGATATGCATTCTTTCAGAGAACGCCCTTGCAACACCGCTGATAAGAATGCTGCAATAGCGACATCACCAGCGCCTGTGGCGGATTTGATATTTTTTGGCTTGTAGCTCTTCTGGAATCCTGATATTCCCGACCATTCTTCGCTTTTGAGTTCGAGACCGTTGATGAAAAGAGGGTCTTTTCGGCAACTGTAATACATTCCAGCCGCACCATCTTTTATTAAGACGAATGCTGCACCCAAGGAGTGAACCTTATCCGCTAAAGATTTGAGGTCGGCAACCGTTATGAGGGTGCATAGGTCTTTATCTTTAGATAGCGAATCATATTTGTTTCTGTCTAGCATATAGCAAAGTTCTTCAAAACTAGGAACAAAGAAATCAACAAAAGGAAGGGCTTTTGAAAGGATTTTCTCCCAATCTGCCTTACCGGCTGGGGATGTTGGGTCAACGGCTGATAAGTCTAAGGATGTTGTCGCTCCGCTCTTTTTGATTTTCTGCAGCAATTTCACTAATTCGTCCCCATCGTTTTCGTACATTTTTTTCATCAAAGTTGGGTAACCGAAATGGACAAGGCTGGCTTCAGCGAAATCTTTGCTTAGTACGTCGCTACTTGTGAATGTGTCATTACAGCCTGGGCAGTGCATGAAGGTTCTATCGATGCCAGGGCGTGCGATGACGATTGAATATGAGGTTGGGTCACTTTTCGATACTTTGAGCCGACAGTTTATGCCGGACTCTTTGTATGCGTTTTGAATGATAAGGCCAAAATCATCATTACCGACTTTGGCCATCAAACTGACATTCGCACCGAAACGGTGCATAGCCATGCCAGTGTTGGATACGGCGCCTCCCGTGTGAATATCAGCTGGGCCCACAGAAATAAGTTTACCCGGCTCAAGAGCTATTCCTGAACCGGATAAATTTGAGTCAAATATTGGCGTGATATCCAGACAAGCATGTCCGATAACTATCGCCTTCTTCATGGATTCAACTAGCAACCCATGAGAAGGTTCATGACGTACATCTCAAGATCTTCGAATTTTCTTTCTTCGATGAGCTTATTGGTGTAAGCATAGTCGTATTTAGCGACTTTCTGCTCTAACGCCTTGACAATCTTGATGGAATTCTCGATATGCTTATAGCAGTCTTCTTGAGAAGTTGTTCTCATGGCCTTGACGTCGACGCCGACATACTGACCTTCCGAACCATAATCATTTTCGACTAAGAGTTTGATTTGGTCGAATGCTTGTCTCAAGTTCTCAACGCCGAATGACTTATCCTGATCATAGCGGATTCCGTTCTGATCGTTGAGGTGAACTGTGAAGAGTTTGTGCTGGGCAAGAGCGATACCCATTTCGTTTGTCGGATCGAGTCCTGCTAATACAGCGTGTGCTGATTCTTCATTGCCACCAACACGTTTTGGGTCGATTGTAGCAGCTGATAATGCCATGACGTGACCCATTGTGCCGAAGAATGAACGGTCGATTGGCTCGTTTGGTTTTGGTTCGATGCAAACTAAGATTTTATCATCATAACGGAGCATCTCGTTAAGTGCTTCAACCATGTAGTTCCAAGCTGTGACTGCAGATTTTGATTCAGCACAGACTGTGCCTTCGCGAGCTAACCATAAAACAATCATTTTTGCGCCCAAGACATTGGCGATATCGATTGAGCGTTTTGCTCTCCACATTGCAAAGTCTCTGTCTTCTTTTCTTGATGATGTGAAACCACCGTCTTTAGTGTGTGGATCCATCCAAAGACGTGGAGCGACGAACTCAGCGCCTAATTCATACTTATCGAGCAATTTTTTGAGTTTTCTAGCTTCTTCCTTGATTTCTTCTTCTGTCAAGTTGTTGATGTTTGGAACGGCATCATCATCGTGGAACTGGATGGCAGAGATGCCCATTTCTTTGAATTTTTTGAACTTTTCTTCCAATGATTCATCATTTCTTGTGGCAGGGCCATAAGCGTCAGCACCGTTGTTTACATTCCAAGGGCCAACTGTAAATTTAAAACGTGATTTGAATTCAGACATATTATTTTTCTCCTTTGAATTAAATCTGGCATCATTGTATTGGTTAAGCCCTTCCATTTTTATGACACATCATTTGAAACAATATGACTTTTTTAACATAAAACAAAAAAATGAATTTTTGATAAATTCCAAAAAAAACACGGATTCTATGATTAAACAAGCTATGTTTTTGTTTTTTTATAACTTTTAAATATATTAAATGCAGATTTTTTTAACTTGAACGGTTAAGAAGTGCCTAGCGCTTGTGCCCATTCTATGTTTAAATGTTCTCAGTTGGTTTCATGTATGAATAAAAAAGAATTTGAGCTGATTGAGCACGAGAATGTTGATTTCGTCAAAGCTTTTATCAATAGACTTATATATCGCGCTCCACACATGCATAGAGATTTTGAAGTTGATCTTATTCTTTCTGGCTTTTGTCAATTGAAAGGCAAGAATCTTAATACCGTTCTAAAAGAGGATGACATCATTGTTTTCAATCCGTATACAATGCATGAGCTACAGGCATTGGGAGGGGATGTTAAGATTCTATCTCTCCAGGTTTCTAACCAATTCTTTTCTCGTCTTGGCATCGAGCCATTTAGATTTGATATATATGACGAAGATAATATTGCAAAATCCGATAAGGAAAAACTTAGGAATTTAATTGTGGAT
>CAVIJK010000028.1:15747-19369 GCA_963643345.1 bacterium | reverse complement strand
TGGCGGAGAAGAAGGGATTCGAACCCTCGCCAGACCATGCGACCTGCTAACGGTTTTCGAGACCGTCCCCTTGAACCACTTGGGTACTTCTCCACAGCGGTGATAATATTAACTCAATATTTTTGTTATAACAATTGAAAACGCGAAAACACATCTTCGCTATATGCGTGCGTTCGTGTTACAATTTGCCGGATGACATAGTTCATCCAATACTGAAATGATATTTGGATTTGTTGAGACAATAAAAGATTTATGGCACTCAGTTGTCAATTTTGTTTATAACTTCGACTGGGATAACGCAATCCCAATCGTGGTTGTCGTTATAATCGCATGTTTGATTATCGTTTTGGTTGTGGGTTATATCGTAGGAAGAGTTCAAGAGAAGATCTTCGATAATAACGTTCAATATTCATCCAGCACAGTCAGAATCATTAGAGTGGATCTCTCTAAGCATGAAGTGACGTATTTCAATACCTCGAGAATGAAACACGCTAAGAAAGTCCCTTACGAGACTTGGATTGGCGATATGCCAGTTCATGAACAAGCTGTTCTGAAAAACTGGATTTCGGAAATTGCAGAAGGAAAAAATAATAATGACTATCTTGAAGCGGATGTCCAGTTTTCTGACAAGAAGAAGACGGTCTCGTCGTTCTATAAGGTAGTGAAAATTGACAAAGAAAAACACATTATCCATCTTGAGAACCATCTCATTAGATATGCGAATAAAAACGCTAAGCTAAATGACAAAGATTTGTCCTCTGTTGCTGAATTCGGTGAAGCCATCGATAGAAACGGCACATCAAGAGGCATGACATTCTGTTTCACTTTGGCGCCAAAATTAAATAACGGAGAAGGAGTGGATTTGGAGAAATTTAAAAATTCATTATCTACAGACGTTATCTCTAGATTCAAAAAATCCATATCGCAGTTCGTCAAAGGGAAAACAAAACTTATTCAGCTGAGCCCTAATGAATTCGTTATCGCCAATTTTGACATGATCGAAAAGAGCCAAGCCATCAATCTCGCTTTAAATGTTATTAACAAAGTTGATCGCGATATGAATGAGCAAAGAAGAAAGAAAGCCAATGAACCTTTCTATGAGGTAAGGTGCGGCGTTGTTAAAAACAGTGAAGTATCCGGAAATTACAACGAAATCGTCACCGGTGCACGTTATGCCTCCAATTCACAATTCACCACAACCGCGAATCTTGGTTTCTTCGATAAAGACGATGTGAATGTTGCCATGCTCGATGATACGGATGATTCGAAATCTGAGGTGGCAAAAATTGTCAGAGGCAAAAAATTCGTCGATAAGTTCCGTCCCGTTTACAGCGTTAAGAACAGAGCCATTCAGGGATACCTTGTTAGGACGGTTCCCGTTAATACCGCGTTTGACGATATCGAGGAAATGAAGAACTATGCCTATAGGGCAAAAGATTCAGGAACATTGTTCAGCGCGATCGTAAAAGACGCCGTTGGCCGCTTTACCGCTGAACGTGGCGCTGATCAGAATCTAATTATTTATCTTCCTACGATGGTTTGCGAAATCGGCGCTTTGATTAAATCGATGCCGAAAATGAAAAAAGCTAAAGAAGCAAATATGATATTTGTTTTTAAAGAGTCGGATATCTTTGCCTATATCGATAAAAACAAGAACGAAAACTTCTTCAACATCCTTGTAGACCTGAATACGAAGGGTTATAGTGTTGCGATTCTGTTAGAAGATAACAGACTGCTTCTCAGCGATACGATTTATTCACGCTGTGACAGCTTCTTTATCGATTTCGCAGAATCAACTGGCGATGTTTCCGGCGCAAAGATTCGTTCCCAAATCGGAGCCCTTGTTGATAAACTTGTCAAATTCAATAAGCCAATCATCGCAACCAACCTGACATCTTGGATTTCAATTGAAATGGTTGTCGGGGCCGGAATCAATTACATATCTTCGGATATATTCTCTCCATATGACGATAATTTGAAACCGATCAACAAGAGAA
This sequence comes from bacterium, assembly GCA_963643345.1. Taxonomy (GTDB): domain Bacteria; phylum Bacillota_I; class Bacilli_A; order RFN20; family CAG-826; genus UBA4951. The sequence goes on along the minus strand of CAVIJK010000028.1, from coordinate 17,372 downwards.
GCTTAGATAGACTTTATGGAATAAGCGAAAGGAAATAAAACCTTATGGCACAATTAAAAAACAACGCGATCACATCAAGAGACGAAGACTTCGCCCAGTGGTACACAGATGTCTGCAGAAAAGCAGAATTGATGAATTATTCATCGGTTAAAGGATTCATTAACTACCTCCCTTACGGTTATGCGATTTGGGAAGAAATCCAAAATTATTTAAACAAAAGATTCAAGGCGGAAGGCGCTGAGAACGTTTATCTTCCGATGGTAATCCCGGAGTCGATGTTCTCTAAAGAGAAGGAACACGTCGAAGGGTTTGCTCCTGAATGTTTGGTTGCCACTTATGGCGGCGGCAAGAAGCTTGAAGACCCGCTGATCATCAGGCCTACCTCGGAAATTCTCTTCTCCGACCTTTATAAAAACATTTTGAATTCCCATAGAGATCTCCCGAAAATGTTCAATCAGTGGTGCTCTGTTGTCAGATGGGAAAAGACAACAAGACCATTCTTGAGAGGTTCTGAATTCTTATGGCAGGAAGGACATTGCTTATTCGAAACAGAAGAAGAGGCGAGAAACAACGTCAAAACATTCTTGGATATCTATGACGATTGTGGAAGAGATGTCTTGGCCATCCCATTCGTAAAAGGTAGAAAAACGGAACACGAAAAATTCGCTGGAGCCGTTGCGACTTATTCAATTGAGGCTTTGATGCATGATGGTAAAGCTCTCCAATCGGGTACATCCCATTATCTCGGCACGGGCTTTGCAAAAGCCTATGGCATACAGTACTTGGGCAGAAACAATAAACTTGAGACCCCACATCAAACTTCCTGGGGCGTTTCAACCCGTTTGATCGGCGCTGTCATTATGGTTCATGGCGATGATAACGGTCTTGTTTTGCCTCCATATGTTGCTCCTACTCAGGTTGTAATCGTTCCTATCAGACAAAAAGAACCTGGAGTTCTTGAAGCATGTGAAGATTTGAAAAACGCCTTATCGTCTCAGGGCATCAGAGTCAAACTTGATAAGGATGATTCAAAGACTCCGGGATGGAAGTTCGCCGAATACGAGATGAAGGGAATCCCTCTAAGAATCGAAGTTGGTCCTAGAGATTTAGCAAATAATCAAGTCACTCTCGTTGAGAGACTTAACGGCGAAAAGAAATTGGTTACTCTTGATTATATCAAAGAGAACATTCCAACAGTTTTGCATGACATTCACATCGCCATGTATAACGCTGCTAAGGAACGCCTTAATAATTCCATTACTGACGTTGATACGATTGATGAACTCAATGCCGTATTGTCCAAAGGCGGTTATGCGAGAATGGCATTCTGTGGCGAAGCCGAGTGCGAATTGAAAATCAAAGAAATCACCGGTGGTGGAACTGCAAGATGCATTTATAAAGATATTGAAGGGGATGGACAACCATGCCCAGTCTGCGGTAAGTCCTCCACAATCATCGCCTATTTTGCAAAAGCGTATTAATCTCATAAAGCCAAGAATGAAATGTCTTGGCTTTTTCTTTTGGAAACAGTGGTATTTTTCGCTTATTTTTCCCACTTTAAACACCGCTTGATAAACTACTTAAAATCAAGACTTTAATTAATTGAAATTTTGGATACTCTATAA
>CAVIJK010000028.1:0-15737 GCA_963643345.1 bacterium | reverse complement strand
CTCTATAAATATATAGAGGTGTCGATATGAATAATGATTTAGTGATTCTAACAGCTGAGCTTGCCGATTCGGTTAACTATGTTAATTATCAGGCCGAGGTTTTACTTAAAAAGAAAAAAGGAAACAACAAGCAAAATTTTTATTCTTTTTTACGAAAGGTCTCGATTAAGAACGATTCGCTTGCCGATATCGAAAGGGCGACGTTAAAAATCTCATCCGATTCGCCTTTTATCAGCATTCAAGACACCATTTTGACAGACATCCAAAAAGGAAAGACAACCGATATAGATTCTTTCTCATACAGCGTGAGCGCAATGGAGCTTTATAAACTCAACGCCCCGATAATGATAACCCTCACCTTCAGGTTGTGCGATGAGGATGGCGAAGTCATCGTTAGCAAAATCGAATCCTTGAAGGTTTTGCCAGTAGAAGAGGCTGCCTCAGACATAATCGGAGATAGAATTGCCATTCTTTCATCCTTTGTCACTCCCGAGGATGATGAAGTCAAAAAAGTAGCTAGAAACGCCTCCGATATCCTAATGAATCTATACGGAAGGAACGATTTTGCCGGTTATCAATATCACGACCCCAATAAGGTTAAAGAAGAGGCGCATGCCGTTTATCAGGCCTTGCAAGCCTTGAACATCAGATACAGCGAACCACCATCATCTTTCGAAAAGACATTCCAAAAGGTTAGACTTCCGTATCAGGTGATTAAAGAAAAAGTAGGAACATGCCTTGATATATCATTGCTTTATTGCTCAATAATCGAATCGATTGGTCTCAATCCGATATTAAACATCGTTAAAGGGCACGCTTTCGCGGGAGTTATGCTAGATGATGAGCATTTGCCGCATAATGTCGAAGACAATCTTACGCTTTTGTCCAATGCGGTATCCGAAGGCATTAACGAAATCCTCGTTTTAAACCCAACGGATGTTGCCGTTTCCTCAACTCCAGTTCCGTTTGAGAACTCCATTAATAACGGAAAGAATTACCTTATTAACTATAGCGGTTTAACCGCGATTGACGTTTCTTCTTCCCATAGGGGTGAAACGCTTCCTATCCCGACGCCTCACGAATTGTCGGATGGCACATATTCGATAGATACATCAATCCTTGATAGGGAATATAGCGACACGATTGAGAAGATCGATCTTGAACATCGCGGGGTTGTTATGTCTAAGGAAGATTATCGTCCAAAAGACAAATTTGAATATTGGGAAGAAAAACTCCTCGATTTGAATCTGAAGAACAAATTGATTAATTTGAACTTTCCTAAGAACGGGATTGAATTTATCGTACCCGACTCAGTTCGCTTTATCGAGTTCTTGTCCGCGAACGAAAAAGTTTCAATCGACTGCTCGATAAAATCCTTTTCCCAAAAAACCGAAAAGGGTCCGTTTATATTTACCAAAACCGAATTCGGCGAGCTTTCGGAAGCCTCATATAAAAGAGGCACAATACTCGGATACTCCGAACTCGATAGGGGAAACGATTATTTAAAGTCATTATCCCGCAAAGCAACTACAGCCTTAGAAGAAAGCGGATGCAATCCTTTGTTCCTGACCCTTGGAATAATCAGGTGGTTCGATAACGAAAAGGCCGCTAAAAACAACAGTGGTTCTATGTTCGCGCCGTTATTCCTCCTCCCAATCAGAATGCCAAAGAGAAAGACCGGCCTTTATTATTCTTTTGAATATTCGATAGACGATTTGCAATTGAATACCACGCTTTTCCAATATTTCCAGCATAACTGCGGACTGGATATAACAGATATTTCTACAGAGAATCTGCCAAAAAACAGCAAGGGAGTTGTCGATATCAGGAAAATATTCAATACAATCAAGAAAAGAATCGAGGCAAAAGACAATTGGACTTTAATCGAGGACGTTTCCACCGTCTCAATCTTTAGCTTTGCCCACTTCACTATGTGGACTGACCTTAAGACAAGAAGAGAACAGCTCTTAAATAACCCAGTTGTCAAATCGCTATACCTTGGCGTTAAATCTTGGGATGATAGGCAAGACCTTGTATCACGTGAAGAAATGGATGAGAAGATTGAACCTTCTTCATTAGCAATCCCTCTTTCGGCAGACTCTAGCCAAATCAAAGCAATCTCAGATTCCTTGAATGGGGAATCCTTCATTCTCGATGGCCCGCCGGGAACCGGAAAATCTCAGACGATTGCAAATATGATTGTCAATTTCATGAACCACGGAAAGACCGTTCTTTTCGTTGCTGAGAAAGAGGTTGCGCTTGATGTCGTCAAAAAGAGACTTGATTCCCTTGGACTTGGAGAATTCACTCTTGAGTTATCAAGTGCCAATACATCCAAATCCCAGGTTTTGACAAAACTTGGCGCTATGCTTGATTACGGATCGACTAAATCCCCTCAAGACTTCTCGAAAGTGGCATACGATATCTCAACGAAAAAAGCCTCTTTGAACGAAATACTTGATAAACTGCACAAGGAGAATGGTTTCTTCATTTCCTGCTATGACGCGATTGTTGGATATCTATCTTTATCTAAATACAACGGAAAATTAACGATCAGCGAGGAATACGCAAAATCCCTAGACAAGGATTCATTTGCCTCGCTTATCGAAGAATTGTCCACTTTGAGAAACAAGGCAATAATTAACGGTGAGTTTGCGTCCAATCCTTTGGTTGGTTTCACCTCTAGGACATATTCGCTTTCTTCAAGAGATGGCATTTTAAAAGAACTGTCTGAGTATTCCAAAACCCTTAGATCTCACCAACTGGATTTATATAACGCCTTCTTAAAAATCAAAGACATCGCGCCTACTACGAGGAAGAATGCGGAGTCTTTTGCCTCGCTTATTAATACCCTTAGAAAAGAGGGGTCGGTTTTATCAACCGTCATCGGATATGAAACCTTTATCGACAAATACTCATCCATCCACGACCTTTGTTCGAAGACTGTCTTGAAGTTGTCTACAGAAGAGAATCTTAAGCAACGTTGGAATGATGGCGCATTTGAGCTTGATGCAAACAAAACAAAGCAAGAACTGGATGCGGCAAATAAACTTGGCTTCTTTAAGCGTTTAAGTGCGAAAAAAGCCGCGCTATCGCCATGGAAATCTCTTGTTAAAGACAAGAAGACTCTAAAAGTGTTCGAACAGGATTTAGAACTGTTTATTCAATGTTCCACTTTGGCTAATGAGATTAACGATTTTGGACCATATGAGAAAAAAATCATTTCGGATTTAAATATTGTAAACTCCAAAACAGGGGAAGCCTCACTTTCGACTTTGGCAAAAACGAAGGAGTTGTGCGATTCAGTCGCCTCGTTTGAAACCTACGGTGCCGACAAGGTAGAAAAGCTCGTTGCATATGTAAAAACCTTAATTGATTCCGATGAAATTTGGTCGAATCATAATTTTGAACTTCTAATTAAGGATTTGGATATTCTTGCTGAAAAAGAGAAGCATTTCGAAGAAACCTATAGTTTCAGCATTTCAAATTATGGTGATTTCTCTTGCTATTTCGATAAGCTCTCGAGCAAATTGACTGAAGCCGTCAATAATGGCGGCAGGCTTGGCGAATGGACATCATTCCTGACCGAACTTGACATGGCTAAGAATTATGTCCCTGACGAGGTCATAGAATCTTATAAATCTGGCGCTTTGACAAGCGAGGATATAATCCCTTCGTTCAAGAATGCATTATTCTATAGAATCCTCTCTTCCATCCTTGATAAAGATAATCTTGGAACTCTTTCATCCAGGGATATCGATAACACAATCGAGAGATATGGATCCTTGATTGAAGAATTTTCTAGTTTGGTCGTGAAAGAAACTGCCGCTAAGGTAACTGCGAATTATCCTATGGCAAATGCCAATTATGCGGGGTCAACCTCTATTGCGGCATTAAAGAAACTCGCAAAAAACGGCGGCAGGAACACAACTTTAAGGCAAATATTCAATGATGATGAATTCTCTCAGCTAATAAAGAGGGTTTGCCCATGCATGCTCATGTCCCCATTGGCTGTTGCGCAATACCTAGAACCTGGCAGATATGATTTCGATGTGGTTATTTTTGATGAAGCATCTCAGATTCCAACATCCGAAGCTATAGGCGCTATCGGTCGTGGAAAGTCTTGCGTTATCGCTGGGGATGAACAGCAAATGCCACCAACCAATTTCTTCTCCTCCAACATAACATTGGACGGAACGGGCGATGATTTGTTCTCTTCAACCGGCGAGGATCTTGAGTCGCTTTTGGATGATGTCATTGTCTTGGGATTACCAAGACGTAGGTTGACTTGCCATTATCGTTCAAAGCATGAATCACTTATCGCTTTCTCCAATAAGAAATTCTATAGAAACGGTTTGCTAACATTCCCTTCGGCAGAGCAAGAAAAAGGATGCGTTTCGTTCCGCTCTGTGAAAGGCTTTTATGAACAAGGTAGAGGTAGAAACGTCAAAGAGGCTGAAGCGGTTGTTGATGAGGTTATCAAACGCGTTAAGAACAAAGAATTGTCGAAGCATTCCATTGGTGTTGTAACATTCAATGAAGCTCAGCAAAACTTGATTGAGGATCTTCTTGATAAGGAATTTTCAAAACATCCTGAGTATACATCGACCCCAGGAGATGAACCTATTTTCGTCAAGAACCTAGAAAATGTCCAAGGCGATGAAAGAGACGTAATCTTGTTCTCCATTACATATGGACATGATAAAAAAACTGGTAACTTCGGGCTTAACTTCGGTCCTCTTTCACGCGAACGCGGCGAGAGAAGACTTAATGTCGCCGTTTCCCGTGCCCGTGAAACGATGATTGTCTTCTCTTCCATTAACCCTGAAGAAATTCAAAGCGACAGGGCAAAGAATGATGGGGCAAGATATCTAAAAGAATTCCTATTGTTCGCAAAATACGGAATTGATTCCATATCCAACACTTTTGATAACGTGGCTGAAATCAGTGAAGTCTCTATTGCGGATTTCTTGGCTTCAGATTTGAGAAACAAAGGGTTTGTTGTTGATGTTAATGTTGGCGCCTCAACCTTCAAAGTCGACCTTGCCATCAGAAATCCAGACAATGCTGATGAGTATTTGATCGGTGTCCTTTTGGACGGCAGGTCATATGTGTCATCCCCAACTTGCAGAGATCGTAATATCGTTCAGCCTTCGATGCTCAAGAGGCTTAACTGGAAGCTAATTCGCGTGTGGTCTGTTGAATACTTCGATCATAAAGAAGAGGTCATAGCCCGCATCGTCAACGCCATTAACGCGGCAAAGAACGGCGGTGGAGATGTCGGTGGTGGGGAGGAAACGCCAACTTGCAAGATCGTTTTCGAAAAAGAAGATAAACCAATCATCAAGAACGCTATTGGCTATACGAGTTTTGATGCGCCATCTTTAGAGATAGATGATTTTTCTAGATATGAAGCTGTTGAAAAAATAGCGTCCTATTTAGCTAAAGCGATTGAAATCGAATGCCCAGTTTCAGAAAAACGCCTAGAAAACATATTCAAAAAGATGATTGGGATTCAAAAATTCGGAGACACAACAAAAAATTTGTTTTATAAGTGCCTCCGTTATACAAAAATGCCACATGAGATTTGCTCAGGCGTCAAATTCTATTGGCCTGATGCTGAACAGATGGCCAAATACCAATACTATCGTCCTTTAACGGAAGAAGTGGATAGAAAGATCACGGATTATTCGTTTATTGAACTTGGCAACGTGTTCTATGACATTTTGTCCGTGCAGGGAAAGATTTTGTCTGAGGACCTCGAAAGAATCTCTTTAACCACTCTCGGATTCAAAGTTTTAAATGCGACTGCCCAAAAATATCTGTCAACTGCTTTGAAATCAAATTTACGCTGGAGGCATAATATCGATATGGATAATGAGGGCTTTGTTTTCCTCTTCTAAATGAATATTCGCTAACAAAAACAAAATAGTGGATGCGCGTTTAAAATCTTTGGTGTATATTATTACGGCACGGAGACATACCCAAGAGGCCGAAGGGGACGGTTTGCTAAACCGTTAGTGGGGGATTCTCCAGCAAGGGTTCAAATCCCTTTGTCTCCGCCAGTAGAAATTTAGCCATGGCAAATGCTGTGGCTTTTTTCTTTTTTGATTACATCAATGCTATATAATTGTGTCATGAATATTATTAATAGATTAGTAGAAGAACTTCAGATAAAAGAAAGTTCAATCAGTGCATCTATTGCACTTATGGATGAGGGTTCAACGGTTCCTTTCATCGCGCGTTATAGAAAAGAAGCCACGGGTTATTTGACGGATACTCAATTAAGGCAAATCGAGGAAAGGCTCGCATATCTTAGAAAACTCCAAGAGAGGATGGATACCGTTATCTCCTCGATTGATGAACAGGGAAAACTCACCGATCAGTTAAAAGAGGATATCGATAAGGCTAGAACATTAACGGAACTAGAGGATATTTATAGGCCGTTTAAGCCTAAGAAAAAAACCAGGGCATCCATTGCTAAAGAACGCGGTTTAGAACCACTAGCTAAATATATCACAAAAGGTAAGAAATACCCTGATTTTGAATCATTTTTAGAAACGTTCGTAAATGAGGAGAAAGGCGTTTCTACCACTGAAATGGCTATGCAAGGTGCATCCGATATCATCGCAGAGGAAATTTCTGATTCCCCCACCTATCGCAAATATATAAAAGATTTTATCTCTAATTGCGGATTCATCGTTTCAAAAGAAGTTGCCAAGGACGAAAAGGACACTTACCACAATTACGAGGACTATAAAGAAAAAATAAAAACCATACCTCCTCATAGAATTCTTGCGATTAACAGAGGCGAGAACGAAAAGTGCCTGAAGGTATCTTTTGAATATAACGTCGAATCGGTTAAGAAGAGGATCAATTATGATTATCTCTACCGCAACGATTTTGCCGATTTCCTTTCTTCTACCATCGATGATGCCCTAAATAGGCTCATCCTTCCTTCTGTTGAAAACGAGATCAGAAACGAGATGTTTGAGAAGGCCGAAGACTCATCCATTGTAACATTCAAAAAAAATCTAAAATCTTTGCTTATGGTACCTCCTCTAAAAGGAAAGGCGATTTTAGGCTTTGACCCTGGGTTTAGGACAGGATGCAAATATGCGATAGTGAACAAAAACGGAATCCCTGAGGAAGTTGGAGTTTTCTATATAACCGCCTCATCAAATGGAGAAAAAGAAAAAGCGCGAAGAGATATTCTTACGCTTTTGAAGAAACACCAAATTGATTACATTGCCTTGGGAAATGGAACGGCAAGCCGCGAATCGGAGTCAGAACTCTCCAAAATCATCAAGGATAATAATCTTGCAACCAAGATATTTATAGTCAATGAATCTGGAGCCTCGGTTTACTCTGCCTCAAAACTCGGCGAAGAAGAATTTCCGGATTTAACGGTCGAGAAAAGATCCGCCATTTCATTAGCAAGAAGATTGCAGGATCCATTGAATGAGCTTGTGAAGATTGAGCCTAAGGCAATCGGCGTCGGTCAATATCAGCATGACATGGATCAAAAGAAATTGGCTGATGGATTAAATGGAGTAGTCGAGGATTGCGTAAACTCAGTTGGCGTTAACCTAAACAATGCCACTCCCTCAATTCTCAAATACGTTTCGGGCATCAACAAAACCCTTGCGTCAAACATATATGAGTATCTGAAGGAAAACGGAGAATTCGTATCTAGAGCCGATTTGAAAAAAGTTCCAAAGCTTGGCCCTAAAGCATTCGAGCAGTGCGCTGGTTTCTTGAGGATATATGGCGGCAAAGAACCACTTGATGAAACCTCGATTCATCCAGAGTCATATAAAGAAGCCAAATTGATTTTAAAGGAAACGAAAATCGATATTCTCAATGATTCGTTGGAGTCAAAAGAGGCGAAGCTATCTTCTTTCAACAAAGCCTCATTTAAAGAAAAGACCGGCATTGGCGAGGCCACGCTTGATGACATAATCGAGGAAATAAAGAGGCCGGGGAGAGATATAAGAGACGATGTTGAGACTGTTGAACTCAATAACGAAGTAAAAGACATTCAAGACCTCAAGACTGGCATGATTCTTAACGGCACGGTCCGCAACATTATGGATTTTGGCATGTTCGTTGATATCAATGTTCACCAAGATGGTTTGGTCCACATTTCAGAGATTTCAAAGACATTCGTAAAGAATATTGGAGACCTTTATTCCATCAATGACGTTGTCAAAGTTAAGGTTATCGGGGTTGACGTTGCAAAAAAGAGAATATCCCTTTCAATCAAACAAGTCGAATAAGATGTTTGATGAATGCGCCTACGTTTATAAGATGAATTGTTCACTTGGAAGGAAAGGGGCTAACCATGGTTAAAGATCCAAATATTTTGTTCAGTTTGATCAATACAAAACTCAGAGATAATTACTCTTCATTAGAAGAACTTTGCGACGACCTTGATTATAATCGGGATGAAATCAACGAAATTTTAAACAAGGCCGGATTTCATTATGATAAGGAGATGAATCAATTCAAATCAAATGACTAAGATAGATTTAATTACTGGATTTCTAGGCGCGGGGAAAACGACATTTCTAAAAAAATATTTGCGTTATTTGATTGCTAGAGGCGAAAGGGTTTGCGTGCTTGAATTCGATTATGGCGCTGTAAATGTCGACATGATGCTGCTTCAGGAATTCAATGATGCCGTCGATTTGGAAATGGTCGCCGGTGGTTGCGATTATGACTGCCATCTCAGACGTTTCAAGACGAAACTCATCGCCATGGGGATGAAGAAATATGATAGAGTTATCATCGAACCTTCTGGCTTATTTGATACGGATGAGTTTTTCGACACCCTATACGATGAACCATTGGATAGTTGGTATGAAATAGGTTCTGTTATTTCTGTTGTTGATTCGGGAATCAAGAAAAAACTTTCACAAGAATCCAAATACGTTTTAGCTTGTCAAATTGCTTCTTCCGGCCTGGTGGTGCTTAGCAAAACCCAAAACCACACCGACCTAGAAATAAAATCCACCGTCGGCTTTTTAAATATGGTAATGTCAGATTTCGGGATGACATTTAATCCGGATAAAGTGTTGTCTAAGAACTTCGACGCGCTTGATGAACATGATTTTGAAATAGTCTTGAACGCTGGATATTCCACTCAATCACATATCAAGATGGATGTCATGGAAAAAAACTCATACTCTTCGGTTTATTTTCTTAATAGGCAACTGAGTTTGAAGCGTATCGAAAATATCGCGAATTCATTATTCAACGACGTTGAATTCGGGAAAGTTATAAGAATAAAAGGGTTTATTCAGGAAGAAAATCAGTGGTACGAGTTCAATATGACCGCTAACGAAATGAACAAAAACAAACTAGATAATGGGCAGGATGTGGTCATTGTCATCGGGGAGAATCTCAACGAACCGCTAATCAAGTCATTATTCGGAGAGTGGAAAAATTGAACGAATACAAATATAATTTGCAGCGGAAATTACTAAGGAGTAATCAATTATGAAAAAGAGACCAGTGATGTTGATCATTATGGATGGCTACGGACTTGCTCCAGCCTCCGACACCAACGCAATCAGCATGGCTAAGAAACCAAATCTTGACCGTATCTTCAGCGAATTCGATACAAAGCAGCTTATTGCATCAGGCGATGCAGTTGGACTTCCTGAGGGGCAGATGGGAAATTCAGAAGTCGGGCATATGAACTTAGGAGCAGGGCGCATTGTTCGTCAATCGCTTTCTAGAATAAACTACTCCATCAAAACCGGAGAGTTCAATTCCAATCCGGCAATTCTTTCCGCTATCAAGAATGCCAAAGACAACGGAAAGAAATTCCATATTTTCGGACTTTGTTCAAACGGCGGGATCCATTCGCATGTCGACCATATTTGCGCAATCGCTAAACTCGCCAAGGAAAACGGAATTGAAAATGTTTATTATCATGCATTCCTCGATGGCCGTGACACAGACCCGAAGTCCGGAAAAGGATTCCTTGAATATGTTATCAACAATGGTGGCGTCAAGGTTGCTACGGTCGGCGGTAGATATTACGGAATGGACCGTGATAAAAATTACGACAGAATCCAAGTTGCATATGATGCGATGACAATCGCGAAAGGCGAATTCTTTGCTGATCCATTAGTCGGTGTGCAGACTTCCTACGATAATGGCAAAACAGATGAATTCGTCATCCCTTTCGTCTCGGATAAAAACGGAATGGTTGAAGATGGAGATTCAGTTGTTTTCGCCAACTTCAGACCGGATAGAGCGATTCAGATCGCAACATGCATCTCCAATCCAACGGGAATAGTTTACAATCCAGAAAAACCTTATAGATTGGATTATTCAAAAGGACCAAAGAATGTCCATTTCGTCTCAATGATGAAATACGCCGATTCAGTCAAAGGAGATTTGGCGTTTGGGCTTCAGACATTCGAAAATCTTTATGGCGACGTCGTTGCGCAACACGGATTGAAGCAGTTGCGTATTGCCGAAACCGAGAAATACGCGCATGTCACATTCTTCTTCGATGGCGGTGCTGATAGAGAAATCCCTGGAGCAGATAGAATCCTTGTCAATTCACCTAAAGTTGCGACTTATGATTTGAAACCGGAAATGTCTGCCTATGAAGTGTGCGACAAAGTCGTTTCTGCAATTGAATCGGAGAAATACGACACAATCATCTTGAATTTTGCTAACTGCGATATGGTCGGTCATACCGGAATCATTCCGGCAGCAATCAAGGCAGTTGAAGCAGTCGATACCTGCGTAGGCAAGGTTGTTGATGCCCTTGATAAGGTCGGAGGCGTTGCAATCATCACGGCTGATCATGGTAACGCTGAGAAGATGGCTGACGAGAATGGCCGTCCTTACACCGCCCACACAACAAACCCAGTCCCAGTTGTTATCACAGATAAGAATATCAAGATTAGAGATGGCATCCTATCCGATATAACACCAACGCTTCTTGAATTGTTGGGAATCGATATTCCAGCGGATATGACATCCCATTCTCTCATCGTTAAATAACATATGTTAAAGGCAGCAATTAATTGTTGTCTTTTTTCTTAACTCGTTTAGATTAAGGGCGTTAAAGGAGATTTTTTATGTATTCAAAATACTTAAAATCCCATCAAGAGTTATGCAAAGAATTAGTGCAAAGGCTCTTGAAGAGATACGAATACGCTTCCCTGTTGGGCAAGCATATCGAGGGAAAAACTTACAGGGTTACTACGTTTGGAACGTCTATTTCCGATACCAGGGAACAGCAATGCGGTTTCGTTGTGAAAATCTACAATGGCACTTCATTCTCGGAATATTCGTTTAGCGATATCACTTGGGAGAATATTGATTTTCTCGAAAAGGACATAGTTGAAAAAACAAAATTAAGCACAGGACTAAAGGCCGATCAATTGAATCTCAAACCGATGTCTGATGAACCTATGGTGAAAGACTTTGTTCGAGAGGATGATGGGAAAGTCTACACTCAGGACGAAATAATTTCTGAACTAACAAAACTTAAGGACTGTATGCATTCTTTATCTGACAAAGTTGTGCAGGCGGTTGTCGGTTGCGATTCTTATAACGTTTCATCGCTTTTCATCTCAAAAAATAGGGAGTTGACTCAAACATATCCATGGAATCTATTGATGTTTATCTCCGTTGCTAGAGACGGATCGAACATCAAGAGAAACTACAAGTGTAATGGAAACGCATCCCTTGAAAAATGCTTTAATGAAGCAAAAATAACTGCTAAAGAAGCCGTTGAGATTTCTGTTGAACTCCTTTCTGCGACTCATATCGAGCCTGGCGTTTATGACATCATCACAGCTCCGTCAATCACCGGTCTTATTGCTCATGAGGCCTTTGGACACGGCGTTGAGATGGACATGTTCGTCAAGCATCGCGCAAGAAGCAGGAAATTTATCAATAAAGCGGTAGCATCCAACCTTATAAGCATGCATGATGGTGCTTGTGCAGCCTCCTCCGTTGGTAGTTATTTCTTCGATGATGACGGTGTATTGGCCCATGATACTTTGATTATTAAAGACGGAATTTTGCAAACCGGGATTTCCGATGTCTTAAGCGCTATGCAATTAGGCACTGAACCAACCGGAAACGGCAGGAGGCAAGACCCTTCTAGAAAAGCCTATACCAGAATGACTAACACATATTTCTCGAATGGCGAATCTAAGCTTGAAGACATGATTAAATCAATAAAACACGGCTATATGATTTTTGATACTGACAACGGCATGGAGGATCCTAAGAACTGGAACATTCAGTGCGTTGCTGCATATGGTAGGGAAATCGTGGATGGGAAATTTAGCGGTAAGATAGTTTCTCCTGTCGTCATGAGCGGGGATGTCATTGACTTGCTTATGTCGATATCGATGGTCGGAGACAATTTCGCAATCGAAGGCAGCGGACATTGCGGCAAAGGCTATAAGGAGTGGGTTACCGTTTCTGACGGCGGACCAAGCCTAAAATGCAGATGTAAGTTGGGGTAATTGGAATGAAAAAGATAATTGACGCTTTAAACTCTTCCAAGCTTGTATCCGCTTGGAAAATAATCAAGGAGGAAACTAAATCCTGCGAGCTCTTTTATGTGTTGAATAAGCTGGAAAATAACAGGGCAACCGATGTGACGACATATTTTGTGACTGTTTATAGAGACCAAGGCGGTATGCGCGGGTCCGCAACCGTCACCGTTTATCCGTACATGGACGAAGAAACGATTAAGGTGAAAATTAAAGAAGCCGCTGAATCCGCCCTTTTAGCCCTCAACCCATTTTATGAAATCCCGGCTCCGGAAAAAACAAATGTCTCGGAAATCAAAACCAATTTAACAGATAAGCCATTTATTGAGGTTATCGAAGATGTCAAAAATGCGGTTTTCAAAGCCAATCATTTTAAGAACGGCTATCTTTCTGCAACCGAATTTTTCTTATATGAAACAGAACATGAAATCGTTAACTCAAAAGGGGTCGATGCCAAATTCAAAACATATAAGGGAAACGTTGAGCTCATTCCATCTTGGGAAGAGGGCGACGAAGAAGTTGAGATATACCACATGTTGGAGTTCTCATCCGTTAACAAAGAAGAGATCACAAGAGACGTTGAAGAAGTCCTGGAACTCGCAAAGGCTAGATTTGATGCTAAAAAATATGATGGCCCATCAAATATAAACGTCATCATTGAGAATGAAGAAATCGGTCAAGTGGTGAATGAATTCGTCTCCGATTTGAGCTATGGCACAAAATATATGCACAGCAACCTTTTCGAGCTAGGTGACTCAATTCAAGGCGTAGAAAATAAAGGCGATAAATTGTCGGTGGATTTGGTTCCTGCCTATGAAAACGCAATCAATTCTGCTGCTGTAGATGATGACGGCGTTGTCTTGAAACCAATCACCATCATCAAGGATGGCGTAGCCGTCAATAATCACGGCTCATTCCGTTATGGATATTATCTTAATGTTAATGAACCGACAGGAATGCTTCCAATTATGGTTGTCGCCCCTGGCAGTGTCGGAATTTCCGACATGAAGAAACAGCCTTATCTCAGATGCGTTAAACTCTCTGGGCTTCAGGTCGATTTAAATTCTGGATATTTCGGGGGAGAAGTTAGGCTTGGGTTCTATTTTGACGGCGAGAAAGAGGTGCCAGTTACGGGCTTCTCAATATCCGGAGATTTAAAGAAAGAGGCCGCAAATTTAACTTTATCAAAAGAAGAAGTGACTCTGCCTTCTTATCACGGACCTAAATATATGCTTATAAAAGGCATGACAATCGCTTAAGCTTAAATACGATAAATCGGTAATAATTAACTGGATGTGAGTGGTTTCACTGATACTCAATTATATTTTGTGTATAATAAGACCGCTAATCTAAAAAGGAGATAAAAGCATGTTAGTTTCTGCAACAGAAATAATCAATAAAGCACATGAAGGCCATTATGCCATCGGTGCATTCAACACGAACAACCTTGAATGGACAAAAAGCATCTTAAAAGCTGCTCAGGAAGCAAAAGCTCCTCTTATCATTCAAACATCTGAAGGCGCTGCAAAATATATGGGCGGCTACAAGATGGTCGTTGACATCGTCAAAGATTTACACGACTCCATGGGCATCACGGTTCCAGTCGCATTACACCTTGACCACGGAACATATGAAGGCGCTAAGAAATGTATCGAAGCGGGCTATACTTCAGTCATGTTTGACGGCTCACATTATGGAATCGAAGAAAACATCGAAAAATCCAAAGAGATCATTGCTCTCGCTCACGCTAAAGGCATTTCAGTCGAATGTGAAGTCGGTGGCATTGGCGGATCAGAAGATGGAGTTACATCCATGGGCGAACTTGCAGATCCAAAAGAATGTGCACAGGTTGCCTCCCTCGGAGTTGATTTCCTCGCTTGTGGCATCGGAAACATCCATGGTCCATATCCAGCAAATTGGGCAGGCTTGAATTTCGAAAGACTCGCTGAAATCAACGCAGCAGTCAACGGCAAACCTCTCGTTTTGCATGGTGGCTCAGGAATTCCATTTGATCAGACATCAAGAGCAATCACAAACGGTGTTTCAAAAATCAATGTCAACACAGAACTTCAGTTGGTTTTTGCAGCTGCAACACGCAAATATATCGAAGAAGGCTTAGACAAGCAGGGCAAGGGATATGACCCACGCAAGCTTTTAAAGCCAGGATTCGACGCCATCACAGAAGAGACAATCACTCTCATGAAGGCCTTCGGCTGTGCCGGAAAAGCTGAATAAATCATCCGTAAAAATAAAATCCTCAGGTATGGAAGTACCGAGGATTTTTTTGTTAACCGGGAAAATGTATTTAAGCTGAATCAAGGCAAAGCGCCTAATGGCAATCATCAAAAATCCCTGCCGCCTATTGCATCAATCAAAAAACGCATAGTAAATTATGCGTCTTATCAAAGTTATCCTAATTCTAGCTCTATTAGAAAGTCTGCTATTTCTTTTAGACTATCAAATTCGTAATCAGGCTTTATTTGCTTGTTCTCCTTCTTTTTGTGTTTATTGAAATATACGGTTTTCATTCCGGCATTGATTCCGCCTTGAATATCAGAGGTTAACGAATCGCCGATTATTAAACATTCGTTGGGTTTGACATTGCCCATTACATTCATCGCCTTCTCAAAGAACTGTTTTGAAGGTTTAGAAACACCAAGTCCCTCTGAGATGAAATGATATTTGAAGTACTTGTCCATTTTGGATAAGGCCATTCTATGTCTTTGCTGCTCTTCTGGGCCGTTTGACGCCGTGCACAAGATAAACCTCGAGCTTAACGAATCAAGGAGCTCGTAGGCGCCATCTACTGGTATCACGCATTCGTGAACGAATATTCTGAACCACTTTTCGAAGGTGACTCCGTCGAAATCTATGCTTAGCGCATCAAATACAGCCGCAAAACGCTCTTTCTTCAGCTGTGCCAAATCAATTTCTCCATTCTCAAGACGTTTCCACATCGCATTATTCACACTTGTGAATGTTTCGAACATGTCTTCGTTGAATTCGCCTAGTTGGAATTTTTTGAACCCGGTGTAGAGGGCTTCATGGACGCATGCGTCGAAATCTAGCAACGTGTTATCAATATCTATAAAAATATATTTTATTTTTCCCATGTTTGCTATCTTATCAAAAAGTCGAGATTATGAACTAGGTTTTTTAATAAGCAGTACGGTTAATAAATCGATGCAGCTGTACAAG
>CAVIJK010000027.1:0-19575 GCA_963643345.1 bacterium | reverse complement strand
CGCATACACAATCCAAAAACAATAAGGTTATATGCGCGAATATAAATATATAAAAGATGACTAGATACGCTAAACCCACCAAATTACAAATTAACAACGGCGACCAGATCCTCCCGAAAAACATCGTTGACCATTTCAATAAGTAGATTAAACGCGACGATGAAATAATCAAAACAAGAAGCGCAACTAAGGTAAGCGATAAAGTTGGGTAGATTGCTAATTGCCGCTCAACCGATGCGCCTTAAAGCCACGGCAAACAGCCGTCTCTCGGTAATTGCGTGAATAACATAAATAAAAACGTTCGCTTGGTTAAATTGATGTATTTTTATAATTTAATTGATGTTCTTATGTAGATTTTATCGAACTTTTGTTAAAAAATGAGTTATCTTTTTACCTTTTTAAAAGGTTATGTTATAATTCGATTATGAAAAAATCATTGTTAGAGCAAATTAAGGATAAGTATCAGCCATTGGAGCTGTTCTTTTTATCGGATATTCACGAGAAAACAATGACCCAAGCAGCAATTAAACAAGAGCTTTTAAGGCTTACAAAAGACGGATCGGTAAGAAGATATTCCTACGGTGTCTACTATCTTCCAGATAAACAAAAAACAGGCGTTCCTGACTCAATGGACGCCATTGAAATGAGATATATTAAGAACGGAAGTAATAATATAGGTTTCTATACAGGAATTAATTTTATTAACAGCATCACAGGCAAAAGACCCACAATCGAAGATAAGCTAGAAATTATATCCAACAAGGCTACGAGCGGAAAAAAGACAGTCTATATGTTCTCCAAAAGGTTCATCTTGAGAAAACCTTACATGCCTATAGATAATGATAACTATTCTTTAAACGCTTTCTTGAGTTATGTCGCGATGACAGATCTCTCAACCCTCAAAGCAAACTATTCATTGCTAGCCAACTACATTAGAAAAGAACATTTGGGCGCAAACGAGGTCATGGAGGCAACAAAATTCTTCCCAGCAAAGACAGCATCAAAACTTTTAGCCACCGATTTGTACAGAAGCCTTTGGAAGCATTAAAATTTTGTCAATTTATTTAAGAAAAAAGAGGATGAATTAATCATCCTCTTTTTCATCTTTCTCTTCTTTGTTTTCTTTCGTTTCCGGTGAAGAATTATCATCCTCCTCGAATTCTTTTAAATCCCAATCCGGATGTTTTGCCTTAACAATATCGAACGTTTTATCAAATAAAGCCTCTTCTGTTTTACGTTTGTTGGCGACCGTTTTTCTGACCATAGATTCGGCATATCCAAGAGCGTCTTTTGTCTCTCCATAAGACTCATCGACATTGGAACTTATCAAGATATAAGCCCTTAATGATGGGGCGTTATTTGCTTCTGATAAGAATTTCTTAATCGCCAAAGGCTGAGCCATGTAGAATTTTTTCGCATCTTCATCTTTGTTTAGCATCATCAACAAGGCAATCTTATTTGCTACGGCCGTATTATAAACCCTCTCAGACACATCTTTCTCGCATGCGATTGTCTTTTCAACAATTTCCAAAGCCTGCTCGTATGAACCGTTATCAAGGTCTTTATAAAGGGTTATGTCGTTTATTCTTGAGGTGAAATCCGTAACTTTATCATAAACAGGCGTATCTTTAGATTCTCCACCCATGGCAATCTGATATTCCGAAAGAAGCATATTGTTATAAGCCTCTTTATTCGTTTGGCTAGTTAAAATCGCGAACAAATAACCGTCGTTCTTATTATCTAGTTGCGCAGGGAAGATGTTATAGACGTGAATCATAAAGGAAGCGGCAAGGAAAACGATCGCAAACGTCTTCCACCAAACCCAATTGTTCGATGAATCCCCATACACTTGCCCGCAAACAATGACTGCGACAAACGCAACAACTTCAAGTAGCAAGAACAATAATGGGAAATAAATCATTGCTTTAGGATTTGATTTTTGAACATCCTTCGGGCTAACTTTCGTTTCTCCGGTTAAACCGTCAAACCCTGCAAATTTGAATTTTAATTTGCCGTTCTTTTTTCTCAACGTGAACCACAGTATGCAAACCGAATAAACATCATAACGACCGACTTTTGCGCCGATAATATGCCCAGCTTCAATAACAATCGCATTAAAAATTATCGATGCAAAGACACTTAACAAAATAAATAGAAAACCGCTGTTCAACGGAACGTTTCCACCCGAATTGGTGAATGTAGGTCTTACGAATACCAATCCGGTAACTATGGCAATAGCTAACATAATTGCGTAGACAAATAGTGAATAGAGATCGTTTTTTTTCATAATAAAATCCTCCTCTAATTAAAGACAGAGACGATAAATTGCCTCGATGTCTTTGGCTTCTAGCGATTGCGGGTATTGGCCAATCGCACGTGTTCCGTTTCCGCTTGCTAGCGCCACCAATTTTGGGAGGTCGTTTTCGTTTAGGCCAAGTTCTCTAAGAGTGGTTGGCATTCCGATGGATTTGTAGAATTCTTCCATTCGAATGACACCCATTATAGACGCTTCTTCATCATCTTCCACATTAAGATTGAATAAAGTGCGGGCTAACTTTGCGAATTTTGCTTTGTCAAGCTGATAAACATAACGCGCCCAGCCCAAATAACAGACTCCAATTCCCGCTCCGTGGGTAATCTGCGGCGCGTATCCCGAAAGCGCATGTTCAAGGGGGTGAACAACAAACATGCTTTTCTTCCCAAAGCCTGTTATTCCGTTATGAGCAAAGCTGGACGCAATCATAAGTTGCGCTCTAGCGTCGTAATTGTACGGATTGCTTACAGCGATTTTGGCGGCATTCATGACGTTTTTGCACAAATCCAAAGCCCACTCATCTGACAATTGGTTGCTATCCGATGGACCAAAAAACCTTTCCATCGAATGCATCATCATATCGACAACCCCAGCAGCAGTCTGATATGCGGGCAAGGAGTAGGTGAGTTCCGGATCTTCAATTGCAAACAAAGGACGAACAACATCCTTATTGAATCCTTTTTTGATTTTTGTTTCAGGGTTTGTAATAACGCATGAATTTGATAATTCGCTCCCCGCGGCAGCAATCGTGATAATCGTCCCAATAGGCAGGGCTTTTGTCGGATTTGCTATTCCGAGGTTAAAGTCAAATGGATCTCCGTCATAGTAATACCCAACCGATATTGCCTTGCAAACGTCGATGACGGACCCTCCACCCAGCCCAAGCAAAACATCAGGCTGGAAATTTCTACAAATATCAACCCCTTCTTTAACGAATCTTAATTCTGGGTTTGGGGTTATCCCTCCGTATTCGATAAAGGAGATTCCGTTCTTTAGGAATTCGGCTTTCACAAGGTTTAAAAGACCGTTTTTCATAACGGTTTTGCCGCCATAAACAATAGCAACCTTGCCAAAACCATAAGATTTGATTATTTGGGCCACATCTTTTTCTTTTCCTTTTCCAAAGAAAATTTTAGTTGGACTGTAAAATTCAAAATTTTCCATATAGTTATTTTCTCTTTTCCTCTTTGGATAATTCGACGAACCCAGGTAAAACGGTTAAGACAACACAGTTGACGAATTTCTTAGTGTTTTTCTCGAATCTCAAAGGAGTTATTCTCATATCTTTAAACGCATAGGCGAGTTCATCTCCAACGAACCTAGCAAAACGCCTGGATATGGTTCTATACTGATCTTTCGTTAAGCCATACTCGTTATTCGATACAAGTATGCCAAACACTTTGGCCATTATTTTTGTATAAAAGAAGTCTTCAACCAAATCGTGAGCGGCCGAATTATAACTAGAACGTATGAAATCGTAATTCTCTTTGGCGTATGCAATCAGGGTATTTAGACACCCTTTGATATCGTCCGCATCGTTTAATCCGGGAATTTTCTCGTTAAGGAAAATAGCCGCCAAAAGATCGTAAATATCCTGGTAGTGGTAATAGAATGTCTGTCTGTGGCAGCCACACCTCTCGCAAAGGCTGGTAACATTAATCTCGTTCAAAGATTTGGTCAGCATCATCTCTTTGAGAGCATATTTCAATCTGGCTTCAGTGGTCATTTCTCTCCCCTTTTCTTCAAATTTGCGTATTCACAGGCAATCTTCGCACCCAATACAGCGTTGTTGACAACAAGTTTGATGTTCGTATCCAACGAATCACCTCCGGTTAATTCAACAATCCTCTTGAGCAGGAATGGTGTTGAATCCTTTCCGTGAATTCCTTGTTCTTCAGATTCCTTAACAGCTTGATCGATAATTTTATCTACGTATTCATGAGATAAGGCGTATTCCTCTGGGCATGGATTGGAAATCAGGATTCCGCCAGACAACCCAAGATCCCTCTTTGCCTTGATGACTTTCGCGGCTTCTAGCGGCGTGTTGAAAACATAATCAACAGGTTTCCCGCTGCTATGACAATAGAAATTGGCAAATGAAGGTTCTTTATATGACAAAACCGAGACGCCCTGTGTTTCAAGAACTTCAAGCGTCTTATCGATGTCGAGGATGGCCTTAGCGCCGGCACAAACAACGGTTACCGGTTCTGCGCCAAGCTCATATAAGTCTCTAGACACATCCCAGGTTGTCTCAGCGCCGCGGTGGACTCCACCGATACCGCCAGTAACAAAAACCTCGATTCCGGCCATTTTTGCGCAAAGCATCGTTGCAGAAACGGTTGTTGCGCCCCAAGCGCCTGTTGCAACGCAAATTGGCATATCTCTTTTGGAAATCTTGCCGATTCCCTTCTTTTTTCCGAATTCCTCGATTTCCTCAGGGCTCATACCAATGATGATTTCACCGTTGATGATACCCATTGTTGCAGGGATTGCGCCATTGTCTCTGATAGCCTGTTCAACCATCAAAGCAGTCTGGACGTTTCTAGGGTATGGCATACCGTGAGAAATTATCGTGCTTTCTAACGCAACAACCGGCTTACCCTCTTTCAATGCCACTTCAACTTCGTGATTAATTTTCATTTTTGCGCTCCTTTTTTCTTTTTGTATTTTCTATCAACAAACATGCTGATTAAAACATATATAACCGACATAACTAGAATATCGGAAATCATGATGATCCAATGGTATGGGGTAAGGTATTCCGACCCGCCACCTCTGTCGCCAGGCGCCTTAACAAGATTTGACAAGAAGCCAAATACAAAGTAATCGGCGACTAAAAACGCAACACCAATAACCGCAAGGAAAATAAACACTGTCGCACGGTATTTATTGAGTTTAAGGCAGTTCTTAAATAGGACTAAGTACGAGATAATCGAAAACACATAAACGGCGACCGTAGAAACAACCGTTCTAGAACTCATAAACAAATCCGGAACGATAAGATAGGCTAAATAGACAACCAAAACAGATAACGTCTCGACTCCGCCTGCCACCAATGCAGTCTTGGCAACGTTACCCAAGAATGTTCCTGTAATAGGTTCTTTTGAAGGCTCCAGAGCGAGCAAGAATCCGCCACCGCCAATCGTGATTGTCTCCCACAAAATCATGTTGGATGTGGAGAATGGGTATGATGGACCACCGCAAATGTTCGTGATCATGAAGACCAAGCTCATAATGACAGCAAATACGGTCTTTGAAAGGAACAACGATGAGGTTCTCTGAAGGTTATTAACAACTCTTCTGCCTTCTGCAACAACGTCTGGCAAATGCGAGAAAGTGTTATCCATGACAATCATGTGGGCTGAGTTTCTTGCAGCTGAGGATCCAGAAGCCATGCAAATTGAACAATCAGCCTTCTTTAAAGCCAAAATGTCATTAACGCCATCGCCAGTCATTGCGACTCTGTGTCCTTGCGCTTGAAGAGCGCTCACAATTGCTTCTTTTTGCGTTGGGCTAACACGCCCAAAAACCGAATGGTTCTTAACAAGCTCAGGTATCTCTTGCAGCGTAACACCATCCATTGAAACGTAATTTGCAGCATGTGGCACGCCAACCTGGTTAGCGATTTTTGCAACAGTTACCGGATCGTCACCGCTTATAACCTTTACGTCAACGCCATTGGATATGAACCAATTGATGTTGTCGCTAGCGTCTTCTTTAATGTGATCTGCAATATCCAAAACGGCAATAAGTTCGCATTTTGCGGCAATTTTGTCGTTTTTGAGTGGTTTTGGGCAACGATAGAAGCATACCGCTCTTTCGCCTTGGGCAGCCATCTTCCTAATCATCTGTTCAATCTCCGCAACCGGTTTTGCATCAACAAAGCCATACGCCCCCAAAACATACGTTTCGCCATTCTCAAAGGTCGCGGCTGAGTATTTGTAAGCTGAGTCGAAAGGAATGACCGCTACAGCTTTGTTCTTGCCTTGACCGAAAGATGATGAAATCGCGCTTGCGGTTCCGTTTGTATCTTTGGTCGAAGCCACAAGCGAAGCCATTCTTTCCTTAACGTCTTCATCGCTCATGTCGGAATAGTTATAAAGTTCCTTGATTGTTAAAGTTCCATCCGTTAGTGTGCCTGTTTTATCAAAACAAATAACGTCTGCCCTGGCCAATGTCTCAATACAGAAGAGTTCTTGAACATTAACTTGTTTTCTACCAAGGTTGATAACGCCGACGCCAAGTGTGATAGATGATAAAAGATATAATCCAGCCGGGATCATGGCGACCAATGATCCGGCAAAACTGGTTGCGAACTCGGAGAAGGATTCATATGAGATTTCGCTCTTGAATAGCCATATGGCCGTCATCGCAATGGCAAATACGATTGCAATTGTTCCGGTCAAACGGAAAACATAAAGGCAAGACATCTTAATCTCAGACTTCGGGCGAGAAAAATTTCTAGCGGCAGCAGTAACGCCTTCGATATATGAGGCCGCACCGATTCTTATAACCCTCGCATAAACAAGGCCTGAAACAACGTATGTACCAGATAAAATTTCGTCACCAACCTCTTTAGCAATCGAATCAGATTCTCCCGTGATTGAAGATTCGTTAAACGAGGCTTTACCGCCAACGACAATCGCGTCGGCGCACACTTGGTCACCGGCTCTGAGAACGATAATATCGCTTAAAACTATTTCATCAGAAGCCACCATGACTTCTTTTCCGTTTCTCATAACGGATTGCCTTGGGTTAGTAACCAAACTCAGCCTGTTAACCAAGGCTCTGGCTCTAAAGTCAGCCACAAGTCCTAAAACGATATTTCCCGATACAGGAAGAATGAAGAAAAAATTCTTCAAATCTGCTCTTGCTATGATCAAGATGATGCAAATCATGAAAAATATGATATTGAAGAATGTAAAAACGTTGTCTTTTAATATTTGCCAAGTGGTCTTGGTGACATTTTTTTTGTTCTTATTCACCAAGCCTTCGTCAATTCTTGATTGAATTTGTCCATCGCTAAGACCTACCAAAAAATCGGTCTCATAAACCTCAGCTTCGGCAATCTTCTGTTTTAGTAATTCAGTCTTGTTTGCCGCCATCATTCCGTCCTCAAGGCCACAACAGGGTCTTTCTTTGCGGCGATTGCTGCCGGGACAAGCCCACTAACTAAGGCAAGGGCGACCGACAAGCAAACAAGAAGCAACGCAGCCCAAGGGTTCAGGGATGCAATCGCGCCGATTTTGTATGTTGGGTAAAGTTTATTAACGATTAAGTTGATCGGTATTGAAAGGAGGTAAGTAAAGACGATTCCGATTATTCCAGAAACGAACCCTATTATCATGCATTCCGACCTAAAGAGTCTCCCAACGTCGCGTTTTCTAGCGCCGCACGCCCTCAAAACGCCAATTTCCTTGGTTCTCTCAATGACGGAAACATACGTAATAATCGCGGTCATTATGCAGCTAACAGCAAGGGAAATGCCGGCAAAAACAACCAAAACAGCTGTTAAAGCATTGACGACTGTCCCTACGTTATCGGTGACCGTAGACATGATATCCGAATAATAAACCTTGGTTGATTTATCTTCTTGTGCTTCGTTATAAGCGTCCATCCTTTCCGTGATTTTGTTTTTAACGGTGAGACTTGAAGGGAAAACCAAAATGGAATCAATTAACGAAAACGATTCGTAATAGGCAATTAAATCGAGTACGTTAAAATCGTATTCGCCTCCGTCGTTTTCCCATGCCGATTGATAGAATTCCGGACTCAAAAGCTTATTAAGCAAAGCTTCTTTTGCCTTATCCTGTTCTTCATCATCGCCATATAAAAGATCTTCCATCATCTCAGCAACTTGGTCTTCGTGGAAGTCTGCGCCGATTTTTTTAGCGTTGCTGAAAAATCCCGAATATGTCAAATTCCCAGGATAGGTTGTCCCGTTATAAAGGAAGAAATACTTAAATTTAAAGCAAGACGAAATCTTTGAAATAAGAGACCCGCTGATAATCTCAGCCACATTATCCGCGTTAATGGATTCGATTGATTGGTAGACCGAGCTTATTGTCTCGTTAACCGCCTCGAGGCCATCTTCCGAATCGTAGGTTGTTTTGGGCACAAAGAACGATTGAGTGGCTGTTTTGTGGATGTCGCTGCAATTCTCCTCGGAATCTTTGACGAACAAATCCTTAAGTGATTCAAGATATCCGATGGATCCGGGCATCAGGGAAAGATAACTGTTTTTTGCAGGACGCAAAACACCGACTATTTTGAGTTTTATCTCATCGTATTGGTCGTCATTCTCATAAATATTCATCAATCCATCGTTATCGGTTGCCTGACGGTGATAAATATTCATCGTCTTATCCTTCAGAACTCCTTCAAACGAGATTGAATCACCATGCATTACCGGAGTAATTTCATACTCTTTTTCGGTATACTTTATTGGGTCTTTGTAGAATGTTGAATTTGGGTAAGCTTTGTAAATTTTCCCTTCGTGTGTCTCCGTTGAAACGATGTCTTCGAAACTAATCGGCTGCTTCTTGGCCTCTTCATCGTCGGAAGCATAAAAGCCGAGTTTGTTGAGGGTGCTGAGTTCAATTTGGTTGTAACTATCTGTTATCAAAACGATTTCATCTGCATTTTGAGGGTATTTCCCGTAAATGAGATCGTAACTTTCTCTAAGCGGTGCCTCAGGCAAATAAAGCTCATGGAATATGGTTGCAGGAAGCCCTGTTACGGATTTTATTCCGCTTCCGTATGAACCGGCGCTGCTATATTGATTAATTTCTTTATATTCACCGCTTCCAGACGCGATACCCAGCTCGGTTAAGATGTTAAAACTCAAGCCGCTTCTGTTGATCAAGATGTTGTTGGCGAGTCCATCATCCATCAGCGGATCGAGAACTTTTGTAATGTAATCCTGAGTAAAGTGATTTGTATGACTAACATATGAGTCGCTCGAGGTATCTAGAGGGTAAAGCTTATCCGTGTTAGGATATTCAACATCGTTTATCTTTGTACTGTTGTCGAAATAACTGTACTGTGTTTTTGTGATAGAAATAGGGGCGGTGGAGGCTAAGGATTTCTCAACTCTGGAAACAAATCCCGAGAACCCGTTGGATATAGCTAAAACCAAAGCCACCCCAATAACGCCAAAGCTTGAAGCGATGGCCGTTAAGATTGTGCGACCTTTCTTGGTTTTGATGTTCGACCAAGATGATGTAATGGCGGTGAAAAGCCCCATTGATGTCTTTCTGTTTTTGTCGTCTCCAACAACCGCTCCAGAAACCATTGCAGGTTTTGAATCCGACACGACACGACCATCCTTCATTTCAATGATTCTATCGGCGTATCGTTCCGCGAGTTCTCTATTGTGGGTAACGAGAATGACGAGCTTATCACTGGAAATTTCCTTCAACAAATCCATAACTTGGATGGAAGTGTTCGAATCTAGAGCGCCGGTGGGTTCATCGGCTAGAATGATGTTTGGGTTGTTTACAATAGCTCTTGCAATTGCGACTCTTTGCATTTGCCCGCCGGATAGCTGATTTGGTTTCTTTTTCTCGAGGCCCGCAAGCCCAACTACCCTTAAGGCGTCCATTGAGCGTTTTTTTATTTCGATAGGAGAAACGCCTCCCAAGGTTAAGGAAATGGCAACGTTTGCGAGTATATTTTTGTGGGATATCAGGTTGTAGCTTTGAAAAACGAACCCAATTTTCTCGTTGCGATACGCATCCCAATCGCTATCTTTGAAAGATTTGGTTGATTTTCCGTTGATGATCACATCGCCGGATGTATAGTGGTCAAGCCCGCCAATTATATTTAAGAGGGTTGTCTTGCCGCATCCCGATGGGCCGAATATCGCCACCATCCCTTTATCCGGAAAAGCGAGATTGATTTTGTCTAATGCGGGATAGATTTCCCTTTCTATTTCATAGTTTTTTACAATAGACTTCAATTCGAGCATATAGAAAATATATCACATATGTTTTCTAAAGATTATGCTTAATTTTGACACGTGTCTAAAACTCTAGATGTTATCTTATTTTCTTTTACTAAAGAAAAAATTTTTTAACAATTCTTCACACTCTATAGAGAGTGTTCCAAAACTTATAAGCGGTCTTTCGTGAACGCAAGGCGAATCAAACAAAAAATAATTAGAAACAACCGCGCCATCCCTTGGATCTTTGGCTCCGAATACAACACGAGAAATTCTCGATTGCAGGATTGCACCAGAACACATTGGACACGGCTCTAAGGTGACATAAAGAGTGCAACCGCTTAGTCTCCAGTCTCCAATTTTGTTTGAAGCGTCTTTTATTGCCTCAATCTCGGCATGAGAGGTAATATCACAATTCTTTTCTCTCAAATTGTGACCTCTACCGATTATTTCACCATCTTTTACAATGACGGCTCCAACCGGAATTTCATCCATTTTATAGGCTTTTTGCGCTTCCTTTAAAGCTTCTTGCATGTAAAATTCATCTTGCATGACAACATTATAAACCAATAAGAAAACCACCGCACAGGAGT
Organism: bacterium; assembly: GCA_963643345.1. Lineage (GTDB taxonomy): Bacteria > Bacillota_I > Bacilli_A > RFN20 > CAG-826 > UBA4951. The sequence continues at coordinate 8,726 of CAVIJK010000027.1, read as the reverse complement.
TCTGATCTTAAGGCTGCTTGGTTCCCCATCTGACCTGGTTCGAAGACAACTTCTCGCGATGGCTTAACTATTATATTGCTTTAGCTATTTCTTCTCAATTGGTTTTAAAACCGAAAGTCCACCCATGAACGGACGCAAGACTTCTGGAATGACAACCGATCCATCCGCCTGCTGATTCTGTTCAAGAAGCGCAGGGAATACTCTGGATGTTGCAAGTCCGGAACCGTTTAACGTGTGGCAGAAATGCATTTTTCCATCTTTATCTTTATAACGAATCATTCCGCGTCTTGCCTGATAATCTCTAGCATTCGAAACGGAGGAAACCTCTTTATAGATTCCCATGGATGGAATCCAAACTTCGATATCATAGGTTCTTGCCATGGAATGGGAACAATCGCCTGCCGCAAGTTTATCGAGTTGGTAGTGAAGTCCGAGACCTTCAAGTAAAGCTTGGGCTTTCTTAACCAATTCATCGAACGCCTCATCTGATCCTGTATCGGTTGTGTATTGAACCATTTCAACCTTGTCGAATTGATATCCGCGAATCATGCCTCTTTCTTCGGTTCTATATGAGCCGGCCTCTTTACGATAGCAAGGGGTGTACGCGAAATATTTCTTTGGAAGGTCATCTTCCGATAAAACCTCGTTTCTATGAAGATTAACAAGTGCGGTTTCGGCGGTTGGAAGGATGAATTTATGTGGTTCTGTCCCCTCAAGCCAGAAGACGTCTTCCTTGAATTTAGGGAATTGTCCAGCTGTAAATCCCGAATCCTCATTCAAGATATGAGGTGGAAGAATCATTGTGTATCCGTCAGCGATATGTGTTGTGACAAAATAATTGAGAAGCGCCCATTCAAGTTGTGCGCCAAGACCTGTGTATAACCATGTGCCAGAACCTGAGATTTTTGCCGCCCTCTTGTAATCGATTAAGCCAAGGGATTCAGCAAGTTCAACGTGATCTTTTGGCTTAAAATCGAATTCCGGTTTCTTGCCAAAAACATAAAACGGCTTGTTATTCTCTTTACCGCCAGATTCTAAATCTGGGTCTGGCATGTTAGGGAGAACTTCGACCAAAGCCTGAATTTCATCAGATGTTTTGTTGAGTTCATCTTCTTTTTCTTTGTTTTCAGCGGCCAAGGCTTTCACCTTTGCGAATATCTCTTGGACGTTTCCGCCGGCCTTCTTGACCTCCGGAACGGATTTTGAAAGCTTGTTTTGTTCAGCTTTGTTAGTTTCAACAACCTTTGTGAGTTCTCTTCTTTTCGCGATTAACGCAAGCAATGGCTCCGGATCGAAATCCCAACCTTTTTTGGCTAAGGCCTCTTTAACATATTCAGGTCTTTCTTCGATTAATTTTAAATCAATCATTTTTATGACTCCTTAATTGTTTATTATCAATGCAAAACCCCAACAAAATGTTGAGGTTAAGCGTTTTTTTATTAGATGACGTCGTCTGGCGTGACAACCTCTTCTGCCTCGTTATCTTGGGTTTCTCCGACTAACGATGGATTCATCTCGTCGTCTTCGATAACAGGCGCTTGCTCTTCTTCGTTCGCCTCCTCGTGTGGGACGATTGTGATAGCAACCACTTTGTTGTGCGGCTCGAGGTTGATAATCTTGACGCCTTGGGTATTTCTGCCGGCGATCTTGATTTGACTCAAAGGTGTTCTGATGACGATTCCCTTGTTGGTGATGACCATTAAGTCTTCGTCCCCGTTGACGGCTCTCATGGCGGTTAATTCACCATTCTTCGAGCTCATTTTGAGTGAGAGAACGCCTCTAGCTCCTCTAGTCGTCATACGATAGCCATCATAATGGCGGACGTTACCTTCTTCATCTGTGACGTCTGTGTCGTTTACATAAGAGATTTTTCCGTAACCAGCCGTTGTTAAGACAAGGAGCATTGAGCCTTCTTCGGAGGTTGTGAGATCAACAATCTTTGAGCCCTCATCGATTTCCATGCCTTTAACGCCGGTTGCGTCTCTTCCCATTTCACGAGCATCAGCTTCCTTGAACGTGCAAACCTTACCGGTTGAAGCGGCCAACGAGACAATCGTATTGCCTTTAGTCCTCTTAACGTCGAGAAGTTCGTCGCCTTCTCTTAATCCGATAGCGCGTTTACCGTTCTGGTGGATTGATTCGTATTCTGAAAGTTTCGTTCTCTTGACAAGTCCGTTGACCGTCGCAAAGAACAAGTAATCGTTTGGGTCATAATCGTCACAGGCGATGATGGAGACGATCCTCTCTTCTGCATTCGTGTCAAGAGGTAAAAGATTAACAATAGGCAAACCTTTGGCGTCCCTTGCGCCCTCGGGGATTTGATAACCCCTCATTCTATAAACCTTACCAATGGAGGAGAAGAACAATACGTCTGTATGAGTCTTGATATGTCTTATGATACGTACAAAGTCGCCATTTGTGGTTGTGACTCCTTTAACGCCTCTTCCGCCTCTATTTTGTGTGCGGAATGTATCATCGCTCATTCTCTTGATATAACCGTTCTTCGTAAGGACAACGACGATGTTCTCCTGTGGGATAAGGTCCTCGTTATCAATGTTTGCGGCATCGTCTGTTATTGTTGTGAGTCTAGCGTCTCCATACCTTCTTTCGATTTCGGAGATTTCCTGGATAAGCAGTTCAACAATATTGGCCTTATCGCTTAAGAGTCTGTTGTACTCGGCAATATTAGCGGTCAACTGGGTGTGCTCTGCGTGGAGTTTGTCCTGTTCAAGTCCTTGTAATCTTCTCAACGTCATCGCAAGAATTGAGGCAACCTGTTCATCGGATAATCCGTATTTCGCCTCCAATTTCTGGGTGGATTCCTCGTCGGTTTTGGAAGACCTGATGATGCTGATGACGTCATCGATGTTGTCATGAGCAAGAATAAGTCCGGTGACTATATGATCCCTCTTTGAATCGATATCAAGGAGCTTTCTGGTTCTTCTAGTTAAAACGTCGATCTGGAAGTCGATGTAGTTCTGGAGAAGTTCCTTCATGCCAAGAATCTTTGGTGCATTGTTGACCAAACACAGGTTGATAATACCGAAATTTGTCTGTAAATCCGTGTGTTTTAAAAGATTGTTAACAACAATTTCCGGCATGAAGTTGTTCTTAACTTCAATGACAACACGAATGCCTTCTTTGTTGGATTCGTCACGAATATCGCTGATGCCATCGAGAATTTTATCGCGGACGAGTTCTGCCATTTTTTCAATCATGGCAGATTTGTTAACCTGATAAGGAATCTCGGTTACGATGATTTTTGCTTTCTGGCCTTCGTTTTCTTCGATGTGGTATCTTGAACGGATTGTGATGGTTCCAGTACCGGTTTTGTACGCGTCGGCAATGCCTTGTCTACCGAGAATTACGCCTCCTGTAGGGAAGTCAGGTCCCGGAATGCAATCTCTCATCAATTCTTCGATTGTTAAATCCGGATTCTTGCAAAGGGCAATGATTGCGTTGATTGTTTCGGAGAGGTTGTGCGGGGCCATGTTGGTAGCCATACCGACGGCGATACCTTCAGAACCGTTGATGATCAAATTAGGAATTCTTGAAGGAAGGACGGAAGGTTCTCTTTCCGTACCATCGTAGTTATCCACGAAATCGACAGTATCCTTGTCGAGGTCTCTGACCATCTCGACAGCGAGTTTGTTCATTCTCGCTTCGGTGTAACGCATAGCCGCAGCTTCATCGCCATCGATGGAACCGAAGTTACCGTGTCCGTCGACCAATGTATACCTTAGGGAGAACGGTTGCGCCAAACGGACCAAGGTTCCGTAAAGTGCGGAGTCGCCGTGCGGGTGATATTTACCCATGACGTCACCAACGATACGTGCCGACTTCTTATATGGTTTTCCTGGCTGCATGCCGGATTCATCCATGCCGTAGATAATTCTTCTTTGTACCGGTTTTAATCCATCTCTTACATCAGGAATCGCACGGCTGACGATAACGGACATTGAGTACGCAAGGAATGCCGTGTGCACTTCTTCTGTGATCTCTCTATCGATGAGACCAGGAACGATACCAGCGGCCGCTGATGACTGTTCTTCTGTAACTTCGACTTCTTCGTTTTCTGAAGTTTCTTCAATTTTCTTGTCTTCGTTTTCCATTGTGGTCTCCTTTCGTTAAATGTCGAGGTCGTCTCTATCAATGAAGACGGCTCTCTCTGTAATGAAATTTTTACGTGGTAGGACATCTTCGCCCATGAGTTCCGAGAAAGCTTTCTCGGCTTCTGCCGCATCGTCAATCGTGATACGTATCATCTTGCGGCTCTTAGGATCCATTGTCGTTTCCCAAAGTTGCTGAGCGTCCATTTCACCAAGTCCTTTGTATCTCTGGAACGGATACCCAGGTTTTAACTGGAGGGCTTTCTTTAGTTGTTCAAGTTGGGCGTCGTTATATGCGTAGTACTGATTACCCTTGACCTCGATTTTGTATAGAGGTGGTTGAGCGATGTATACGAATCCGCCTTCGATAAGCGGCTTCATGAATCTATAGAAGAACGTCAAGAGGAGAATTCTGATGTGATCGCCGTCAACATCAGCATCGGTCATGATGACGATTTTGTGGTATCTAATTTTTGAGACATCGAAATTCTCACGAATGCCAGCGCCGATCGCGGTAATCATGTTGCCGATTTCGGCGTTTTTGAAGATTCTTTCTTCTCTAGCCTTCTCGACGTTAAGAATCTTACCTCTCAAAGGGAGAATCGCCTGTGTTTCTCTGTCACGGCCGTTCTTTGCGGAACCGCCTGCGGAGTTACCCTCAACGATATAAAGCTCGCAATCTTCAGGTTTTTTCGATGAGCAATCGGCCAATTTACCAGGGAGAGTCGTAACCCCGAGAGCGTCTTTGCGGACAGCTTCTCTTGCTCTAGCGGCCGCAGCTCTGGCTTTGGATGCCATGCCGATTTTTTGGCAAACGGCCTTACCGATGTCTGGGTGTTCCAGTAAATACTGTTGCAGTTGCGAACCGACAATATTTGACACGATTTTTCTAACTTCGGAGTTTCCGAGTTTTGTCTTGGTCTGTCCTTCGTATTGTGGGTTAGGGTGTTTTGCGGAAATAACGCAGGTCAAACCCTCTTTGCAGTCTTCGGTGGTGAATTTTTCTTTCTCGTCAAGGAACTTAATCTTCTTGGCGTAGTCGTTCATAACCCTGTTAATCGCAAGGTTAAAGCCTTCGACGTGCGTACCACCCTCTTTTGTGGTGATGTTATTACAGAACGAGTAAACTCCATCGCTGCTGTAGCTGTCGGTCCATTGAAGGGCGATTTCGGCATAAATCTTCTCTTTTGTGCCGTCTAGCAACGTTACTTCCTCTGCGCCGGAGCAGTAAATTACCGGACCGGAAATCGGGAGTTTTGCCGAATTGATGAAAGCGACGTATTCCTTGATGCCGCCTTCGTAGAAGAACTCCTCGTGAACAGGCTCGTCCCCACGAACGTCAGTTAAGGTGAGCTTGACACCGCCATTCAAGAACGCCATTTGACGCAAGTGATTCTTGATTGTGTCATAGTTATAAACTTGAGTCTCCGTGAAGATCGTCGGGTCAGGCAAGAACGTGACAGACGTTCCGCGCAAAGAACTGTCTCCAGCTCTATGAAGAGGCTCTTTAATCTTACCGCCATCTTCGAAACGGACCTTGTATTCTCCGCCGTCTCTGCAAACGGTGACTTCGCACCACACGGACAAAGCGTTAACGACCGAAGCACCAACGCCGTGAAGACCGCCGGAGACCTTGTAACCGCCACCTTCGCCGAATTTACCTCCGGCATGGAGGATCGTATACGCGGTTTCAACACCGGAAAGCCCGGATTTGGCAACTTTGTCAACAGGAATGCCACGCCCGTTATCAGCTACGGTGATGCTGTTGTCTTTGTTAATCGTGACGTCGATTTTGTCACAATAGCCAGCCAAAGCTTCATCGATAGAGTTATCGACGATTTCCCAAACCAGGTGATGAAGGCCAGCAGATGCTGTGGTGGCAATGTACATGCCAGGGCGTTTTCTGACGGCTTCAAGACCCTCTAGGACCTGAATGTTTTCGCCGGTGTATTTCTCATCGGCTTTTTCGATGCTGCGTCTATCAACGGACGTTTCCACAGCAGAATAAGAGAACTTGTCTTCTTCTTCGATGGATTCTTCCGTTGCGCCACTCGCTTCGGCGGCAGCAGCTAGTTTCTTTTCATCAGCCATTTCATTTCCTCCTAACGGCTTTATTCGAGGAGACATCTATGTAGGTGGCTCCCTCTATTTCCAAATTTGTTGCGGTGATGAACGTCTGGCCCATCCTATTCACCAGTTCGGTGAGGCGGGCGGCGTGTTCATGATCCAATTCGCTATAAACGTCATCGAGAACGGCGATTGGTTTTTGTTCGTCATCTTCGATTAGGAAGTATGGCGACATTTTTAGGGCGATTGCTGAGAGCCTATTCTCCCCTTGGCTTCCGTAAAGAGCGATATTCTTACCATCCAACAACAACTCAAAGTCTTCTCGGTGAAGTCCGATTGACGTGTTTTTGTGATAGATGTCGCTTTCAAGACTCTTGTCATAGAGTTTCGCCACGCGGAGTTTGAATTCCTCAACCCCCTTGATGAACGGTTTGTAATTGATTCTTACGCTTCTTTCGGTCCCATAGAGACCGCTTGCGACGTCAGACAATACTTTATTCAGTTCGTCAACGTAAAGCCTCCTATAGCGCGAAATCGGTTCCTCAACCTCAATCAGTCTTTCTGTCACAACCTTCAAATAGGTCATGTCCACCGGTTCCGATTTGAGCGCCGCGTTTCTCTCCTCCAGCAATTTATTGTATTTTGCAATAAGGGAGAAATAATCGAGCGAGCGTTTTGAGATGTTCACATCAAGGAAGGACCTCCTATCGCTTGGAGACCCTTTGAACAGGGATACATCTTCCGGCGAGAACACGACAACGTTAACGCATTTGGAGAGTTCGCTCAGTCTCCTAATCGGCTTTCCGTTTATCAGAACTCTCTTCCCTTTTTGAGAAATTTGAATCCCGATAGTTTTGGTCGTTCCACCGCTATTAACACGCGCCTCCGCGTACGCGTAATCGTAATCGACGCCGATTAGCGTCGATGATTCGTTTGTCCGCCAGCTTTTGGCCAAAGACATCAAATGGATGGATTCGGCAAGATTCGTTTTGCCGGACCCGTTTGGCCCGACTATCACATTTGCGCCGGTCCCGAACTGCACGTCGCATTTTGCATATGACCTGAAGTTCGTAAGCGACATCTTCTCGAGAATCATTTGCCGATTATCTCAAAAATGCCTTCCTTCAATTCGACAACATCGCCGTTCCTAAGCTTCTTACCCCTTCTGTTCTCTTCTTCACCGTTCACCAGAACGCGATTGTTGGAAAGGTAAAATTTTGCCATTCCGCCTTCGTCAATGACGTTTGCAAACTTGAGAAGTTGTCCAAGCGTAATATACTCGGTGTTGATTTTGATTTGTCTGGAAGTGCCTATTTTCGCCATGAATATAGTTTACTACAAGTAGTAAAAAAAGAAACGCATTTTTGCGTCTCTTTAAAATAAATTTTTAAAGGTCAGAAAAAGGCCTATCTCATTCTCATTGGGGTGATTAATTCAACAACCGAGTCATCTTCAGGGTTTTTAATGACAAACGGTCTCATTTCGCCCACAAAAGAGAATGTGACGTCTTCACATCCAAGGGCGCGCACGGCCTGCGAAACGAACAATGCGTTGAACGCGATGTCGAGCCTATCCCCGGTGAATTGAATGGTCGTAAGTTTCTCGATGCCGGAACCGTTTTGGTCGGACGAGGAAGAAATCTCGACATTGTCCGCGGTCATCGAAAGCTTAACAACCGAGGCTTTGTCACTAGAAATCGTGGACACGCGGTCGATAGCGTTTAAAAGCTGCTGGGAATTAATTTCGAGGTAATAATTGAAAATCTGAGGAACAATCGAGTTGGAAACCGGATAATCTTCGGAAATCAACCTGCTAGTGACAATCGTTGTCCCGAAGGAGAAAACGATTTTCTCTTTTGAAGCAGAAATCTCGACCTCTTCGACCGAATCAAACATTTTTACAATATCGGTCAGAGTTTTTGCCGGGATATTCGCCGAGAATCTCAAACTCGGTTCAACGGCGATAGTTTTTCTGGAGAGTCTTGCGGAGTCGGTTGCCGTAGCGGTTAACACGCCAGCCTCCGCCTTAAGATTGACGGCTCCCAAAACAGGACGATTCTTGTCGGATGCTGCAAAAGCGGTTTGTGCCGTTAATTTCGAGATGGCGTCGCACGTTACGACAAAAGAATTTCCGTTCTTCTCGAAATCGATATCCGGGTATTCGTCCGCGTCCATACAATTGAGTTTAAACGAGGATTTACCATCGTCGATTTTCGCGATTGCGTTATCGATTATTTCCACAGTTACTTCGTCTCCACTTAAGCGTTTTGCGACTTCGGTAACAATCTTTGCGTTGATAAGAACGGAGCCGTTTGACGAGTTTCTGATAATTTGGGTTTCATCTCTATATTCTGGTACCAATGTCCAAATTGAGATATCCCCGTTAGAGGATGTAATTTCAAGTCCCTTGCTTGTTACTTCTAATTTAAAACTCGATAAAGTGGGATTTGCGGATGCCGAACCTACAGCATGCCCGGCGGTTAGTAACCCTTTTAATAACTCTTCTTTAGAAATTGTGAATCTCATAAGGCTCTCCTTATCTTTCTTATAT
>CAVIJK010000026.1:0-20627 GCA_963643345.1 bacterium | reverse complement strand
TTCTAACATGGATGCCAAACAGAAGGATGACGCTTTCTTCCAGGACATCGAATTCGGAACGGCTGGAATGCGCGGCATTCTTGGACCAGGCACAAATAGACTTAACAGGTTTACTGTCAAGAAAGCTACGATCGCATTTGCGATGTATCTCAATGAAACATTTAAAGGAGTTGAAAAGAAATCGGTTGCAATCGCCTATGATAACAGGTGGTTTTCGCCTGAATTCTGTACGTTGTCTGCAGAAATCCTCAATGAATACGGAATTGACGCCTACGTCTTTGACGCATTAAGACCAACACCAGAACTTTCCTACGCGGTTAGAGAACTCCATTGTGTTGGCGGCATCATGATTACCGCTTCTCACAATTCGAAAGAATACAATGGATATAAGATATATGATGAAACGGGCTGCCAACTTGTTCCTGCAAAAATTGCAAGAGTTATCGAAATCCTTGCTGATTTACCTGACGAATTAACGGTTGAACCGGTTCCGGTAGCCGTTAAAGGTGAAACGCACACAATCCCGACATCTCTAGATGACACATATGTAGCTGCCGTCGAATCGTTGCAAATTAATCCAAATCTCAATAAAAAAGGATTCAAAATCGTTTACACTCCGCAGCATGGTACTTCTTATGAGAACGCCATGAGGGTATTCAATGAACTTGGATATGAAGTCATCCCAGTTGCCGCTCAGTGTGAACATGATCCTAATTTTGGTGCGACTCTCTCTCCAAATCCGGAAACAGCAGAAGCCTTCATCGAACCAATCAAACTCGCCGAAGAAGTTAAGGCTGATTTAATTGTCATGACAGATCCAGACGGCGATAGATGCGGTCTTGCTTATCATACAGACTCAGGCGAATGGGTCAGATTAACCGGAAATGAGTCGGCTGCTATGTTAATCGACTATATCCTGTCCAATAAATCATCTAAAGGCACATTGCCTGCAAACGGAGTTCTTTATGACACCGTTGTCACTTCCGATTTGGGAAGAAAAATTGCCAAGAATTACGGCGTAAGCGTCGAATCCTTCCTTACTGGATTCAAATATATCGGTCACCAGATTGATCATTACGAAAAAATCGGTAGTGGTCCAACATTCGTCTTCGGCTATGAAGAATCGTATGGATGTTTGGTTGGGCCGTTTGTCCGTGATAAAGATGGAATCCAAGCAATCACGCTTTATTGTGAAATGGCTCTATTCCATCACTTGCATGGAAAGAACCTTGGCCAAGCTTTTGATGAACTCCAAGCGAAATATGGATGGCATAAGGCGACAACAAAGTCATTTATGTTCCCTGGAAGCGATGGCAAGGAAAAGATGAACAAGATTATTGATAGCGTCAGAAACAATCCGCCAAAATCACTCAATGGCTTGGAAATTGTCGAATTCTACGATTTCTTAGTGGATGAAAAACTTGATTGCCGTACCGGTAAGAAGACTCACTTGGATCTCGATTCTTCGAATGTTCTCAAGTTTGTGTTTGATGATTCAAGCTGGCTTGCAATGCGTCCTTCGGGAACCGAGCCAAAGTGCAAAGTCTATGTTGAAGGCGTTTCTTCCAACAACAAAGAAGAAGCAGCAAACAAAGCTTTAGGACTCATCCGTGAATTCTGTAGTTTTGCGGGGATGAAATAAAACCGAATAATCAAACAAAACCATCCGTTTATCGGATGGTTTTCTATATAAAAGGATTATGAAGTTGTTACTTAAACAAAGATTGTGGTCGTATTTCTTGCAATCGATGCAATAAAATGTATTCAAGCATCCGCGCGAGTGTGTTGGATGATTGAAACTCTAATTTTCAATTTGACTTAAATTTCAATTAATCAAGTGTAAGAAGACCAACGGCCTTTTGCACCCTCTTCAATGTTGTATTGGCCACTTTTGAAGCTTTTTTGGCACCTTCTCTTAAGACATCCATATATTCTCCAGATGCGATGATTTCCTCATATCTTGCTTTGAATGGTGCAAGTTCTCTTTCAACGGTATCCGCAACTTCTTTTTTGAAGTCTCCATATCTTGTGCAGCCCTTGAAATGTTCAGCTGCTTCTTCAATCGTTATGTCGTTTAATGAAGCGTAGATTGTAAGCAAATTTGAAACTCCAGGTTTGTTGACTGGGTCGTAGTAAACATTGGCTTCCATATCCGTGACGGCGGACATGATTTTCTTTCTGATTGTTTTCATGTCATCCTTTAGGAAAATATCTCCCTTTGGATCTGACTTGGACATTTTCTTTGTTGGGTCGCTTAAAGACATGATTCTTGCGCCAACTTTATTTACTTTTCCGTGTGGTACTACCAGTAAATCGTGATCTTTTGTTCCGTATTTGTGATTCATTCTGTGAACGAGGTCTCTGCATAACTCGATATGTTGCATCTGATCCTCTCCAACAGGTATGGTATCGGCATCATAAAGGACGATGTCGGCTGCCATAAGGACTGGATAGGCAAACAACCCCAATCCAATTTCCTTATCGTTCATTTTAGATGATTTATCTTTGAACTGTGTCATACGTGATAGCTCGCCCATGTATAGGTAATTTTGCACAATTGCGTTTAATTCCGCATGAGCAGAGACTGAAGATTGAAGGAAAATCGTTGTCTTCTTTGGGTCAAGGCCTGAGGCCAAATAAAATGCCGCAATATCCCTTGTGTTTGACCTTAAAACCTCTGGATCAATTGGGAGTGTTAATGCGTGCAAGTCTGCGATGAAGATAAAAACTTCGCCCTTATCCTGAAAGTCTTTGAAGTGTCTTAGGGCGCCGATGTAGTTACCGAGCGTTAGCTGTCCGGTAGGTTTAATTCCTGATAATATACGTTCCATAGGAGTTATTATAATAAATTGTTAGATTGTTGCACCAAAAAACAGCAAGTCTGTCTATAATGTAACCATGATTAAAATCTATTATTCACCAAGTTGTTCAAGCTGCAGGAAGGTTAAAAAATGGTTTGAGGACGAGAAAATCCCGTATATCGGAAAAGATATTTTTAGCGGTTCTTTAACAACTGAGGACATTAAAGAGATTATCCAAAAATGCGAAGATGGGACCGATGATATTATTTCCCCCAGAAGCAAAATTGTCCTTGAGAATAATATAGATTTCGATTCAATGAAGATTTCCGAACTCATTGAGTTTATAAAGAAAAATCCCTCCGTCTTAAGGAGACCGATTATCGTTGACGATAGAAAGATTCAAGTTGGATATAATGAGGAGGAAATTAGAACTTTCATTCCTCGCGCTAGAAGATTAGCGGAATCCACCTGTTCACCGGAATGTCCTCGCTTTGGATCTTGCGACTCTTCCCTTGATATTATGGGGAAGTTAAGAATTAAAAAATAAGCCTTCGCTTCAAAAGCGAGGCTTATTCTTATTCTTTTTCGTCTTCTTCGTAAGTGGCTAATGCCCTTGCAATTTTAGGCTTTTTGTTAAGAACAAACGGTATGCCTTTTTCATCCAGCAGCTTTTTGAGATTCGTCTCGGCTTCATTCATGTTGTTTGCCTCGAGTTCTACCTCATAATCCATTCTTCCTGAATACGCATTCTTGTCAATTGATAACTTCCCGCCCATATAAGGAACATCGATGCGTTTTGTTGTTAAGCTGGTTTTAACGAAGAGCTTATCCACATCGACATCAAGCATTGTTAAAAACCTTTTGATATCTCCCTCAGGGAAAATGTGTTTTTCCGTGAATTCCTCAAAGGTTTTCCTGCTCCATGCGCAATTTTTTTCTAACAATCCGGTTGCAAGAGGAGTTTTGAGGGTCATTTCGAATAAGCCCCATTTCTCTCTTACTCTCAAAGCGATGCCTTCTTTGCGTAATAAAGAATCAGCTGTATCTATATAGAAATTGGTTTGATAGTATTCACCGTAATGTTTAAATTCATCACGAAGTTTTTCATAATCCTCTTTTGATACCAATACTTTGGCTTCAATTTCAATTGCATTGCTCATATTCTCTTCTCCTTGTGGTATTATAACACTATGAAAACGTTATTACTCTCATCAACATCCGATTTCTTAACAAAAAACCTTTGGTGGATTATCGCCATCGTCGTCTTGGTGGCCGTGGCAATCTATCTTCTTATCATCACAATTGTCTCATCTAAGAAAAAAGGTTCCGCTAAAATAGCAACCAAGACAGAATATCTAGCGGCATTAGGCGGTGAAGATAATATTTTAGAGAAAGAACTCAAAGGTTCTAGAATTGTAGTCAAACTCCAAGATTATTCGAAAGTCGACCAAAACAAATTAAAAGAAGCCGGTGTTACTGGCTTCATTGAAATGTCGGATAAATTGACTCTTGTCATTAAAGACAACGCTGGCAAAGCGTTTGATGTTATTTTTGGTTCAAAGGAATGAAGACGTTATCTCTTATGTCTTCAACTGGCAAACCCATGACATTGTCATAAGAGCCTTCAATGCATTTGATTAGTCCTGCTTCATCCTGGATTCCATATGCGCCAGCCTTGTCAAGTGGCTGGTATTTCTTTATGTAATCCCAAATTTGCTCATCGCTTAGCTCATTAAAGATAACAGTTGAGGTCACGGTTCTATTGATTTCTATTCCGTGGCCGATATACGTGTATCCTGAAATTACGGTTTGTTTTTTACCGCTTTCATTTTTAAGCATTTCGTAAGCGACATCTTCTGTATGCGGTTTTCCAAGTGCATTTCCATTCAAAAGAACAATAGTGTCGCAGGCTAGAATCTCGTCATTTGGGTGGGTTGCCTTAACGGCGTAGGCTTTTAATTTGCTTTCTTCCACAGGGAGCTGATAAGGAGGGAATTTGCCCTCGATTGACTTTTCATCAACCTTCGGAACAATGATTTCATATTCCTTGATTAGCTTTGACAAAAGCTCTTTTCTCCTTGGAGAAGAGGACGCTAATATAAACATACTTATTCCACTATGTTCATAATAACCGGTACAATCATAGGAGAACGTTGCGTTTTTCTATAAATATAGCGGGAAACGGAATTTTTAATGGCACCTTTGATTTCGGCGAACGTAGCTTTGTTTTTCATGACGGAATCGATTGCTTCCTGGGCAGCCATTTGCGAATGCCTCATTAAGTGAGTATCTCCTGGAACCGCGAATCCACGAGCATATAAAACTGGTGGTTGAATGACTTTGTTCTTTTTGGAATCAATTCCAACGAGAACGGCAACCATTCCATCATTCTTTAATTCTTCTCTATCGTGAATAACGGCAGTGGATAAGCCATCTAAATCATTGCCATCGATATAAATATCTTCGGCTTGAACGTGTCCATTTGAATAAACTTTATGATCTTTTAATGTGAGAATGTCTCCGTTATCGCAAACGAATGTATTTTCTTTCGGAAGACCGATTGCCTCTCCGATTTCAGCGTGGAGTTTTAACATGCGGTATTCGCCGTGAACAGGCATGAAATACTTAGGTTCGGCCAAACGAAGCATAAGTCTTAATTCTTGTCTTGAAGGGTGTCCAGATGAGTGGAGCGAGAAGGCTAAACTGTTTTGTTTAACGTCTGCGCCTTGCTTGACGAGCATGTTGACTAATCTATCCACCAACGCCCCGTTTCCTGGAATTGGATTCGAGGAGAAGATGATTGTATCTCCCGGAAGAATTCTTACATTCTTGTGATCGCCTCTTGCGATACGGGAAAGAGCCGCCATTGCCTCGCCTTGCGATCCTGTGCAAAGAATGCATATTTCACTGGCTTTGTAATTGCGTAGCATGTCATCGGAAATTATGGATGTATCAGGAATTTTGATGTATCCGTACTTTCTTGCAAGCGATACAACTGTTTCCATCGAACGTCCGATAATGCAGATTTTTCTATTGTGCTCAACGGCGACCTCAACAACCTGTTGGATACGGTTAATGTTAGAAGAGAAGGTTGAGACGATGATACGCGCTGGTGATTTATCAAAGATATCCTGGACGCCTTGTTTAACCGCAGTCTCGGAAGGGGTGTATCCCTCGATTTCGGCGTTAGTGGAATCGGCCATTAAAAGGTCGACGCCTTCACTCCCGAGTCTTGCTATTTTCGAGATTTCAAAATGCGGTCCTACCGGTGTGAGATCGATTTTGAAGTCGCCCGTTTCAATGATTCTTCCTTGTTTTGTGTCGATGCAAATGCCGTAAGCATCAGGAATGGAGTGAGTAACTCTAAAGAATGTAATATGGAAGTCCTCGCCGATGTCGACCACAGAATCGGAATCATATTCAACGATTTTGACATCTTCCTTGATTCTTGCGTCTTCCAATTTATGTCTTATTAAAGCCGCGGCAAGTCTTGGGGCATAAATGACCGGGATATAAACACTTCTGATTAAGAAAGGAATGCCACCGATGTGGTCTTCGTGGCCGTGTGTGATGAACAATGCCTTTATTTTGCCTCTGTTATTTTTCAAATATGTATAGTCTGGGATGACATAATCAACGCCAGGAAGATTGGCTTCAGGAAACCTGACGCCTGCATCGACCATTATCAAAGAACGTTCTGTTTCGAAGCAGTAAGTGTTTTTTCCGACCTCGCCCAATCCGCCTAAAGCAAATATATTCACTGGGGATTCGTATTTTACCATAAAGAAACGCCTCCTAATTAATTTCAAGAAATTCTCGTATGTACGTTGTTTTCTTGGCATTAATATACCACCGTAGTTTTTATGTAATAAACAAAAATTTATGAAAGTGCTTAAATGGTTTGTTTTTTTACATGAACTGCAAAAAAAGCCGGGTTACCGGCTGTTTTAGATTTCTACGGACCCTGGAATAACTTTCATTGGGTCTTTAGGGTCAATATGATCGTAATAGAGAATTCCGGATAAGTGGTCTATTTCGTGCTGGAGAACGATAGCATCGAATCCTCTTGCGGTGATTCTCACGTCCCTTCCGACGAACGCGTCATAGGCCTTCACGTCAATTCTGAATGAGCGATAAACGTGCCCTGGATGGTCTTTATCAACCGATAAGCACCCTTCTCCGTTGGAGAGATAACATTGTTTAACTGAATTAACGACAATCTTTGGATTGACTAGTTGGTGAGTTACAAATTCTCCTTCTTTGTCGCCTTCGTAATAAACAACGAGCATCTTTTTGTTTATTCCTATTTGTGGGGCTGCAAGTCCTACTCCTTCCCTAACATCTTTGTGTTTTTCTCTAAATTCCTCGTTTTGGGAATCTTTGAGATATTGGAGCATCTCATCCAACGTCTTCTTGTCAGCCTCGCTTAGAGGCATTTCAACCTCGGCGCATTTGTCGCGTAAGGATTTTTGTGTATCTTTAACTATTTTTAACATCGGAGTTATTGTAGCACAACGGAAGAAAAAACTTTAAGATAAGTGCTATGGAAAATAATCTTGCCGTTGCATTAGATGAATTAAAGGCCGCCTTAAACAACGATTCGAGAGTAATCGCGATGAAAGAGGCTGAACAAAAATTGTATGAAGATCCCGAACTTATCAAACTGGTTCTTAAAAAGAATGCCGTCGAAGATGATTATCAGTTAACGCTTAAGTCTCACGGGGAAAAATCCGAAGAAGCGAAAGCTATTCAAAAAGAGTTATACGAAATTAAATTGGCCTTAGATACAAATCCAACTGCCAAAGCGTATAACGATGCTTTTATTGTTGTTAGAGATCTCACCATGTACATTGATGATATTCTCTATGGACAATTTAGGCGTAAATCTGTTGCGGAGGATTTATAATGCTAAAACTCGTTTCTGGCAAATACCGTTCTAGAAGCATAGAAGTTCCACCAAGTGTCACAGTTCCCACCAAAAACATGGTAAGAACCGCGATTGGCAATGCCTTGGCGGATGATTTAAGAGGTGCAAACGTCTTAGATCTCTTTGCCGGTTCTGGAGCGTTGGGATTCGAATCATTGTCAAGAGGTGCAAAACATTGTACGTTTGTAGATGCTTCTAAAGAAGCCTTCGAAGTTTTAAAAAAGAATCAAGCGACTCTCAAAGAGACCAATTGCAATATCATTTTTGCCGATTATAAAGATGCGTTGGTGAGGCTTAAAGATAGATTTGACATTGTTTATCTAGATCCACCTTATAAAATGAAAGAGGTATATTTAGAGGTGCCAAAAATGCTTCTGGAACTTAATTTATTATCCGACCACGCTGCTGTTGTCTTGGAATATGAAGGCGAAATTGAAGTACCGACTGAACTTTATCCATTTTCGAGAACCTATAATTACGGTAGAACTCACGTTCTTATCTTAAGGAGATAATATGAAGAAAGCTGTTTATCCAGGTAGTTTTGATCCGATAACCATCGGACATATGGAAATACTTCAACGCGCCACTGAGGTGTTTGATGAAGTGACGATGCTTTTGGCGGTTAACCCTAATAAGAAATCGACATTTACAGTCGAAGAAAGACTGGAAATGATGAGAGAGGCGACAAAAAGTCTAAAAGGCGTCAAAGTGGACTTTTACCCAGGTTTGACCGTGGAATATTGTCGCATGATTGGTGCGCATCACATGATTCGCGGCCTTCGCGCCGTTACAGATTTTGAATATGAATTTCAACTAGCGGCGGCTAACAATTACGCCGGTCCTGACATTGATGTTGTCTTTTTCATGGCGAAGAAAGAAAACACGTTTATCTCCAGCAGCACGATTAATGAGTTGTACAAAGGTGGAGTAGATATCTCGCCTTTAGTGCCTCCAATTGTTTTAGATTTGTATAAAAGACATTCTAAATAGGGTTTTTAACATATCGCATAAAAAAATACCCCTACCTGATTTTTATTCAGAATTTGGGGTACATCTCAAATTAACGTGTTTTTAATCAAGAACGATTGAGAGGGCGTTTTTCTCAATGTCGCCTCTTAGAGGAGAATAGTAAACGTCATCCGCCTCATATGTGTCACCTTCATCGATGACGATGTTGTCAAACGGAATTCCAAGTTCTCTTAAATAGTTTGTTTGAAGAACCTGCAGATCGATAAACGCTACGCCGGTTTGTCTCTTGCAAGCGCTGTTATATCCTTTATCGATGTATTTCTTTTGGAGTTCCTCCTCACTCATCGGGCAGTGGGCGAATGTCAAACTTGGTCCTAAATAGCAGTGGACTTCTTCTGGCTGCATACCAAAAATAGCCATCACTTTCTTGAGTTCTGTTTTAAGGTATCCAGACTCGGCTTTTTCCCTTGTTAATAAGCAACCACCAATAATCTTTTTGTTTTCCGAATAAAATGCAAATGCCATGTCGTCACCGAATGGTATAACCAATTGTTCGTTTGAAGTCATTGTGGTTGTCATTCCGACAATGTTTTTTCCGGGGATCGGTGAATCTCCTTTTTGTTTGATCTTGATGGATCCTTTTGTGAATTTTATGTTTTTCATATCTATTTATATTATATAGGAATTGAAAAAACCGCCGAAGCGGTATTTTCTTTTTTAATTAAGCGACTGAATTGTCTAAGAACAAATTATCAGTGTCTGTTGAATAATCGTCTGTGTGATGCCACATGTCTCTTAAGAGTGATGCTCTTTCGGATGCGGTGTCTCCGGAAACTGAGAATAAGACCTCTGAGATTCCAGCTCTTCCAGCTGCGAATGCTGCGTCGGTGTAATCAACTAACAAGATGGTTGGAACTGGGAAATTTGCGATTGGGCTTGATCCGGATGTTGACTGAAGCGAGAATGCGTCGTAGTTAGTGTCCGTCATGCTTGCTCTCTCATAATAAGGAGCGTCCATTAATTTAGGACCAACTGTGTTGAATAAGTTCATGTAGTTGCTGAGATAACGATTGAAAGCTGTGGAACCATTGACATCTTCATATTGTTCATCTGTTGATGATTCTTCAGATGCGGAAATCGTGTACATTGTGAATTTTTCGCTTGGATCCGTTGGTGCGTAGTTTGCCTTGGACCAGTTTTCCTGAAGATATTTAAATCCGGTCTCTGCATTGTCGCAGTTGGTGCAATCTTCTTTTGTGAAAACAAGGAAGAACTTTGTACCAAACTTGGTGTCAACGTTTGCCTTTAAACCTTCTTCAACGGCTTCTTGATTGGCAACAATTACGTTTGTGAACTGATCGGCTTCAGAAGCTTCTGCTTTGTCTTTTGAAACCTCAAGTTCTCCTTCAAGAGATTTGTTGAATTTGTTGTAGAAGGAACCGGCTTCCTCGCCCGTTGCCTGCGAAACCCATTCTGAAATGTATGGGATTGAGAAGATTACTGCAAAGATTGCGCCGACGATAAGAAGTGGCTGAACCCAAGCTGTATCTTTGATCCAACGCCAAATTTTGACGAAGAATGATCCAATTGCTTTAAGAATTAGCATTGCTAAACCTCCGAAAATACGATACGTGTTTCTGAAAACAGCGGTATTAATATACCATTACCCACCATAGGTGGCAAATAGTAAATTACTTGTTGCGACAAATTAAGTCAAGTTTAACTATGTTTTTCTGTGAAACTTGTTTCTAGCGCCGCAACACTTATAATCTAGTTGTGGAAAAAAAGACGTCGTTTATTAAGAAGAGAAAAGATAGAACTGATTGGTTGCTAGATCACCCTGTTATCAAATTCATAATTGAAAATTTACGTGACTTGGCCATATCCACGGTGTCTGCGTTTATTTTTGCGTTCGGCTTCAAACTTTTTATGAATCCCGGAACCGGTTATGAAACGATAGTTGCCGGCGGAGCCTCGGGTGTATCTCAAGTCATTGTTCTCATTTTTAAAGTTTGTGGTTGGGAATCTATCAATGAGTCTCTTGCCCTTTCGATCCTTTATTTCGTCGTTAATATCCCGATTATGATTCTTGCGTTCGTTGGAATAGGCCGAAGGTTTGCTATTTATACTTTAATAAACATTGCTACGGTTTCTTTGTTTACCGCGTGGATTGAACCGTCAAAAATCGAATTATTCGCGCACATCGCCGAATTTGTTAGTACAAACGGCTTGCTCCTTGGACGAGTCTTATTTGCCGCTGTTTGCACGGGCTTATCGAGTGCGTTGGCCATGGTCATTGATGCCTCATCTGGAGGGGTTGATGTTATAGCATATTATATCGGTCTTAAGCGAAAAACTTTGGTCGGGAAATATGGTATGTACGTTAATTGTGTAACGCTGATTGCGTTTACTATTCTTGATTGCATTCGTTCGATTCAGCTTGGAGGTTCCTCCTCATCCGATAATATCGCGGCCTCTATTTCAAAAGTATTCTTCACTATTCTGTATCTTGTCATCGTTACGGTTGTTGTCGATAAAGTATATAACAAGAATCAAAAAATTAAGGTTGAAGTTGTGACGGATAATCCTGATTTTGGAAAACGACTTATGGTTTCTATGCCGCATGCTTGCACAGGTACTACAGCAACCGGTGTCTTCTCCGGCAAGGTCAAATATTGTTTTACGATGGTTGTTTCTAGATACGAATTAAAAGATATGCTCAGCATCATTAAAGAGATTGATTCATCCGCGTTTGTTCAGGTTGTACCATTGGAATCAATTCTTGGTAGGTTCCACACCAAATCGGTTAGATAACGAAAAAAGCCCTCGTCGATGAGGGCTTGTTTCACGCTAAATTGTTGAATATCGTTTCGCAGGTTGTCAGATATCTGGAATCTTTTGGCTCAAGCATATATGCGTTCGTACTTTGATAAAGCGGATTGAGATACATTGGGTATCTTTCCAAGAAGTTTGCCATCGTCAAGGACGTCTTTTCGCTTGCCCCACGATAATAATATTCCCCGTTTGCGGCCGCTTCTTTGTATTTGCTTACGACTCCTTTAAGCGTTGGAGAGTATCCAACTGCGCAGGCGTTTTCATATGCATTATCGGGATTCATCATGAAATTAATGAATGCGTTTGCGAGTCCATAATTCTGGCATGTCTTAGGGATTATCATTGAATCGAAAAACGCTGTTGTGGTGTCTGGTATATATACATTGAAATCGACGTTTCCATCAAAATTGGCCTCGTCATACACGAGGTATAACGTATCGAAGAAATCTCCTAATTGGGTATAGCATAAATCAAGTGATCCGGTCGCGACGTTTCTTTTAAGCGAATCATTTCCGAATTCATCGAATTTAACAGTTTTAAGGGCGTTGATGACATCCTCTTGGATTTCAAGTGAAAGGTCTCCTTCGTGGCTTCCATCATAACTAGTTATGTTTGGATCGTATCCTTTTGACATAAGATATGATGAAACTATCCATCTTGATGTGTCGTACATTCCGATTTTTACTTCTGAGGAATAGAGGTTTCTGTTGTATAAAGCGTCGAATCCGTTATTTTCTATCACGGACTTCACCTCTTTTTTCACGTTGCTATAAATCATTGAATAAGCGCCCCAGAAATATGGGAAAAAATAGGAAGAGAAACTATTTCCGTCTTCTCCAACCATGTATTCATTCATTATTTCTACAAGGCCATCACTGAATGCGGTTTGATATCCGGAGAGATATTCGTATTTGGTGTTTTTGACATCGGCTTCTCTTAAATAGCCTTCCTTGTATAACTGCGTAACGACGTAATCTCCCGGGATTGCGACATCATATGATGTGGTGTTTGACGTAATTTTTTGATACATCGCTTCAGACGATGTTACCGTTTCTAAAACCACTTGGCAGTTGTTCTCTTTTTCGAATTTAGCGACCATGTCCATGCTGATGTACTCGCCCCAGTTCAATAGATAAAGAATGTCGTTTGGAGTTTGCAATATGATAACCGCGGAAATCGTGAATGCCACTAAGACAGAAAGTATAGCTATGACTTTTTTCATTTTGCCTTCCTCTCTTTCCTTGACGTTCTCAAACTTATAAAGAGAACGATTGCCAATGTAAAGAAGGTCAATAATGCGTTAAACGCATAAGAACCTGCCGAAAAATTCTTCTTCGTATAGGAAGAGTAAACATAGTTGGAGAAATTGGAGAATCCGTTTCCTTGCGTATAGAAAGAGATTACGAAATCATCGATAGACAAAGTGAACGCTATAAGCGCCCCCATCAATATTGCTGTGCTTAAAGACGGGATAATAACCTTGAATAAGGCCTTGGCAGGGGAACAGCCTAAATCTTGTGCCGCTTCGAATAGGGATTCATCCTGCTGTTCAAGTTTTGGAAGAATCATGAGGATAACATAAGGAATTGTAAAGAATACATGTGCGATTAACATGCTAGTAAAACCAAATATCTGAGGAATAATCGGTTTCAAGAGCGAAAAAATAATCATCAAAGATATTCCGGTGACGATTTCAGAATTCAACATTGGTATGTTATTTAGAGTATCCATTGCTTTTCTTGCCTTTTTGTTCAACGCATTGATTCCGATGCTTGAGAACAATCCGGCAATAGTTGCGATAAATGTTGTCCATAATGACACCAAAAGTGAATCCAAAATCGAAGTGTAAAGTTGCCTATTCGTGAAGATTTCGGCAAAGTTTTCTAAGGTGAAGCCTCCCCATGCAAGCGGCGAAATTGAATTTGCCGTTTTGTTGAAGGATTGGTAAATGATGATAAATATCGGGATATACATCAAGGAGAATACGATGGCCACGAATATCGCCTTCAATGCGCCGATTAATTTTGGTTTCCAAGGATGCTTTTCTAACATTACGCTTTCCTCCTTTTGCCAAATAAACTAAAGGCTGCGACGAGCGCTAGGATGATGACGGACACGAACAAGGAAAGGAGAGAACCAAAATTGTAATTGTTCTTTTCAAAAACGGATTGCATAAGGTTTCCGATCAACCTGATTTTCCCTTGACCGATGGTTTGCGAAATTGCAAAACCCGTGGCCGCAGGAAGGAATACCATCAGTACGCCGGAAGAAACTCCTGACAACGAAAGTGGGACTGTTACCTTGAAAAACGTCTTATATGCTGGTAATCCTAGATCAAGAGATGCCTCTATAAGGTTCCGATCGAGTTTTTCCAAAACCGTGTAAATCGGGAATATCATGAAAGGCAAATAAGTCGTTACAGTAACGAAAATTACTGATGCATTGGTGCCAATGAGATTCAAGGATGCAAGAGCGTCTGTGCTAAAGAGTCTTAACCAGGATACAATTCTTAGCATTGAATTTGACCACATCGGTAGAATCAAAAGCAAAAGGAATAGTTTTTTGTTTTTAAGATGCGAGAACGAAATGAAGTAAGCGACCGGATATCCAAGAAGAATGCAAATTATAACCGTGATTCCAGCGACGTATAAGGAGTTCCATAACGCTTTATATGTGGATGGATCAAGCATTCTCTTGTATGAATCAAGGCTAAAAACCGCGGAGGTTAAATCGGTTCCGCTTGTATTCATAAAAGTTAACGCAAACATTACGATTATCGGTACAACGACCAATATGATTAGCCAAACCAAATAAGGTATGACTAGTGCCTTAAAGCGTTTCATCTTCGCCCTCGTTCTCCTTCATGGCTTCTTCTTTTGCTTTTAATCTGATTTGTTGAATCTCAATAGGCTGTTCTTCATCAGCGACTTTCATAAGATGGATCTCGTAGAAATCAACCTTCAGGCCTATTTTGTCTCCGACCTCGACATTTTGATAATCCGAAACCTTTAAAGTGTTTCCATCAACATCGACCCAGATGTCGAAAGTGACGCCCGTGAATGCTGTCTTTGTAACCGTTCCAACGATGATTGCTTTTGACAAGTCATCGAGCTCTAAATCAAAGTCTTCAGGTCTGATGACTGCATCGACAACCTCGCCTGGAATGAATGTTGTTATGTATGTTTTAAAATGCTGTCCCAGGAACGATACATATTGGTTTCCTAAATATGTCCCTTCCAGGATGTTTGCATCGTCGAAATTGGCAAGAATCTTTGCTTTGTTTTCTTTGATGTCTTCGCAATAGATATTTCCAGGGGCTACGGTTAGGCCTATTTCATCGCCGACCTTCAATTTATCGTCAGAGATGATTTTGATGTTCTTTCCATCGATATCCACACCTATTTCATATTGTCCTTCTTTAAATTTGCAAGTTTTGACTGTACCGATAAGTTTTGCGATATCGGTGGAGCAAATATCGAAATCTTCCTTTTCAACGATAACGTATATTTCGTCGCCTGGCATGAAATCATGAGCAGACACTTTGAATGTCTTTCCAAGTATATTCAATCTTCTAGCTTGTGGGTAAACACCTCTGAAGATATTTGCTTCTCCGATGAATGTTGAGACAAATCTATTTACCGGCGTGTTGTAAATATCCTCAGGTCTTCCGATCTGTTCGATTTCACCTTGTTTCATGACGACTATCGTGTCCGACATGACCATTGCTTCTTCTTGATCGTGAGTAACGAAAATGAAAGTTATGCCGAGCTTTTTCTGCATCTCTCTCAATTCAAGCCTCATGGACTTTCTGAGTTTAAGATCTAACGCCGAAAGAGGCTCGTCTAATAATAGTATTCGCGGCTTATTGACGATTGCCCTTGCGATGGCGATTCTTTGCATTTGGCCGCCAGACATAGAAGTGATTTCTCTATTTTCATAACCGGATAGGTTTACGAGTTTTAAGGCCTTTGTGACCTCTTCTTTTATAACATCTTCTTTAAAGGTTTTTCCTTTGATTGATTGAACCATCTTAAAGAAAACATCATTTTCCTTTAATTGGCTTAAAGTTTTTTCCTTGGCTTCTTTTATCGGCGTGGTTTCCGCTAAATCTATTGGCGTTTCCAATAAAGCGTTTATTTGCTCTTTAATGTCTCCAAAAGATTTTGCTTTTCTATTCGCCTTAAACGTTTCTTCGACTTTAAATGTGATGGATTGTGAGGAGAAAGTCTCAATAAGGTATTTTTTAACGTCTTTTGGTTTCTCGATGAATAACAATTTTTTCATGAGGGAATCGATTTCTTCTTCATCGAAACCGTATTTCTCCATCATGTTCATGGCACCGATATCGTAAACGTTTGAAAATATGCCGTTTCTTAAACCAAACGCTATGTTGTCGTATACGTTTAAATGCGGGAACAGTGCATATTTTTGAAAAACCGTGTTGATTGGCCTTTTGTGCGGTGGTAGAGACTGGATCTCAATACCGTCGAGAAGGAGTTGTCCTTCGTCCATTGTCTCGAAACCGGCAATGATTCTTAATGTTGTTGTTTTACCACAACCGGACGGACCTAAGAATGTGACGAATTCATTCTCGTTTATGGAAAGATTGAATTTGTCTAGGATGACGTTGTCACCGTATTTTTTGGTGACACCTTTTAGCTCTAATATTTTACGAGCCATGGCAATTCCTCCTGGGTGTAAGTATTCATTATTGAATAGCTTGGCCTAAATTGCTTTTGCGCGATAGATTATATGTTTTAATTTCTCATAATCAACACTATTTTTTGATAAAAAGAAAAAAATAAAAACCAACGATGGCAACGAATGTTTTTATAACTTTTAAATTTGTTAGTTTTAATCGGACTTTTTGAAAAAACTATAATTCTTCCGAATTGATGAAATCGATAAACTTTTTTGGGTTCTCAGGGTCAAATAAATATGTACCAATGCCTAATTTGGAAGCGGTGTTTATGTTGTCTAGGCTGTCATCGACAAAAATGCACTCTTCTGGTTTTAGCTTGTGTTTATCTAATGCATATAAAAAGATGCCTTTACCCGGTTTTTTCATTTTAACGTCATATGAAAAAATCAAATCATCAAAATATTTAAGAATCTCAACATCGTCGTGATTGTAGGTAAACGTATCAGGCATATTGGAAAGCAAAATTAATTGTTTTCCGTTTTTCTTTAATTTGGCGAGCAATTCGTCCATTCCCTCAACCGGCCACGTTTCATTTTGCCAATGAAAGATAATGTTATATGCCGCTTGATGGAGCCTCTCCGGAAGCTTTTTCTTCACTTCCTCATAATATTCTTTTGTTGATACTTCTAAATCTGTCTTATACCAATCCATAAAGACGGCATTCCACACAAGTTCCCTATCCTCTTTATCCTGTCCAACCCACACATCGAGGTGATGTTCCCTAGAGAAGTGAATCAACACATTTCCGCAATCAAAAATGAACGTTTTGTACATGCGAATACTTTATCACGTTATTATGCGTTAAGTCTTGTATCTCATTGCATTTAGCTCCGAATAGAACACAAAATTTTGTGGATTGAAAGGGTTGGGCTTAAAGGATCCGAATTTTTTATTGGAGTTTTTTCTTTGGTTAATGCGGTTATTTCCGTTGGCTGCGCAAGCTCTTTTTTCCCTTGGACACCACGTTTGAGCTCCTTCTGATGATACCTGGTTAACATATTTATGGATTTGGCTACTCTTCTTGTTAACAAGGATTATATTGCGGATTCATAGATTATAAATACTATAACCTTAGTAAATTGTGATAATATTACTTTGTAAGATTATGCCGTTTAAGTCGAAAGGCGAAATGGCGCATGACTGCATAGAAATTGTAACAAAGGTGCTGGTATGGCAAGACAAACCAGAAAGAAATCACCGTATATAAAATTTGTAGAATCTAGAATGTCTCAAATTTTTGCGGAGGAGGTATAGACATGGCAAAGGAACCTGAAAACTTAATAAATCAATCCAAATTGGATGCGGAAATAGATGAGAATAAAGCGTTTGAAGGTATAGAAGGGTCTCTACGCAAAAATTCGCTTGAACTTCAACGGGAACAGAATGAAGCCTACGTTGTATTAAGCAAGCTTCGCGAGCAGTTTGTCACCTTGTATTTCGTGGATTTCACGACCGATTACATGCATACATACAAGACGAATGATAACTACGCACCGAAGTATGGCGTGACGGAGCATTACTCCGTTTCTATGGGCGCTTATGTTGAAAACGATATTGCCGAGAAGGACCGCGACCGCTTGCGCATAGCCACCGACCCTAAATATGTCATGGAACGCTTTAAGACGGAAGATGCCTTTGAGGTGGAATTTGAAGACCATTCTTTTGGGGATGTTCGTTATTGTTCGCTACGCTTTATTAAGGCAAATGATGAGGGAACATGCGCTGTTGTCTGCGGTAGTGATAAGACGGCAAAGAAAAAAGAAGAAATGGAAAGAGCCGAGGCCGAGAAGGAGCAGCTCGCCATTTTTGATGCTCTTGCGGACAGTTATGCAAACGTGTATCTGATTGATCCGGTTACGGGAATATTAAGAGTTCTTAAACTGGACGGGTACGTTACAACGGGTATAGATCCTCAAAGAACGAGGATTTATTCCTATGAGCCAGTAAAAGATCAATACGTTTCGGAAAGAGTGCACCCTGATGATAGGGTAATGATGAAAAAGGCCATTAGTCTGGCTGATATCAGGAACGTTCTTAGAGAGAAAAAAGAATACACAGGCAGCTACCGCATACTTGAAAACGGAGAGATCCATCATTATCAATTCAAGTACATGCAACTTAAAAATTATGATTACATAATTGCCGGTTTCCAATGCGTCGATGATATCGTGGAGGAACAGATTGCGTATCAGGAGACACTCGAGAAGGCTCAGGCGCAACTTAAAGATTCGCTGGCAATCACAGATGCCCTCAGCCGTGACTATAGCAACGTCTTCTTAGTGAAGCTAAAGAATAACCTCGCCAAGATTGTCAAAGAAGAAAATTATAATGTAAAAGAGATTAAAGGAAGCAACGCTTGGTTCGATTACTCCGTCATTATACGCAAATACATTGATGATAGGGTCTACGAGCCAGATGTAGAGATGATGCTAGAGGAAACCGAACTCAGCAAAGTTCTATCTAAGATCGAAACGGACAATGATTTTTCGATTTCTTTCCGTGCACTGGTTGAAGGTGAGGTTCATTATCTTGAAATGCGATATGTATCTATCGATGGCTCTAATCTAGTTGCCGTCGGCTTCAGATATGTTGACGAATTGGTAAAGGCTGAAGCGGAGCAAAAACAGGCGCTTCAGGAAGCTCTTGCATCTGCACAGCAGGCCAACAAGGCGAAAACGACCTTCCTCAACAGCATGTCACATGACATTCGCACCCCGATGAACGCCATC
Organism: bacterium; assembly: GCA_963643345.1. Taxonomy (GTDB): domain Bacteria; phylum Bacillota_I; class Bacilli_A; order RFN20; family CAG-826; genus UBA4951. The sequence goes on along the minus strand of CAVIJK010000026.1, from coordinate 1,664 downwards.
ATCGGCTTTACGGCTTTGGCTCAAACCCACTTGGATGACCATGACTTGATAGAGGATTATCTCAGCAAGATTTCAACATCGAGCAACCATCTGCTGAGTCTCATAAATGACATTCTCGACATGAGCCGCATCGAGAGCGGCACTGTCAAGCTTGATGAGAAAGCAGTGCACATTCCGGATTTGCTACATGACCTTAGAACGATGATTCAGAGTCTGGTAAATTCCAAGAATCTGAACCTCTTCATCGATACGCAGGATGTTGTGCATGAAGATGTGCTAACGGATAAGCTGAGATTAAATCAGGTGCTGCTGAACATTGTTGGCAACGCCATCAAGTTCACCCAGCCAGGCGGGGACATCATCATCCGTCTGATTGAGAAGCCTTGCAACATTAAACATCACACGACTTATGAGTTTTCCGTGAAGGATAACGGCATTGGCATGTCAAAGGAGTTTATAGGGCATATCTTTGATACGTTCTCTAGAGAATACAGCGCAACCGTTAGCGGTATCCAGGGAACTGGCCTTGGAATGGCAATCACCAAGAACATCGTGGACATGATGGGAGGCGACATACAAGTGCAAAGCGAGGAGGGGAAGGGCTCTCTTTTCACGGTCACTTTGAACTTACGCCTCGCAAACGAGCCGGTAAAGAGCGAACCGATTCCGGAGCTTTTAGGTGCAAGAGCACTGATTGTGGACGACGACATGAATACCTGCAGAAGCGTCAGCAAGATGCTCCGAGACATCGAGATGCGCCCAGACTGGACGACCTCGGCAAAGGAGGCAATCGTCCACGCGCAGGATGCGACGGAGGCAAAAGACGAGTACAAGGTCTACATCATCGACTATTTGATGCCGGATATGAATGGAATCGAGACCGTCCGCAGGATACGCAAGGTCATCAGCGAGGATGTTCCTATCATCGTCCTAACGGCTTACGATTGGGACGATTTCGAGCATGAGGCTAGAGAAGCCGGCGTCACCGCTTTTGTGTCGAAGCCGATATTCATGTCAGAACTCCGAGAAGTACTGACCCGTCCTGTTACAGCAAAGAAAACCGAAAAAGAGGTTGAAACGAAAATAAACCACGATTACAGCGGCAAACGCGTTCTTTTGGTTGAAGATAACGAACTGAACCGCGAGATTGCCACCGCCCTTCTCCAGGAAACTGGCATAGTGGTTGACAGCGTGGAGGACGGCGATATTGCAGTCGCTACAATCAACAGGGAGCCGGCGGACAGGTATGACCTGATTTTCATGGACGTGCAGATGCCGAAGATGGATGGCTACACCGCCACTAGAGAAATCCGAACATTGGCGGATAACCGTAAAGCTAACATTCCGATTGTTGCCATGACGGCCAACGCTTTTGAGGAAGATAAACGCAAAGCATACGAGTCCGGCATGAACGGACACATCATCAAGCCAATTAGCATCGAAGAGATTGCTAAGGTACTAGATAAGATATTTGAGAAAAAGAAATAATTGACCAGGTGATTGGGCGTTGAAATAAGAAGAGAACACAGATTAAAGATTTTGGATTTCATCGAAGAATTTTTCTTATTAACAGAAATGATGATTCAAGTGACATATGTTTCATATTTTTACGCCTAGCAATCAAATATCGAAGAAGGCGTTTTTCTATGCATATTTCCTATTAA
>CAVIJK010000025.1:0-22741 GCA_963643345.1 bacterium | reverse complement strand
GTGTTTTTTGATAAGCATAAATTGCAAGAAAATACTCATAGATTATTATCATTCGCTAATCGTTAAGATATAATTTAGCCATGTTGAGAGTTGCAATCGTCGAGGATGAGAAAGAACAAAGCGACGCTTTAGTTAAATCTTTAAAGACTTTTGGCGAGGAAACCGGAAATGAGTTTCACCCAACTCTTTTCAATAACGCAATTACTTTCTTAGAAGATTACAAAGCGGTTTACGACATCGTTTTCTTGGATATCAAAATGCCGTATATGGATGGTTTTGAAGCGTCTAAAAAACTAAGGGAGTTAGATAAAAACGTCCCTCTTATTTTCGTAACATCCCTTTCTCAATACGCTGTCAAAGGATATGACGTTGGAGCGGTGGGCTATATCTTAAAGCCAATCGATTATTATTCTTTGAAACTTTCGTTGGTCAGATGTTTGGAAAAGATAAACGTATCCAAAGATGAGGAATTCATATTCACAGTTAAGGGCAGGGTTATAAAAATCAAGTACAAGGACATCGTTTACTTCGAGATCATCGCCCATTCTCTTATTATCCACACGGTAGGTGGGGAGACCTACACCTTGTACAAGGCGTTATCGGAAATCGAAAAAGAACTGAGCAACCGCAAAGAGTTTGTCAGATCCAACTCTTGCTATATCATCAATCTCCAGCACGTAACCAAAATCAAAGGTTATACGACATATATCAACGGAGAGGAGTTGAGCGTTTCCCATCCACGTAAGAGAACACTCCTTCAAGCCTTCGATGAATTTGTTGGAAAAAAATAAGCAGGGATTCCTGCTTTTTCTTTTTCGCTTATGCATAACCACCCTTGACAATCTTTATAAAAGAACAATTGTTCTCTTTAATATTATGTATTAGTACATAAAATAATGATTTTTATGTGGATTTTTCATTTATATTATTTAAATAATTACCTGTTTTTCTTCTTTTATGGGCGATGGATTTATATATGGGGTGTCCTAACATATGGGTGTCAACGAGAGGAGACAGGAAAACATGAAAACAATGGATTTAACAACAAACGAGGTCAACGAAGAAAGAATGACCAATAAAGAACGTTACGATGATTTGGAATCCAGCAACAATATAGAAGATGGATTTCTGTCAAAGGTAATGAACATCATTTATAAAATATTTGGCACATTATCTAACAGTGGGCCTTATAAAATGACATACTAAATAAGAAAGTAAGGAGTTGAGATTTATGAAAAATAAATTATCCATGGTACTCGCAGCCGCCTTGTTAACTCTAACGGGCTGCGGCACTACTACAAGCAATAAAACATCAAATGAAGAATCAAAACCATCATTGAACAGCAATCAAGAGACAAGTGTCACAATGAAGGTCATCCATGAGACGAAATTCGATTCAGTCTATGGTGAATACACAATTAGCCAATTCAAAGATGCAGGATTTGCATTTGGCGACAGCGTTAATGTCACATTCTCATCGGGCTTCACATTCGAAGACATCCCGTTCTATGATGGCTATTACGTTAAAGCCGGTGCGCCGTTGATCGTTGGATATCAAGGCTACCCTCATATCGATTTTGCGACCAACAATAAGGCTAATTGCTATCAGAATCTTGAATTAAAAGATGGCGATACGATGACGATTACTCTAAATCAAAAAGGGAAATACCTCACAGAGCAAGAGACGTTCTCAACCACCTATTCAGATGATAGGGAAAAATACACAAGCGATGAGGAATTCGCTAACTTCAGAGCGATGAACCTCTCAACCATGAAGGAGAATATCTTCTATAGGGGCGCATCCCCAGTTGATAATCAGCATAACAGAGCCTCATATGTCGATTCGCTTATCGAAAAGGCGGGAGTGGGATTCATTCTCGATCTCGCTGACAGTGAAAATGACATGAAATCATATCTAAATAGAGCGGAATACACTTCTTCGTACGCATCGGAATTGTACAACTACGAAAAGATTGCATTCCTATCTATGGGATCCGATTTCACCGCACCAATATTCCAACAGAAACTTGCAACTGGACTCACGGAACTCATCAAGCACAAGGGAACATATTACATTCATTGTACCGAAGGGAAAGATAGAACTGGATTTGTCTGTTATTTGCTCGAAGCCTTGACCGGTGCTGAATATGACGAACTCGAACACGATTACATGGTAACCTACGATAACTACTACGGAATCAATAAAGAGGAAACCAAGGATAAGTACGACGCCATCGTGGACCTTAGATTTAAAGATTTCATTAACCTTTTAACTCCAACCCACGACGGTTCCTACCTCGGCGAAAGAGCATCCAAAGAAAATGAAGTATTCTACTCAACCAACACAAGCCTTCAACAGGCTGCTAAGCAATACTTAATAGAAGGAGGCATGACAGAAGAAGCTGTAGAAACATTAATCAACATAATGAAAAAATAAAAAACACAAGCAATCATAACAACCTCACAATTTTGTAAAAGAAAGGGATACGTATCAAAGCGTACCTCTTTTTTCATCTTAATGACAAGCCGCGATGTTTACCCGCTGGAGTTTTAAATACATCTATTGGTTTTAATGGGGTTGCCTTCCCATCAAAACGACATTTTGTAAAATTCACAGTTTTTTGGGAAAAATCCCGAAAAACTCATCTATATATTAGTGGAAGGCATCATCTATGCACTCTACATCTGCCATCCGCCGGAAGGGAGAAATGATCGGATATGCTGCTAGTCGCGATTGCGGCCGTGTTGCTTATCACGATAGTAGTTAGATTGTTGAAATAAAAAGGTTCCTCTCAGCGCAAACTGGGAGGACCAAAAAGAACAATTTAATTATAACCTAGCCACATAAGGGCGCAAGCCTCAAGCGCGGCAGGACATCCTTCCTCCGGCGGATGCCTCCGGAACAATTGCATTTTAAATCAGGACAGTTGGGAAAGATGTAATCCGTCATTAGAATGTGATGCTTTTTCAACTTGTTTAATTGAATCTAATGATACGTAATGTGTATGAGACTGTTTATATCAAGTCCATATAAGAACTTTTTTCTTTACTTTTAGTAAATGGTAGAAAATAATTATCCGACAATAAAAGGCAAAACTAGAGTAATCTAGCGACGCAAAACTAAAGGGTCTAGTCATAGATAGCCAGTTGCTTGTAGAAGGAACTGAGCGTGTGAAGAAGACACAACTTATCTCATTAATATCTTTAATTGCAACCAACGTATTTTGTTTGGTTGCTTTAAGCGTGGCCTGGTTCGCGGCAAAGCGGACTGTTGATAACGCTGTAAATGATATTACGGCAATAGATGCATCCGGCCTTTCAATTGATTACAAAGTTTATGGATATGATGAAACAAACGCTCAGGCTGGCGTATGCAAGAGTGACGATCCTACAACATTCCCCGATCCTCTTGCGTTAAGCGATTATGATGCGTTCATCTCTTCAAGAAACAAATACACAAATATCTTGGTTCGCGTTGAAATCACTTTTTCAGCCTCAACCGCTAACAAGGGCATTCTTCTTACGGTTAACTGCAGTTCTACCGACTACACAAAAACAGAAACCAAAGATGGCAAAACAACAACATCGGTAATTGATAATATTTCTAACGTTATCCAATTCAAATGCGCGGTTTATAGCCACACAATTGGAGACGCTACAACAGTGGACATCTCCTCCATTGACGAGACAAGCGCAGCTAAAATTTATAGCACCGCTAGTGAATATTTTGACACTGTAAGCACATCATATTCGTTCGTTAACATAGCATCAACAACATCTGAGGGCACCACGACCTATACATACACAAAGCCTTCAACTCAGTTACAAGTGCTTCCGTCAACCACATTTGCTGAAAATTGCGATTCCTGCGTGTTGTACCTGGAACTTGATTACAATCCAAAGCTTATCGAGCATTACTTAGACGTAGATACATATTCTACCGAAGGCGCTTCAAGTCTTGATTTGATCACCCAAGGCAATCAGGTGTCATTCAGTGGTGATTTATCGTCTATGATGGTTGGGATAGGAGACGCGTGATTATGAATAAAAAGATCGTTGCGGTATTCTCAACTCTAATCATGGCATGCGTATCCGCGATTGGATGTTCTTTAGCGTGGTTCTACTCGCCAAGCTCTATTGTTACAAACGATGTCACAGGCGGATTAATCAAGTCTTATTTCCATTCCGGCAATGGCACAGAAGAGAATCCTTTTATCATCACAAGGCCTGTTCATTTATATAACTTCATCGCTCTTCAAGAGGAATTAGATGAGTTTAGTAAAGCGGGGTTCTATTTCCAATTCGGAACCGATTTAAACAGAGATGGTAATCCAGAATTTTATAAGTACAACAACGACGGCTCTATTGTAGAAGGCGAATATTCCTCAAGCCTTAATATGAAATACTATTCTAATGGTCTTGATCCAATGGGTACTGTAGCGCATCCGTTCCAATCAAAGTTCAACGGAAATGGATTAACCGTTTCAAATCTCACCATCAAAGGTGAAGGCCATATGGATGTTGGCATCTTTGGATATGTATCAGACGGAACCGTCACCAATCTATATTTTGATAGTCCAACAATATTAACGGATATGGAATCGACTTCCGTAGAAACAGCCGATTCAGCGCATGTGTCGCATAAACATAAAGTAACCTGTTGTTATAACGGCTATCTAGTTGGCCATCTTAAAACAGCGGAATCTTTTAAAAATGTCTACGTTAACAATTGTAGTTTGAATGGTGCACCTGCGTCGGGAACCATCGCTAGAAATGAATATGGTTATTATGGCCATGTTGATGATTCGAAGATGACCACAAAAGAAAAGATTGCCGATATGAGCAAAGGCGGAAGTGGTAGCGGCGATGAAGGTTACGGTACAAGTATCGATGTTTATGAACTGTACAACAAATTAAGTAGTTCGTTGGGCTCTACATCCAATCCATTAGCAATTCCTAGCAACTACTCAATCCCGATTAAATTTGATTCCTCGAAAGCAGTTGTTGCAGGGTCAGGCACAACTACGGTTACATCTAGTGGCACTTCTATCAATGTCAGCAATGGCTCAACAATCCCGGTAGATGGCAACGCTACTAATATCGGTTATTACAGTGGGTCGTTTGGAATTTATAAAGATACATATTCTAGTAAGGATTTTTCATCCATTTCAACGGCTCAAAATTCCCCTCTCAGTTACAGTTCCTTAACCGATGAAAAGAAAGAAAAAATACAAAACTACCTTTCTAAAACAACCGCAACCGGAAAAAATAGCGATAACGCCATCAGGTTGGATGGTTCTTCAAATTTTAATGGTGCAAACCAAACTAGAGAAAAAGCTTTCCCAACATCATCATCGGCATACACAGTAGTTAAAAACGCCAAAATAGGGTCGACGATCAAAGATGCGCTAATTCCAACCAATGGAATTTGGGTTGCCCCAACTAAACCCGGAAGGTTTGAATTTATCGCATCAGGAACAAACGTACAAACGGTTGTCTTAATTGTTAGACTGCAAAGAAGTACACCAAAAGATTATTCGACCGGTTTTGTCAATGAATCATATTTAGTTAAGTTCAATAATGATTGGTCCACAGGAATGGTTGGCTTTGCTATTTCAGGTGGCAATGTAGTCTACTATGGTTTGGACATAACTCAAGACGACATTGATGCCGGTTACGAATATTTCATTACTAATGATGCAGATATGACGGGTGCTATATTCGGTTATCCAACGATCTTTTATCTTGATATCGGTACCGACGGTGGCGGTTCATCTGGTGGTGACACCAGCACCACAATTAACGAGGATGCCCCTTTATTCACCAATGTCGACTATAGGGATAATGGCGCAACAGTGACCAACTCTATTATCAACATTCAATACGACGCTGCATCAGGAACAACATCAGGATTCTCTATCATCGTGTCATATGACTCATCAAAGTACTTATACACGATCACTATCGCCAACACCAACTCAAATGAATTAGAATTCTCCGTATTGCTGACTGATGATGATAGAGATTCTACCACTGAGTTCAAATATAAATATTCGATTGAATATAATGGCACAGAAGTTGTGTCCGAAAGCCAAATAAGCAAAACTTACAGCGCATTACCTGCCGTCACTTAAAACGGCAGGTTTTTATAACGACTTTCCATCATCGGCAGTGAGCAAGAAAAAAGAAGCCGCGATATTAATCGCAGACTTCTATATAAAATATTAACTATTTTGAATAAACGAGGTTTCCAGCTTTGTAAGTGGCCATAACGTTTAATTCCTCATCAAGAAGCACAAAGTCCGCCAATTTGCCTATTTCAAGGCTTCCACGGTCATTCATATGAATGCTTCTTGCGGCGTTTGTGCTGGAAATCTTTGATAAGGATATTAAACCTGCTCCAGTCCAATCTTTCATATTGCGAACGCCTTGGTCTAACGTAAGAAGCGAGCCCGCTAAAGGACCGGTTTTAAGATAAGCCGCTCCATTTTTTCTTTCACAAGGTAGGCCAAATAGCTCAAATTCCTCCACGTCTGAGTGTTTTATTTTTAGCGCGTCCGTGATGATCATGAAACGGTCTGGCCCAACAATCTTGTAGAAGGTTTTAATCGTATCGGGGGAAACGTGTATTCCATCACATATACACTCGCAGTTAAGTGCATCGAAGTAAAAGGATGCAGTGACAATCCCTGGATTGCGGTGGTGGTGCGGACTCATCGCGTTGTGAGTATGCGTTGTATTGGTTAATCCGTGTTTTATTGCCTCTTCAATATCTTTGAATGAAGCGTCGCTATGTCCGGCAGAGCAAGTAATTCCTCTAGATGTTGCGTGTTCGATGAATTCCATTGAACCATTCTTTTCCGGGGCCATGGTGATTAAACGAACGTTGTTACCGCTTAATTCAATCCATTTGTCTAATTCTTTAGAATCCGGATCGACGATGTATTCAGGGTTTTGCGCTCCTTTATATTTAACGGAGATAAAAGGTCCCTCGAAGTGGATTCCTCCAAGATTTGGAGCAATCTTCATCGCTTCTTTAACTGTCAGGCAGAATTTTTCTAGAGTCTCATAATCCGCGGTCAATGATGTGGCTAAAAATGTGGTAACACCTTCGCTATATAATGAATCTGCCGCTTTTTTGATGTCATCCTTATCCGCAGTCAAAAAATCGATGTTGTTGGATCCGTGGATATGGATATCAATAAATCCAGGCATTGCAATCTCGCCGTGCCCATCTACCCCATCTTTAGAGCATATCCCTTCACTGATGGATGCGATCTCGCCATCAACGATTTCCATATAGCCATTCTCGATGACTTTAGTTGGAGTGACTATTTTAATGTTCTTAATAACCATTGTATCTCCTATTCAGTAAGGCTAGCGGCTGCGATGGATTGGCCAACCCTTCTAAGATGGTCGCTAGGCATGCTAACTTCGATATAGCTTAATTCTGGGAAGTCTTGTTTTAATATTTCTCTACATCTAGCCAAGATTGTGTCACCACCTTTTCCCGATACGACTCTACCCATAAGCAGTACATGTCTAATTGAGTAGTACTGATCATAATACGCAAGGGTGTAAGCGAGGTACGTTCCAATATCGACGAATATGTCGTTTGCAATAGGATCGCCTTCCTCATTTAGTTTCTGAACAACCTTTAATTTTTCGGCAGGCGATAACGATTCGTTTAATGCAATCCCACCCATCTTGGCGAGTTTGATAACCGCATCCTGGCTGAAGTAGGTTGCTCCCACTCCAAAATCCATGCTCCACTCGTCTTTTTGACTACTCTTGTTAAAGTCAACAGGGGAGAAGGCATCTTCGCTTAACCAACCGTTGATGTTCCCTTTTTCATCGACGTATCCAAGCGCTTCACTTGTGCCCATGGAGATTCCAAGGACATTGCCTGAGCGCAAATCAAGAGAGCCCGCTAAGGCGGTAACATCCCCGTCATTTGCAACCGCGTATGGGATATGATGTCCAAGTTCTTTTTCTAATTTTCCTACAACATCCCCATAGATATTCTTGATGTATTTTTCGTAATCCTTTTTTCCGACCTTACGGAATAAGGATGCAACCATTGCTTTATTGCTGATGTATACCCCTGCGCTTGAGATGCCAATCGCGTCAACATCCCCACCCAGTTTATCTATTGCCATCTTCATGGACTCATATATTCCGTCGATGTGGTAGTGGGGGTCGGAGTTGTCCTTAGGGTACCAAACCGTTTCGTTGGAGTATATAACATTGCCATCCAGCACTGCAGAAACTTTACGGTCGCTACCTCCGGCGTCAAACCCGATACGTCTACCTTTAAGATGACCACCATAAGAGAGGGATGTACCCTTTTCTTTTGGCAATTCATCATAACTGCATTCTATGACTTGTACCTCGTTTTCGTAGACCGTTGACATGAAATCATAATCAAATTCGCGAAGTCCGCCTTTGCGATAGGCGTCCTTGATGTATTCGTAGATGTAGTGTGGCCCAGAGATATAAATCTTATAGCCGCCAACAGTCCAAAGGATTGTTTTAATGATTCTTTCGATCATAAAGATGTTTCTTTCATCATCTATGCCCTTTTTGAATATGTCGTATTCTTTACGATATACATATCCATCATTTCTTTCTATTGAGATGCCGACATGATCTGATTCGCCGGCACTTATGACGTCGTGTTCAAAATTTCTTATGGCAGAGATGGCTGGGATGAATCCTTTATCGATTCTCATCTCCTTTTTTATATTCTGCATATCTTTCTTAGGGAATGCGTCCTCATCTACATATATTGTTACATTTGGATGGCTTTGTAATATGGAACATGGGTTATTCTCGCTTGGTTGGCCATAGATCAATCCCCTGATTGCGGATTCCTTATTTTTGCCTGTTGCTATTAAGACAATCTCTTTTGCCTTCATGATTGTTGATAATCCCTGGGTGATTGCTTTGGTGGGCACTTCTTCAATTGATTGAAAGAAACGGGAATTATCTTTAATCGTTTTTTCTTTTAACAATGTTACATGCGTTGAGGATGAGAACGGTGTACCTGGTTCGTTGAATGCTATATGGCCATCGCTTCCGATTCCAAGAATTTGGAAATCAATCGGATTTGCCTCGATTAATCTCTCATAGGCTTTGCAATTCTCTTCTAAATCTCCGATTCCGGATGGAACATATGTGTTCTTCTTGTCGATGTCTATATGATCAAGTAGATTTACATTCATAAAATAACGGTAAGACTGACAGTTAGAACTATCCAAACCCTCGTATTCATCGAGGTTGATGGTTGTGCAGTTTTTAAAACTAACCCTGCTAGAGCGGTATTTTTCAATAAGCCTCTGATATACGCCAAGAGGGCTTGAGCCTGTTGCTAAGCCCAACACTGCGTTCGGCTTATTTCTAACAAGCGAAACAACCCTCTCCGAAACTTCTTCGGCAATCGATTCTTTATTCAAAATCCTAATCTTCATAAATATTTAGTTTTTGTTATATAGGCTAGAACCGCTAAAACAATATTTATATTGTAGGCTTTGAGCATATTGCGGTCAATTAATCTACAGGTTTCAGCATAGACCTCTAAGGAAGTGTAGGGCCATAGAATATTAAGAATCTTAGTGCTTGGTTAATATCGCACCGCTCGGATTAACGATTGCATTGCCTGTAAAAAAACACATGTTAGTACATCACATTAACACGAAAGCGTGAACCGAAACGTAATGAAATGTCTCTTTAACGCAATCATTAATACTCATCACTACGGCTCTTTTGCGTAGAAATCATAGAAAACTTGTGTTTTTTTGATGATAAAGATTTAAAAGTTAGTCTTTTTTAACTACAATGCAATCTATCAATTATTTTGAAAGGAGACCCTTATGGAAAACGTAAGAATTCAAGATGATTTATTCCAGTACGTCAATGGCGAGAAACTGGAAACTTTAGTAATCCCGGATGATAAGCCAACCGCAGGCGGGTTTGCAGAACTAGCAAAAGGCGTTGAAGAGAATATGATCAACGACTTAAACGAAATGGTTAAATCGGGTAATTACCCTAATGAATATTTAAAGAACGCATGCACGCTTTATGCGATAGCCAAGAATGTTAAAAAGAAGAATAGACTCGGCATCAAGCCGGCCCTTAAGACATTGAAGAAGATTGATGGGTTAAAGGATTGCTCATCTCTCAATCGTCATTTGGCCGAATTCATCACCGATGGTTTACCTCTCCCTTTTGCAATTGGTGTTGCAGAAGACATGATGGACACATCCCATAATTGCTTGATGATTCAGGGCCCGTCAATCATCTTGCCAGATGTCTCATATTACAAAGAAGGCATGGAACAGCAGAAGACCGCGATTCTTGGAATTTGGTCACAGATGGCAACAGCCTTGATGGCATACACTCCAGTCGCTAAAGAAGAACAGGCAAAGTATGTTGAAGATGCGCTCGCATTCGACTCTTTAATCGCAACTCTCGTCAAGAGTTCAGAGGAGTGGTCTGAATACGCTAAAACATATAACCCGATGACAATTAGAAGAGTTGGGACTCTCTTAAAGCCACTCAAATTCAAAAAGGCCATGGAGAAAGTGTTTGGCAAAGCCCCTGAAACCGTTATTGTTGCAGAACCTCGCTGGTTAAAGGGATTCAAGACAATCTTCAATGCCGATACATTTGAGCAGTACAAACACTGGGCATATGTCAACGAACTCATCAATTCCTGCCCTCTTTTAAGCGAAGAATTAAGAGAAATCGGAGGAACATACCGTCGTGCGTTGATGGGGGTTGCTAAATCTCCAAGCGTAGAGAAACATGCTTATAACTTGGTGTCTCAGATCTTCTCTGAACCTCTCGGATTATATTATGGAGAGAAGTACTTTGGTGAAGAGGCCAAGAAGGACGTTGTCGATATGGTCAAGGAAATCATTGAGACATATAAGGTCCGCGTTAGAAAGAACGACATCCTCTCCGATTCAACAAAAGATAAGGCCGTCTTAAAACTTTCCACGATGGAAGTTAAGATGGGATATCCAGATAAAGTCGACCCATTCTATGACACATTAACGGTTGACCCTAATGATTCCTTATACGCTGCCGCAAGTGAGCTTGGCAAGAAGAGACAGGCAAATTCATTTGCAGACCTCTATAAGCCAACTGACCATAAGAAGTGGATCATGCCAGGGCACATGGTCAACGCTTGCTATAACCCAATGAGCAACGACATCACATTCCCAGCCGCAATCCTTCAGGCTCCATTCTATTCAATCAAACAATCAAGGTCGGAGAACTTAGGCGGTATCGGTGCGGTCATCGGACATGAAATCTCACATGCATTTGATAATAACGGTGCCAAATTCGATGAACATGGAAACATGAAAGATTGGTGGGAGAAGGAAGACTTCAAGAAATTCAAAGCCAAGACCAAAGCCATGATTAAGGAATTCGACGGTATTGAACTTCCGTTCGGCAAAGTCAACGGCACTCTTGTTGTCTCAGAAAACATCGCTGATAACGGCGGCATGGCTTGCACGCTTGAAATCATGTCTCACCTCGAAGGCGCAAATTATGAGGAATACTTCAAAAACTGGGGTCGTATCTGGTGTCAGAAGGCTAAACCGGAATACTCCGCGATGCTTCTTGCGATGGATGTTCACTCTCCAACCGTCTTAAGAGCAAATATGCAGCCTCGCAACTTTGAGGAGTGGTACACAACGTTCCATGTCACGAGCAAAGACAAGATGTACCTCGCTCCAAATAAGAGAGTTAGAATCTGGTAATGAAATAGAGTAAAAGCCTTGTAAATGCCAAATCTACAAGGCTTTTTATGTCTCTACGAACGATTAAGCCTTAAAGAGATTACTCGGATTTCTTAGAAATATATAATCATTTTAGACGAAGGGAGATTATACAATGAAAAACATTTATAAAGTTTCTTTATTTGTCTTGTCCGCCTGTTTAGTAACGAGCTGTGGCAATACGACAAGAGACTACAAAGAATGTTCTGATGAATATGTCAAAACGTTGAATTATTCAGATGGTTTCGTCATCGCTCAGTTCACTGATGTGCATTGGTCAACAGGCACGGATGGGGTTGATTCTCGCAACTACATGAACAAGTTGATTTCCGAGATTAAAAACCATTATGGAAAGATTGATTTGATTGAATTCACAGGTGATCAATTCATGCTTTCCAACGCTTCAACAGTCACGGACTTTCTTGCTTGGACGGAAACGCTTGGCATCCCATACGCAACAGTCTGGGGGAACCATGATATTGAAGGTACGTACAATCCAAATTGGCTTTCTGAACAATTTATGAAAGCGGAACATTCCTTATACACCGAAGTGGATAACGATAATGTTCATGGGCGTTCAAATTATGTCATTAATCTTCTGAATGATGATAGTAGTGTCGCTTGGCAGATTGCCAATCTTGATTCCGGAGCATCATTAACCGACTCTGCCATTAAGCCAACCAGATCATATGACTACATCAGACAAGATCAGGCTGATTGGTGGAAATATGAGCACGATAAAGTTGGTGCTGATGTCCCAACAATCGCCTATTACCATATCGCTCAGAAAGAAGTTGTGGATGCTTGGGAAAAGAAAGACACATTAAACAACAAGTATTACAAACTAGAGAGCTTTGCAAACTCAAGTCTTAAAGCCGCATCCGAAAAGGCCCCATTCTTTGAGGTTGCAAAGGACAATGGTCTTAAAGCCACATTTATGGGACACTGCCACGCTAACGATTGGACGGTTGATTATGAGGGAGTCACTCTCGGTTTCGGCGTTAAGTCCAATATCGAACTCTATTACGGCTCGGTTGATGCCAACGGAAATGATGAAGGCTTTGACCTTGTAGGCGCTAGTTGCGTCAAACTTCACGATGGGGGAACATTTGACCTTGAACATGTTTATTTAAACGAAAGGAGCACAACTGACTTCGTTAAATGGGTCAGCTACAAATAATTATGAAAAACTACCTTTCTAAAGATTTGCGTTCAGCCTCTTCCTATTCCGAAAAAGGCAAGAAGAGCTTCTTAATCCTCAACATCATATCCATTGTTTTATTCGTCATTGGATCATTTGCAGTCTTCTCGTCTTTGTATATGTTCTGCAACATGATTGGTTCAATTGTTTCCGGTACACCAAAGGCTGCTCTTCATGAATTGATCCGTGTTTGCCCGATTATCATTGCAGAATGCGGTTTAGTTTATGTCGCTGCTTTTATCCACAATTGGACAGCCCCAAAATCAGAGGGGAAATTCAGCAAGAACGTTAAAAAGAACGGAATTATCTGTAGTGTTATCGGCGCGATTATCACTCTTTACGTTATCGTTGGCGTAATTGCCGGCCTATTCCATGGTTTGGTGGAGGGTTATCCAACCGCATTATTCCCGCTAGACCTCTTATTTGCCGGCCTTGCATATATAGCCTTAGGCGTTTGTTTATTGGTCTTTGGGAAGAAGATTAAATTGGATCTGCCTTATAGTGATCATAAATCGAATGGTTTCTTTGGAGTTCTCAGTACAATCCAGTATATGGGTACCTTGTATGCCTTTGCATCATTCATCTATAGCTTCTGGGTTGTTGATTGGTCACATGGCCATATCTTCTACTCTTTGATGCTTGAACTCATTCTCTTGATAATGGTTGCTATGGCATGCGTATATAAGTTCATATATTGCCCATTGAAGAAAAAGGAAAAAAATTCATTCCAAATCTTGGCAAGCGCCTCATTCTTGGTACTTAACATGATTGTTTTTGCGCTTTATCTTGTCGCATTCTCGAATGATGTTGCGGCTCCAAGTGATGCTTGGTATGGAATTCTTGCCATCGACTTCACCGCTAGTTTCAATGCCGTGACTTATGTCTACGGATTAATGATTATCCTAACTCCATTAATCGCATTGATTCGCGGTTTGGTTGCTAGAGCCAAGATTAAATAGACTCTTTAATCAAAGAATTTAAAATGAAATGTACCCCTAATCCTGGAAAAAACAGGTTAGGGGTTTTCGTATAAAGTGTCGGGACACTCAGATTTTGGAAGTGCATGAATCTGATCTAATAACCGCCATTGGGTAATTATCTTTAGAGAAAATGGTTCTATTTTTGGCATTTTCAAAATCAGGGCAGGGTTTTATCAAAAGTGGCATTTAGATTCCAAATTTTGTCCTGCTTGAATTTCATATGCGTATGGCTATTTAAACACTTAAAGAGGATACTTATTGAATAATATGAAAGATTCTAAAGCACCATATGAAATAATCTATGAAGACGATGAGATTATCGTTGTATATAAAAAAAGAAACGTTTTAACCATCCGAACAGAAGATAAGAAAACATTCGCCTACAATCTTTACCATTATTTAAAGATGTACCTCAGGAAGAAAGGCGAGAACCTATATATTGCTCACCGTTTGGATTATGAAACCAGCGGCCTTTTGGTTTTTCCTAAAACGGGGGTGATGAAACAAAAACTTCAGACTTGTTTTAAAAACAGGCAAGTTTTGAGGGAATACGAGTGCGTTGTACAAGAAAAACTGGATATTCATCAAAAATTCCACGTTGAGCAGAACCTTGATATTTCTAAAGGAAACGTAACAGAAACGGATGATGGTGGAAAATTGGCCATCACTGACATCGAATGCATGAACTACATTCAGATTGGCTCCGCATGCAAGGTTACAATCTCAACCGGCAGAAAGAATCAAATACGTCTTGCTATTGCATCGCTCGGATTAACCCTATTGGGCGATAAACGTTATTCTAATAACGAGGCCAAGCGAATGTATCTCAACGCCTATCATCTTAAATTCCCTGAAGATTTGGGTTTAAAAAGAAACGACTTTTATGTAGATCCGTTGTGGATAATAGAATCTTAAAAAAGACATACAATTGAGATGTACAAGCAATCTTAGACCACCGGGAGTTTGACCGTGTCCGCAAACGTAAAGATGGTGGGGAGCGTTTACTTACAAACACATAACTATGTAGATTGCTAAATATGTTATCCCATCTTCAATTTTATAGTTTTTAGAATAGATGATTTTTTATTTACGTATTGATGGTATTTTATAAAACCCATTACGCTATCCTCCTGACTAGCTATATCTTCACTATCTTAAAACATTAAAATTAAAAATATGCCTGTTTAGGCCGCTAGTGTATTTATGCGAATTGTGTTTCCTTCAACTCGTCGCATATCCAGCTATTGTAATCAAAAACATGAAAAACTTGTATTTGGAAGGCTTCAAAAACATGAAAAACCTGTATTTGGGAGTTTTAAAGATAAAATTTGCCTAGGTGTAGGCATTTATATGGAACGCCTGTATTTAAATAAAATTCTTGATTGGTATAACTCCAAAGATAGAAGGAAACCTCTTGTTATATGGGGTGCCCGTCAAACCGGGAAAACTTATCTAATCAAAGAGATTTTTGCGAAAAACTATCTCAAAGATTATGTTTATATTGACTTGAAAAAAGATCAGATGGCTGCCTCTTATTTTAACGAGACAGTCGATGATGAAAAATACCTGCGTTTTATTGAAGCCAACTATGGGAAAAACATATCAGAGGATTGCCCCCTCATCATCGATGAGGCTCAAGTGGTGCCAAACGTTTTGACTTCGCTCAAGTACTTTAACCAAGACCATCCGGAACTTCCAGTAATAATCACGGGTTCCATGGTACGTTTGGCCCTTCAAAGATCAAATATGAAAAGCGGTGAAGAGGTCATGTTCCCCGTCGGCAAAATATCATCTTTAACCATCTATCCAATGGGATTCGAGGAATATTTGCTTAACTCTAATAAAATATTGCTGAACCGAATCAAGGATGCCTATGATAGGAAAACCAACTTGGAAAGTTACGAGCATCAGTTAGCCCTCGACTTACTTCACGAATACCTGTGTATTGGAGGGATGCCTGAAGTTGTCGATGCTTTCCTTAAAAGACATTCCTACGTCGAGGCTAAGGGGATTTAAATGAGCTCTATTGGAACTATTTAGCCGACATGAGCCTTTATAACATCTCCGACGAGATGATTCTAAAGACCAGAAATGTTTACAAAAACATCTTTTCACAGCTAAATAAAGAAAATAAAAACTTCAAAATTGCTTCCCTTGAAAGAGGTAAATCCAATCGCGATTATTTTCAAGCCTATGAATGGCTTGATTTATCGCACGTTATTTACCGCAGCAAACGAAAAGAAGGCAAGATAAACTCACCCTTATTAGAAGAAGGGGGCTTATTTAGACTTTATCTTTCCGACTGTGGTTTGTTTCAAACTGAGAGCAATGTCTTACAGTCTTCTTTTATAAATTCAGAAGCCAGGAATGAGCTTTCAGGGGTTTTCTATGAGTCCTACGTCGCTGACGAATTCGTTTCAAAGAGTATTCCACTTTTCTATTGGACGGGCAAACAACAGCATGAGTTTGAATTCATCGTTGATATCAATGGAGAGATTTGTCCAGTTGATGTTAAAAAAGGCAAGGGTACACTGAATTCTTTAAATGATTTTAGGCAACACAACAAAAGAACTACGGCGATTAAAATCTCTTCTAATCAACTTGGTTACAATGAGGAAAACGATATCTTGACGGTCCCACTATACATGACATTCCTTTTGGCAAATGACATTTCTTCTGGCAAGCTCCCAAAGTAAATGGAGATGCACAAAAGATAAACGATGTTTGTTCGCTGATAGGTTGGTGAGACTTTTATCATTGAACTTGAAATATATCACTTAGTTGTTATTATCCTTAACGGATTAATGGAGTTTATGTTATGGACAAAATAAAGATGGTCACGCCACTTGTTGAAATGGATGGCGACGAGATGACAAGAATTTTATGGGGATGGATTAAAGATATATTGATTACCCCATATGTCGATTTGAAAACCGAATATTACGACTTGGGTTTGCCTTATAGAGACGAGACAAATGATCAGGTAACAATGGATTCCGCCTTGGCTACCAAGAAATATGGCGTTGCCGTTAAATGCGCAACAATTACCCCAAACGCTCAAAGAGTTGAAGAGTACCACCTTAAAAAGATGTGGAAATCTCCTAATGGCACGATCAGAAGAGTGTTGGACGGCACCGTATTCCGCAAGCCGATTTTGGTTGATGGAATCAAACCTTATATTCCGACATGGACTCACCCAATCGCTTTAGCAAGACACGCATACGGCGATATCTATAACTCGGTTGAAGAAAGGGTGGATGTGGGAGAGCAAGCCTACCTCCTTATCACCGACAAAGATGGGAAAGAAGTTAGAAGACAATTGATCCATGATTTTGCTAAAGGTGAGGGCGTTGTTCAAGGACAGCACAATCTCGACGCGTCTATTACATCATTTGCGAGAAGCTGTTTCTCTTATGCTTTAGAAAATAAAGTTAACATGATTTTTGCCGCTAAAGACACGATTTCCAAGACCTATGACCATAGGTTCAAAGATATCTTCAACGACATCTACTCCAATGAATACAAAGATAAATTTGAAGCATCGGGAATATCATTCTTATATACATTGATTGATGATGCGGTGGCACGTATTGTCAAAAGCGATGGCAATCTCTTGTGGGCATGCAAAAACTATGACGGAGACGTTATGTCTGACATGGTTGCAACCGCATACGGGTCGCTTGGCATGATGTCATCGGTTCTTGTGTCCCCTGACGGAAAATACGAGTACGAAGCCGCGCACGGAACAGTTACTAGACACTATTACAAACACCTTAAAGGCGAGGAGACCTCAACTAATTCCGTTGCAACGATATTTGCTTGGACTGGGGCTCTTTACAAGCGTGGCGAGTTAGATAACCTTCCTGACCTCATGGCGTTTGCCAAAAAGCTTGAAAAGGCCACGATTGACACCATTGAAGGCGGAGAAATGACCGGCGATCTCGTCGGGTTATTCCAAAAAGAAGGCGTCACTGTTAAGAAACTCAATTCGAAAGAATTCCTCGAGGCAATCGCTAGAAGGCTTTAGCTAAAATCCGCTCAAATTTTGGGCGATTTTTGAATATCCTTTTATTTCTTTAAAAACCTTATGGTTTTTGTTAACGTCAATTTCGGTTTTTTCGTGTTTCACTTCGGTTTTTCCTCATCCATGCATTAAGTATATGAAAAAGATTTCTCCTCTTAAATAGAAGTGATTCAGAAAGTATTATATTTAGCATATGGAATACATCGCCCATTTTCATTTACCTGGATTATTCGAATTCTATGAGCTGTATCGCATATTTCTCAAAATATATGCCGAACATAGAGAATATTTTTATTCATGGTGCGATATAGGCTCAATCTATGGTTCGCCGGATGGTTGTTTGTGGAGCGGTGGCAGGACTGAAAGTGGAGATACCGGTCCAAAAGACGTATTAGCCTTACTCGATAAATACAACATATCCGCTAGATTAACGTTCTCAAACTCATTGATAAATGAGAAGCACCTAAAAGACAAGAAGTGCAACTCACTATGCAAAACCTTCAATAACTCAAAGAATGGAGTGATAGTCCATTCCGATTTACTAAAGGAATATCTAAAGAATACATATCCGGATTTATATCTAGTTTCATCAACAACAAAAGTCATAACTGACTTCCCCAGGCTCGTGGATGAATTAAATGATCCAAGTTTTTCTTATGTAGTCCCTGATTTCAGACTCAATAAGAGTTTCGATAAACTAAGCACGTTATCTGTTCGGCAAAAAGACAAGGTCGAATTCCTATGCAATGAGTGTTGTTGGGTGGGTTGTAAAGATAGGAAGGTTTGCTACGAAAGCGTAAGTCATAAGAATCTTGGTGATGACAATTCTGAGCACATCTGTTCTGCACCAGGCGGAGAGAATGGGTATACTTTCTCATCCGCTATGCAAAACCCTATGTTTATTAGTGTTAATGATATAAAAACCAAGTACATCCCGATGGGATTCTCCAATTTTAAGATTGAGGGAAGAGGGCTTGGGAGCGCGCTAGTATTCGAGATGCTTCTATATTACATGGTCAAACCAGAATATCAAATTAACGTTAGAGAAATGGTGTATTTAGACAATATGCTCGATTTGTTCTGAACAATTAAAAATGCCCTTCCTTACGGTTGGGCATTCTTTATGTGAATATCTTTATTCAGATACGTTTTCAAGAATGAAGAAGTAGTTTCCAGCAACGTTATCGACGAATGACCAATATTCGTCATCAGTCCAATACCAGTTGCTTTCCGCATATGTTGCATAGGCTGCTACTCTCTTGTTCGTCTGGATTGTGCCAGTTATGCCGTCGATGTATGTTGTTTCACCGATTTTGCCGCTCCAGGAGCTAGATGTTCTGGCAGATCTGAATGTTCCGGTCCATCCGACATTGAAGTAGTCTCCTCCAGGGTTACCAGCCTCATTACATGTGAGTGTGAATCCGGTATCGCTACTTGTCATATCTCTGATGTTGAGTCCAGTGAAGAATCTAAGGGCATCATCTGAGATCCATTTATTTGAATGGAGGGATTCGTAGCTATTGTATTCATCCCCTGCGATGATGTTGGCGTCAACCAAATATTTGATGTAGTTATCAGGATTGACGAGCCCCAACTCTCTCATAAGTTTCATTCTGGTGGCGATTCTTAAGTGATCTGTTTCATTTAAGTAACTGTGTTTATAGACGTCATCAGCTGTGAATACAGGCGATTTCAATCCGTTCGATTTGACGTGTTCGAACTTGAAACTTGAGTGGAAGCTGCAGTGGTTACCCTTATTTGTGTAGCCCGTTTCGAAGTGGGCTCTATAGAATCCGCCACTGACTAATGTGTTCGTCAAGAAACAGTAGTTGTCCTTGAGTTCCTTGATTGATGAATAGTAGTTCTGGATAGTCTTTGTTGCATCGATGTATTCAGATCTTATTTCATCTGGGTTGACGCTTGCATAGTTGCAAGCCTGAGCGGCTAAGGCCACGTTGTTGTCTAAGTCATACATGATGTTGGAGTAGAGGTCCGTGATTGTGTTTTTGATCTCTCCACCGAAGTTGTACATGTATTCAAGTCTTGATGTGTATCTATCAATGACGCTCTTGGTATTCTTGCCACTGATCTGCTTGGCGTAGTTGATGGCCAGGTTTCTAAGCTCAAGGGCTTTATCGTGATTGTCTTCGTAATATTTCTTTGTGATTGTTTCGAAGATGTTGCCAACGATATAGTCGCGGGCCATCTCTTTGTCCAATCCTTCCGGTAGGGTTGCAGTCAGAAGGGCGCTTTCTACGTCATCGCTCAATCTATCGGTGAAGCCGGTTGCGACCGTGCCGTAGTTCTTATCCAAGAAGTTAAGAGAATTCGTGAATTCTTTGATTGTGACTGTGAATTCGTATTCCTTAGCAGACTCGACATCTACCAATGAATTAAGAACCCATTTATTGTCTGAATTCTTGTGCATGTAGAAGTCTGATGTTTCTTCTTTTGAGACATAAGACTTAAGGGATTGTTCAACATAATCGGAGAAATCTCTCTCGTGATTTTCAATTGGCATCACGTAATTCGTGTAGAACGACTCGATCGCGCTGTTTTGTTCTTCAAGCAAGACTTTATCAACGGCCGCTTCTGTTCTGACCGATTCAGTCATCAATTGGCTGTAGTTCTCATTCAAGGTGGCGGTGATATTATCTAGTTTTCCATCCATCTCGTTGAGCTTATCCATGACATCCTGGATTGTTGGTCCCTTCGATGCGGAGAAGTTATCTCCAATAGTGCTTATCATTCCGAATATTCCGCTTACGACTGCGGTTGGGGAATCGAAGGCTGCGCCTGCTGCGATGGTTCCGATGTTTGAGAGGATCGAGACAGCAAATTTACCACCTGTCTCATATGTCATCTTCTTGCTGATATATTTATCTTCGAAATCTAGTTGTTGCTCGGCTCCACTTTTTAAGGTTGTATTGAAACCGTTTGTTTCCGAAGAGTCCTCTTGTTTAGTTCCTCCGCAAGCTGCGAGTGAGAGAACTGTTAAGGCACTAGCGAAGAATAACGTTAATTTTCTTTTTTTCATTTTCTTTTCCTCCCTTTGATTAATAGGCTATCGCGTAATTGCTGTCAAGCGAAGTTTCTAACTTCATCCTGCCTTATAGCCTCCCTTTCATTTTTAATATCAATTCTCTGCTTTATAATTTCTGTCTCCTTTTTTGGGGACGTCCATATGTTAAGCCAATTTATTTAATCAAACATCGCCCATTAGATATCTAAAACGGGTAATTGTTTGAGACCATTATAATGATTTTAAAGGAATATTTCATAAATACTTGTTATTTTATGTATTAATACATAATATTAAAGAGAACAAACGTTCTTTTAAAATTATGAAACCACTGAACGAAACTAGAATTCAAAATACTTATTCCTATATAAAGTCTTATTACGCCGCACACGGTGTTTGTCCTACATATAGGAATATAAAAGACGAATGCGGTTACTCAACATTATCGCTAGTACATTCTGATATCGATCGTCTTAAAGAAAGAGGCCTCTTAGATAGCGGTTCTTTTAAACAAATAAAACTCATCGGTCAAAAAGAAGAACATGGATTGCGTTATAACTATCCGTTCCTTGTAATGACGGACGCCGCCTATAACATCGATAGATTAGATGGCGATGAAAGAGCGCTTCTAGAAGCTCAGGATAATTATCTAAAAGGCGAATATCTTTTAGCAGAAGATCAATCTAAACGTCTTTTAGAGACATCAAAGGACAATAACATCTTATTCGGCGCAAAATTAACATTATGTTGGTGTGCCATGTACACGGGTGATGTCAACGCATGGAAGGATTTCTTTGTCTTGATGATCAAATATCAATCCAAGACTGTCAGCGAGAAGATGGAGAAGGAACTTATGGCGCATTTCTTAACCGGTGCTTTAGGCAGTCAAGAGAATTGCCCATCTTGGTTATCGGAAGGAAGATTTTACGAACTTAGGAAAGAGGCTAGGCCTTTAGCAAACCTTTTGTTTGTGGCCCACACCCTAAAAGAAACCCCGCCTGTTGAACCTCGTTTATTGGAACCTCTATGTTCTGAAGCGTCAATTCATCATATCGACATCGCTCAGGTTTATATGGACTTATACTTAGCGATGTCATATCACTATTCCGGGAACGACAAATATTTAAGTGAACATTTGAATGGTGCGATTAAGACTTGTCTTAAACATGGGTGGTTAACTCCTCTTACCGAGATGAAAAAACCTTTGGGCAGTGCGTTGGATTCGTTTTTAGAGCAACATGAAGGCCTATTAGAGAAAACCGATGAACTTTATAAAAAATTATATGAAGGATATTCCAAGATATATGAGGTTCTTGTTGAGAAGAACCCAACAAATGACCTGTCCTTCCGTGAGGTTGAGATAATCAACTATGCAAGACTTGATTATGGCACGAAAGAAATCGCGGATAAGATGTATCTATCTCCGGAAACCGTCAAACATTATCTAGGTACAATATATTCAAAACTCGGCGTGTCTGGAAGGAAAGAGTTAAAAGAACTTATTAACAAGAATACCCACTAGACTATTAGTAAATTTCTTATGCACAAATTGTATAGTGTTTTATTTGTTTTTCTCGGTAGAAAACACGCAATAAGATAGACAAAATGATATTTTGGCCATTATTCTCACTTGAGCTTAGCTGGGAAATTTGTAGTCATTCTTACGACAAATAAAATCCGATACAAAATTCGTTAAAACGAACCAAACATAAGAATGCATTCTTC
>CAVIJK010000024.1:0-24010 GCA_963643345.1 bacterium | reverse complement strand
ATTGTAGACATATCGTTTTTGTAATATTTCCTAAGGGTTTGGATGGAGATATTTGGGTCGGAGACAAGCAATGCGTATCCGCTTTTATCTTCTACAATTGACCTAACAACAGCGTCTTCGTTTCCCTTAAACATATAGATTTTTGTACCATCACTCATCGTAGAGATTGTGAAATGCTCGGTTTTGCCATCTTCTATAAGTTGTTTATCAAGACGCTTGCTTATATATTCCTTCAATTGGTCATAACGCATCATATTCCTAAGATTCGTAACGCCTTGTTTTAAATAGTCTACTTCTTGGTAGTTGACGCTTTCTAACATTCTATCCACCGCTTCTTCGGTGCCGAATGTGTGCATAATGTTGTAATACTTAATTATATTTTTGGCGTTAAATAGCTTATATATTTGCTTGCAGGACAATTTATTGAGCCTAACTAATGCAATATAGGTATATCCGACCCAATACATTACTTTTGCAGGGTATTTCTCTTTGCCATATGTTGATTTGCCAAACTCTTGGTCTAGTTCATCAAATATATCTTTTATTGTGTTGGACATCATTAGATAGCGTCCATTTTCAAATAGAGTTGCGATATTAGACAGCATAAAACGTCTAATGAATATGGCAGAACCGCAGCCTGCTAAAGCTAAAGATGATTCAAATATCTTACCCGCAATAGAACACAGGCGATAATCAACGTAACTTAGATGTTTCATTTGAGCACCTCATCGATGTACTTGCCTTTGCTTCTATATTTGATTCTTGATAATTTGACTTTGTCCTGTGAGGCTTCGTAATTGTCAATTCTGATGCGCACGGCCTCATCGAGTTCGCTTTGAGAGACATACAAATGATCGATGCATTTTAGTCTTTTTAGCGCTTTATTGCTTTTAATTACATATTGGTAGCCTAAATCTGTTGCAGATAAGGCATGTTTACATTGTTCATCATTTATCAAGCCTTTAGTGAATTCTTCGATTATTTCAAACATATTGTTATCGGCAATAGGGGCGATGATCACATCGCAAGATTCAGCATCTATAATGCAGTCTTTTATTAATTGCGAGTCTTTATAGTCTTCAAGCATCCCTCTATAGCTTGCAATTGTTATCATCCACCGCTCATCTACAGAATATTTTTTAACTTTCAGATCCTTTGTCTGAAGCGAGAATGCATACACATCCCTTTTGCTGTAATTTGCTATATACGAGGAGGCCTGATTAAGCGTCTCGCCTAGATAAAAGCCAACACCAAAGTCATTTGTGGTTTTCGAATGCTTAAAATCCAGAGGGAATGATAACGATTTTTTAGCACCGTGAAATAGCGTATGAGTGACATCATCTTCGAAATCTTCTTTCAAAAGCTGTTCTTTAATGCGATTTAACCTTATACCTCTTTTAAACGCATATTCATATACCGCTTCTACATCTTTGTCTTTTATATCCGATTCATTGTTTCCGTATAAGAGGATGGTATCGAATGAGACATTTAAAGCATTTGCCAGTTCAATATCTGACATTCCTAGCAATAATTTTATGTTTTTAATTTCTCTGGAGATATTCATACTTGTTTATTGGTTTTTCCATATACAGGTTTAATGATTATTTTCAGGTTTTCAACGCTGTGTGCAGAAAAATAAAGCAATATGTTCAAAGGCTAAAAATATATTAGTAGACATTAAAAAACCGGAACATCTCTATTCCGGTTTACTCATCAATTGGCTGGGGTAACTGGGATCGAACCAGTGAATGACGGATTCAGAGTCCGTTGCCTTACCGCTTGGCTATACCCCAAGGCAAGAGATATTTTACTCATCATCGCCTTTTATGCAAGTTAAATAATATTAATTATGGTATTATTTCCATTAGAGGTAAGGCATATGGCAATTCTCATCGCGGTAGGCGGAGGTTCAGGCTCCGGCAAAACATATTTAACCGATAAGTTAATGTCCATCTTTGGCGAAGAGAGAATCGGGAAAATCAGCTACGACTACTATTATAAAGACAATACTGATATTCCGTTTGAAGATAGGGTCAAAATAAACTATGACTCACCAGAATCTTTAGATGAGGATCTTTTCGTTGAACATTTGATTAAAATCAAGAACGGTGAGTCAGTTGAGCTGCCACAATACGATTATGCAGTGCATAACAGGAAGAAAGATACTCTGAAGTTTACTCCCAAAGAAATTGTTTTAGTGGACGGAATCCTTGTGTTCACTATCCCGCAGTTCAAGAAATACTTTGATTATTCCATATATGTTGATGCCGATAGTGATATCCGCTTCACTAGAAGATTGATGAGGGATTGCAAAGAAAGAGGCAGAACCCCCGAAAGCGTGGTTAATCAATATTTAACAACGGTTAGGCCAATGCACTTAACGTATGTTGAACCATCTAAATATAAAACCGATTTCGTCTTTATCAATAATGATAATGATGGGTTAGATAAAGTGCAGCTTAAGGTCCTGATGAAGGATATTGAGAGTAAACTTGGCATCTAGCCCTGCATAACCCCTTATTAAGCAGCAAGAAACACGAACCCGTTCCCCGTTTTCAGAATGCGACCTAGATATTATTAAATGGCGGGGGCAAATCGTTTAGCACAACAATTATTTTCGCATAGGTTTCCAAGTCAAATAAGCATTTTAAAACCCACGTCATTTGACCGATGCTTATAAATTTGCTGATATTTTTATATCGGTTTACCGACCTATTGACGATTAAATAAAACACCAACGATTAAGCTTCGTTGATGTCATGGACTTCCACTTCAATTGCGTCCTGAGTGGAATTGGATTTTTCATTTGTTGCCTCGGACTGCGATTCTTTTACATCCACAACAACATCCTCATCTTTGTCCCTCTTATAAGTGTGAGGCACGTCCTTGCTAATTTGGGAAACGGCGGATAGATGGAATACGCTCCAAATAAACATAGGTAGACCAAAGATTATTGCGACTCCGCCGTATGTTGATGTTAAATAGGCGACCGCATTTTGAGGTCCTTGTTCTCTTCCGGCAATGACCCCGTAAACAATAAGACCCACTCCAACGAGGAAACCCGATAACCTTGCAATTGACTTAAATATGCTGGCTTTGAAGAGATTTTGGACGCTTTTAGGTTTGACAATCTCAAATATCGCCGCCAATCCGACAAAAACCACTTCTATCAAAAGCGCACCTGCAATAGGCCAAGTAGCAATCATAAGGTTTCCTGATTTTAAGGAAAAAGCTCCAACTAACGCAATGACATAGAAAAGGAGGTTTAACCCCAAGGTCAACAGGACTCCAAAATAATTCATAGAGAATTGTTGTTTTCTCTTTTCCTTTTCTTTTTTCTTATCTGAATATTCATAAGTTTCAAACATAATTAGGCTCCATCAATATGATCTTTATAACTAGGCGACTCCGATTTCAGATCGCCTTTCTTCTCTCTATCTTGTTTTTGCTCCCTCAGCATGTCGATATCCTCACCAGTTCTGATGGGGCGTTCATCTCTCCATGTTGGTTTTTCTTTCTTGTATGACATGGTTTTATTGTATAAACGGCTACACAAAAAGAAAAGAGCTACCCGCTCTCCTCTTTGTAGATTAATTATTTATTACGTTTCGGGATATTTAAGCCTTTGATTCACCTGAAATATACATTGAAGCGAATTCGCTTGGTTTTAGAATCATCGGTCTTTCCATTTGAATGGTTGCGATGTCTTTGTCTCCTGAGAGAATGATGTCACAGTCTAAAGCGATAGCGCTTTTGATAACTGGAACGTCATAAGGGTCACGAACACATATGCTAAGTTCGATGCCACTAATATCTGGATTCATTATGCAAAATGGATCAGATGCAATCATTTTAATGGCAATCGGAACTAGATTCGGCCTCTTCCTTTGAATAACCTCAATACATTCGTCGAAGGCATATTTGCACACTATAAAAGTGCATTCAGATGGCGAATTTGTAATAAGGTTGGGACAATGCCGTCATGGACAAAAACAGCAGAAATCAAAATGTTGGTGTCAACAAGTACCTTCATTTCTTGCTATTTCTATATTCATTAACGGCCTCTACCGCATCTTCATCAGTAAGAATCCCGATTTCTTTACCGATGCCTTTGTTCTCTTCTTGCAGAATCTTCAACGAAGCCGACCTTGCATTCAAGATTATGATTTTTCCATTCTCATCAACATAAAATACAACTTTATCGCCCGCTTTAAGACCTAGCATTTTTCTGATTTCAATTGGCATTGTAATTTGCCCTTTTGAAGTCATTTTTGAAACTTCTATCATATTAACCTCCTTTCTAGGAATTAAAGGAATTCCTTGTTTTTATTGTAATGAAAAAATATTTGAAATCAGCACGAACGATAACATTTAAGCAATCCACATAAACGCGTAACCGGATATGGTAGACACAAGTATTACAATACCTAACACCAAGAAGGCGTTTTTGATGTTTTCTTTATGCTTGAATAACATAAGAGTGCCAAGCCCTGCATTTGCCATTAACCCCGCTAAAAGGGCACCAAATGGGATTGTACTCTCAATATAGAGGTTAGATATTAAGACGCTTGAGGCACAATTAGGGATTAGGCCAACCAGGACAGAAAAGATAGGTGTAAACCAGTAGGCCATACCATCCTGGGCCAAGAAGGACGCTATGTTATCTTCTCCAACCCAAAGAATCAAAGCCCCAAAGGCATAAGATACCACATACACATAGGCGAAAATCTTTAATGAGTGGATTAATGGATGGATGAAATGCTCATGAAGTTTGGACTCTTCGTGATGATCGTCTTCTTCGATATGATGGCCACAACAACCTATATGCACTTCATCTTCGCCTTCGCAGTGATCTAGATGTTCTTTAACATGCCCGTTGCGTTTTCTAAAGATTAGATCGACGAGAAGACCTGTAATCATGCCAATAACAACCTTTATAACAATCAATACAAATGTCATCCACCACTTTCCATGAATGTTGCCCAATAGAACTGGGATAGCTTCATCAGAGCAAGCGATGAATATTGCAACAACCGTTCCGACGGTAAGGTGGCCTTTGTTATAAAGGTCAGCTCCAACAACGGAAATACCGCATTGCGGAATGACTCCGGCAATAGAGCCAAATATTGGGGCTACCCTCTTCTTTTGCTCTAATAACTTAGCGATTTTGCTTTCAAGGAAAGACAAAGCAAAATTTATTACAAAAGCGATGCCGAATATTATTGCACTATCGATTAATGTTTCTAATAAGAGGTCCACGTATTCCATTGCCGGATAATGATAAGGGCTAATTTAATTTTTTAATAATGAAATGTTGTTCACATTACCCTTTTAGGGATGCAAATAATTCCATTTCTCGCATTAAGCGACAATGTGTTCTTGCTGTAACGCATAGACAAGCAACGTTGGAGAAAAAATCTAATCGGTCTAAAGCGTGAAGACTTATACTCATCAATCTATGGCGATTTTCGTGTTTATGCACGTGCTTCGTTTTTGAATATTAGACCGCAATTAGCAATTTTTGCATTGGACCACTAGAAAAACATAGAGGCAAAAAACGAATAAGCGCTTATAATTTCACATGAGGATAACTATATGTCAAATTGCACACATAATTGCGAGTCCTGCGGAGTCAAAAACTGCGGATCACGTACAATTCAAAAATTACAGCCTAACGACAAATCGCACATCAAGAAGGTTATTGCGGTTATGTCTGGCAAAGGCGGAGTGGGTAAATCAATGGTGACTTCCTTGATCGCAGCTTCTCTTGCCAACAAAGGTCATAGCGTCGCAATCTTGGATGCAGATGTCACCGGCCCATCAATACCTAAGGCTTTTGGGGTCCAAGGAACGGAAATATTCGCTGATGATGACAGCAAAATCTTTCCAGCAGAAACTCCAAACGGGATCAAAATCATCTCCGCAAACTTATTAACCGAAACATCCACTTCTCCTATAATTTGGAGAGGTTCTCTCATCTCTTCGATGGTGTCTCAATTCTTCACAGATGTCATCTATGGCGACATTGAATACTTGATGATTGACATGCCCCCTGGAACGGGTGATGTCCCATTAACGGTTTTCCAATCAATTCCGGTTGATGGCGCAATAGTGGTCACATCTCCTCAGGATTTGGTATCTATGATCGTTGAGAAATCCATCAACATGGCCAATATGATGAATATCAATATCTTGGGGCTTGTTGAGAATATGGCTTATGCGGTTTGCCCATGCTGCGGAGAGAAAATAAACGTGTTCGGCAATACGAATATCGAAGAGGTTGCCGCTAAATACGACATCCCGCTTTTGGCGGAATGCCCAATCGATACGCAACTCGCCGCTATGGCCGATGCCGGAAAGATGTATGGCTACTCGGGAGATTCAATGGATAAGGCCGTAAAAGCAATTGAAGCCTTATAATCTTATAAACATTTAGGCGTAGCATTTGTAGCTGCGCCTTTTATTGTTGATCCGTGGTAAGTAGAACTAATTGTATAAATCATCTAGAGAATACAGTTGATAGGAACACTTCTCTTTTAGATCGAAACCGCTCGATGAAATGAATCCATATTGAATGGGTTTCAAAGATGTAGAATTCACTTGCTCTATTTCTTCTTTTATCACCGAATCGTTAACCTTTTTGTGCGCGAACTTGGCTTCATAAAAAAATAACCATTTTCAGCTCTTCCAACAACGTCAAATTGCCCATTCTTTTTTCTTTTGGGTTGCTATACCAATAAGTTCCGATTTCCAATAAAAGAGGAGAGATTTTGCAAAGTTTATTTTGTCTTATCAAAAATTGCTTAACAATGGTCTCAAAAGCTTTTGACACAAATTGAGATTCGAAATCAGTCTTGATGAATTTTTGATAGAACGTGTGACTATCTAAAATTTCTTTTGCACTGATGTTGTTGTATGAATAACGATAATAAAACCTGATGGCATTGTCGGAAACCGAATAATAGCCTTTTTGTTTGTTTTTCTTTTCGTTTATTGGGGCAACATATTCGATTAAGTCCATTTTCAGCAGTATTTCCAAAACGTCATTTAGCGTTGCGGAGGTATTAATATGCGTTTTAGATAGAATATCAGAATAATGGAGAACACCATTTGCAATTGCCGAAAAAACAGAGTTTGCGTTATTGATTTTGGATATTTCTTCCTTCATGTTCACGATAAGGTCCTCTATAAAGTGGGAGAACGGGCCACTCAATAAGGCTATGATGTTATCTTCAACGGATAAAGCGGAATCAATCTGGCGGTTGTAATAAGGTACGCCACCAAATGCGGCGTAGAGCCTAACTTTGTCTTCATTGGAAAAGGTTGGATAAAATTCAGCGGAATCAAGATAATCCATCGGTTTTATCAAAATGGATGTCTGAAAACGTCCGTAAAGGGGATAATTTTCGCTCTGTATGTCTTCCATTGTCGAAATTGAACTTCCACAGATAAAGAATTTGATTTCGTTATCTTGACTAGAATCAATGATGTTTTGAATTTGAGAGTCCAAGCCCTTAATGATTTTTCTTATGTATGGATATTCATCAATCACTAAAAATAGTTTTTTTGTCCTCGATTTCTCAAAAACAAATTTCAAGGCATCGACAAAAGATCCGAAATAAAGATTGGTTAAACCAAGTTCTTGCTCAATCAGTTTTTGTTAAATTGTTTATATTATCGATTTCACCGCCTTGATTGCATTGATAATAGATACAAGGTACGCCTTTATTTAAAAGGCAATGTTTCAATAACTCGGTTTTGCCTAATCTTCTCCTGCCGTAAACAACACAGCCTTGATAATGTGGACGGTTAATAAGGCGATTTATAATCATTTGTTCCTCGTTTCTTCCGATAAAATTCATACATATGTCTCCACGCCGCTATTGTGGCATAATTGTAGGAAATAAATTACAAGGAATTTTCCGACAATTTTATAATCAATAATTCCCTTCCTTTAAAAATCAAATAATAGGCAATTTAATTTCTCTTTCGTTTTTGGTTTACAAAACGATTGACAGTTCTTATGCAAATTAAAGTTGCATTCTCGCTAATGCTTACCAAAAGGCATTACACTGGCAGAGATTTAAACATAACACCGGCCCTGGATTTTTTTCTCTCCGTTTCAATATAACAAATTGCTCGAATATTTAGACGAATATAGCACGAATGACTCAAGAGTCATAAAACCGGATTTACGCTCAATTAGCAAATATGGCATAAGATACACAAAATTCCGGTATTTCTTTTCAAAAAGACGCTTTTGTATCGATTTGACAATTTTTAATCATGGTGGTCCTGTTTTTATTGTAAAACAACTATAATTTTTCTATATTTTACTTAAGTAAGGAGGTTAAACGAATATGGGTTTAATCAGAGCAACCGTCAATGCGCTTGGCGGAACATTAGCCGACCAATGGAAAGAATTCTTCTACTGCGAATCAATTCCGGCCGACGTTTTATGCATTAAGGGAGTCAAACAAACTTCAAGACGTTCAAGTAACACCAAAGGCGAGGATAACATCATCTCCTCAGGTTCAGGTATAGCTGTTGCGGATGGTCAATGTATGATCATTGTCGAGCAGGGAAGAATCGTTGAGATTTGCTCAGAACCAGGACAGTTCACTTGGGACGCTTCAACCGAGCCATCATGCTTCACAGAGAACTTCTTCAAAGGAATCGGAGATGTCATCAAGACCGCTTGGAAACGTATTGGCTATGGTGGTATCGCCGGAAAAGACCAAAGAGTCTACTACTTCAACACAAAAGAATTAATGGACAACAAATTCGGCACTATGAATCCTGTTCCATTCAGAGTCGTTGATTCAAAAATCGGTATGGATATCGATGTCAGCATTAAGTGCTGCGGAACATATTCATATAGAATCAGCAATCCAGTCCTCTTCTACCAAAATGTCTGCGGAAATGTCTCCGATTGCTTTAAACGCTCGGAGATTGATTCCCAATTGAAGTCAGAATTCATCTCAGCCCTTCAGCCAGGTTTCGGTGCATTATCAGATTTGGAAATCAGACCAAACCAAGTCGTAAGACACACCCAAGAATTGGAAAAGGGCATGAATGACGCCCTTAAAGAACTTTGGAGTGAGAAGAGAGGTCTTGAAATCGTTTCTATCGCAATCTCATCTTTAACACTTCCAGAAGAAGATCAAGAGATGATCAAAAATGTCCAACGCCAGGCAATCTACAGAAACCCAGGTATGGCAGGCGCAATGCTCGCAGAACAGCAAGGTAAAGCCATGGAAGCAGCTGCCAAAAACTCGGCTGGTGCCATGACAGGATTCGTCGGTATGGGCGTTGCCGCTAATGTTGGCGGCATGAATGCTAATGCTATGTTTGCTATGGATCAGCAGAATCAGCAAGCTCAACAGCAGGCTGCAACTCCAAAAGCTGCTGCCAATTCTTGGAAATGCCCAAATTGCGGAGCAACAGCAACAGGCAAGTTCTGTCCTGAGTGTGGGACAAAGAAACCGGAAGAGCAGTCTGGTTGGAAATGCCCTACATGCGGAACGGTAAATAAAGGTAAATTCTGTGCTGAATGTGGTGCAAAAAAACCTGCAGATGCCCCACTTTATAAGTGTGACAAGTGCGGTTGGGAGCCAGAAGATCCACACAATCCGCCAAAATTCTGTCCAGAATGCGGCGATATCTTTGATGATAAAGACATCAAGAAATAATTATGTCAGATATACAAAACGTTAAATGTCCTTGCTGTGACGCCAGCCTTTCTTGGAAACCTGGCGCAGCAAAGGTCGTATGCGAATACTGTGGTTCAGAATTTGATCCATCAATATTCGATGAGATGAAGTCGGATTTCAAAGAAAACGACACATGGGATGACGTTGATCATGAGATGTGGTCCGAAGAAGAGGCCAAAGGTCTTACCGTTTTCCACTGCAAATCCTGCGGTGGTGAGCTTGTAGCAGACCCAAATACCGCTTCAACATTCTGCCCTTACTGCGGTTCTCCAGTTGTAGCCATGGGCAACCTTTCAGGCGGAGTTAAGCCTCAGTACGTAATTCCTTTCATCAAAACCGAAAAGGAAGCAAAAGATGCGTTAAAAAGTTGCTTCAAGGGTAAGATATTTTTGCCTTCGAGTTTCAAGAAATCACTCGAAATCAAGGATGCTCAAGGTGTCTACGTTCCGTATTGGTTGTTCGATGCCGACGTCGATGGACGCGTCGAATACAAAGCCGAAAGGGAAGAAAGGTATCGCAGGGGCGACGATGAAATCATAAAAACCCATTACTACAAAATCATCCGTGAGGGTGATGTGGGATTCGATCATGTTCCAGTTGATGCCTCAACAAAGATGGACGATGCGATGATGGAATCTCTCGAACCATTCAACTACGTTCAGGATAGGAAAGAGTTCAACACAGTTTATCTTACCGGTTTCTCTGCAAACAAATACGACGTCACAGTCGATGACGCTAAGCCTCGCGCAACCACAAGAGTCAGAGAGGGAACGGTAAATAAATTTGCCGAAACGATCAACGGATATGATAGATGCGGCGTCTCAAACGTCCAACTTGCCATCAAGAAAAGCACGAACGAGTACGCTTTCTTCCCAACTTGGTTAGTCAACACAAAATGGAAAGACAAAGTCTATCTCTTCGCCGTTAATGGCGAAACAGGTCTTGTTAAAGCAGATCTCCCCTGCTCAACGGGCAAGATGGTCATGTGGTTTTTCATATTCTTGTTAGGAATAACCGCTTTAGGCGTGGCATCTGGTTTTTTAGCCATCAAGGGCGAAGACCCTGATTGGACCGCATTCTTAATCTGTTTATTCTGCGGCATCATCTTTGGAGCGGTGGCAGGATTACTCTTCTGCCGTTTCAACAAGAAAAAACTCAAAGGTTTCGTAAAGCAAAATGGAGCGGCACTATATTACCGCAACAACTCCATGAACCTTAGAGTCAAGAAGGATATATATCTCTACACAAAGACGAGAGTCATTCATCACGAACCTCCATCGGACGGAAAGAGAAGGAGATAAAAACTCTATAAACTCAACACTATATTGAGACACACCCCATCGCTTTTAACTAGGATGGGGTTTTCTTTTGTTTTGATTATTTAACAAGACATCTTTATAAAAAGATTAAAAGAAGCAAACGCGGTTATGTTTTTCTTTATTTGATGATTGGGCGGGTCAATAATTGTTGAGGATTGGAGAAATTTATGAAAACAGTTGTTATTACAGGTTCCGCTCGTGGACTGGGTTTCGAAATGGCCAAATGCTTTAGATCCAGCGGATATAATGTCGTTTTATCGGATTTAAACGCCGAAAAACTTGAGGCAAGCAGAGCAGCATTGCTTGAGGTTGCAGGCGAGGGCACGGTGGAGTGTTGCACTTGCAACGTATCCGACATCAACAACGTAGAGGCTTTATGCGCTTTTGCGGTTGAGAAATATCAAAATATCGATATTTGGATAAACAATGCGGGCGTAAATCAGCCTAACAAGGCGGTATATGAACTTGAGGCAAAGGAGATTGACTTAATGATCGATGTCGACCTCAAAGGAGCCATTTACGGCGCAAAAGTCGCATATTCTCAAATGAAAAAACAGGGATTTGGACAGATTTATGCAATCGATGGCTACGGATCAAACGACGCAATGATGTTAGGATTATCGCTTTATGGCACATCCAAAAGGGGTTTAACCTACTTCATGAATGCATTGGCCAAAGAATCCGAAACCATGGGTGACAATATCCAGATCGGAAGATTATCTCCTGGCATCATGATCACAGACTTCTTAGTGAACGCGAATAACGACTCCACAAAAGTAGAATTGTCCGAGAAAACCAAGAAAGTCTACAACATCTTAGGAGACTATCCAGACATTATCGCAAAATTCCTGGTCGAAAAGATGGTCGTCAACAAAAAGAATGGGGCGGTATTCTCTTGGTTAACAAACGGAAAGGCCTTTAGACGCTTTATGTTAGCGGGCTTCAATAAAAGAGACTTCTTCAAAAAAGATTAATTATGTACAAATGACACGACTAAGGGTGCTTGGCCGTGTCATTTTTATTTTAATGAGCGGGATGAGATTATCACACCCACTATAATATCGTTGCCGGACATTTCTTTGCGCGATATCTCGGACACCCATTCCGTTTTACAATTGGGGCGGCAGATTCAACTCCGCCACCGAAAATAACTAATTTTCTTTTTTAACGTAAGTGTTGAATGAATAAGTTGAGTACTTCTCAGTCCTCTCCTTCATTGTGTTGTAGGCTTTGTCGCGAAGCATAATTTCATTTTGCTTTTTGTTCATGGTCTCATCCATAAAGAACGGTCCATCCACATAAGTCACGAGCTTTGGTGTCTTGGAGTGTTTTCTTTTTTGATAACAGTTGGTAACAACGATTATCGGCTTCTTGTGCATAACGGGATAAGTGAAGTTATTTGGAGCGTATTCTCTAATGCCTGTGTAGTACGGCCAAACATGCGCCTCAGGATAAATGGTGACCGTTTTGCCTTTATTTTCCAGTTCTTTGAGGCAGGAAAGCATTGATTCTGCTTGTTTAATAGTATCCGGCAAAGGAATGCCACCAGCGGCGCGTATTAAAGGTAAAATTCTAGTTAAGGACTTAGCTTGTTCTCCGATTATTATGTAATTCTTTTTATGAGATAAAATGTTAGGGACCATGACGTCACCCACCACCATTGTGTGATTAGCGTAGACATAGCATCCATTAAGCTTCTTCATATTCTTTTTGCCGATAATCTTCTGGTGATATTTAAACTTGAGATAGAGCCAGCAGGCAGGAACTGCCAAACAATGATATGCCAAGAAGGAAAAGAACCTCGCGAAGATGTTTCTGTTGATATACTTATATTTCTCAGGCAATGGCTTTATGTTTTGGACGGTTGTTCCAAAATCTTCCCCTGGAACACCTTTTATATAATAAGTTTGCGGCTTCATTTTTTATCCTCGTTGACAGAATGCGGAATGGCCTCCCATTCGTGGCCTTTCTTAAATGTCCTAAAGAATGAGATGATGTATGTCGCCAAAAAGACCGGATGGAATAACGATGCTTTTATGGCGTTCAATACGGTAACATTCCGATACATTTTTCTATCAAAAATAAATATAACCAAGGAAAGAATAAAAACCAAGATGTAATAAATGGAGAAGGCGATTAATAGAATCTTGAGATATGAGTAGTTATGTTGGTCTTTAAATACATCGATGAAAGCAAGAGAAATATTGAAAGCAAGGAAAATAATATAGGTAATGGCCATGCCGAGGGCAGAGAAACTGGAAAGAGTCATCTCGTGCTTCCCTTTATTGTTGTTCATAAATCCAAGAACCCACCTGGTCCTTTGCTTAATCGAATCGCTTAAACGTATTGGTTGCTCATCATAGAAAATGGCATCGTTGACGTAACAAGTTCTGAGTTTATTGTCTCTAGCGTATTCGGATAATTCGTAATCTTCGGTCAAAGAGTGAAAAGGCCATCCGCCGGAAGCGTTGATGATACTGGTTTTTATACAGTAACCAGTTCCGGTTAGCAATACCGTCTCGCCGTTTGCGGATTTAGCGCCGTTGAAATAATTGATGATAGAGAAGGTTAAACCTGATGCCCCTGCAGTCGCAGATGAATTTGGGTTTTTGTTTTGTCTATTACCAACAACGATATCGTAGCCGAGTTGATATGCATCGCTGATCTTAGATAAAAACATCGGGTCAACAATGTTATCCGCATCGATCATCATATAGCAATCGTATTGTCTATTTTCTTTGAGGATAATTTTGATTATCTCATCCAAAACCCAACCTTTTCCCAATTTAGTGGTGGTTCTGGTGTAACAATAAACGTGATTATATTTCTTGCAGATCTCAATTGTTGGGTCGTCTGATTCCGTAACCATAACGTAAATGTCATACATCTCAGGGTCATAATTAGATTCTTGCAAGGCCTTAAGGGTATTCTCAATAACTGCCGATTCGTTTCTTGCGGGAATAAGGATTGCGAATTTGGTCAAATCATCCTTCTCCTCAAAAATCCTCTTCTTTGGCTTGAGGTATTGAAAATTGGCAGCTAGACACAGGAATAAGAAAATGAAGAACACCTGAATAATTACCGCCTCTATTGCAATGACGACCGGAAATCCGTTTTCTTTAATGTTGATAGACCAATAAACAGGAGGTTCACCAGTCACTGCCGTTGAGATAATCATGACAAGCATGTCGATCAAAAGAAGGGAGTAACCCCAAATAAAGAAACCGGATGAACTAGGTTTGACTTTGGCTTTAAGCAATCTGAGGAAAGGCCAATAGGCGAATCTCAAAAGTAGATACGCGCCTGAACCAAATCCCAAAGTGGTGTATAAAGACGCATATTGCGTAAGATGAAATGGCTGAGAAGAGTAATCCCAAAGTTTAACGCCGAAGGCCGCTTCCCAAGCGTTGCCAAAAGCTAGTTCTCCAAGAAAAACCATCACGTAAACCGTAAGAAAATAAAGGATATTCGATACTATCTTGTTGGCGATTGTATTTTTCTTGAATAAGGTGTGTCCAAAGAATGAAAGTTTATCCGGATTACCAAATATATATGCCGCAAAAGATATAAAACCAAAAACCGGA
Source organism: bacterium (assembly GCA_963643345.1). Lineage (GTDB taxonomy): Bacteria > Bacillota_I > Bacilli_A > RFN20 > CAG-826 > UBA4951. The sequence goes on along the minus strand of CAVIJK010000024.1, from coordinate 9,394 downwards.
ATAAAAGGAAGGATGTGGAAGCGGCTGTCGATGATGCCTTCCATCACAGCTCTAGCAATGTTCTCAACGAACCAGCCTAAGAATGAGAAAATAATGGCAATACACGAGATATAACCGAGATCGTTTTTGAAACGGAACCAGAATCTCAGTCTATTTAGATTAGTTTTCTTCATTTCTTACCTCCCTTGATGTAACAAAATAATACGCCCATACGCACGCAAAACAAACAACATCAGGAACGGAATGTGTCGATTTTTCGTAGATTAACGGCATATTTACCAAAAAAAAGAGCAAAATCGCTTTTAAATGGACCAACAAGCCAGCTCGCATAAGCCTAATTCTCAAAAATAATTCTAATTACTAAGGACTTACACAACAAATAACGTGAGCGGTTATCTTTTGCGACACTAGTTAAATCAAAAAAAGACCTGTTTTACCAGGTCTAGAAGATTTCAATTTGTTTTTATAAGTTAAGACATCGGAATATTATATAGCTCTATAACGTTACAAGACCTTCGATAAAAAATCTTTTAATCTTGGACTCTTGGGGTTGGTAAACACTTCTTTAGGATCACCACTTTCCTCAATTACGCCATCATTGAAGAAGACAACTTTGTTTGCGACTTCTTTTGCAAACCCCATTTCATGAGTAACGACAACCATTGTCATCCCGGACTGAGCAAGTTCCTTCATCAATTGGAGGACTTCTCCTACCATTTCAGGATCTAAGGCCGATGTAGGTTCATCGAATAAGATAACTTTTGGATCCATTGCCAAAGCCCTTACGATGGCGATTCTTTGCTTTTGACCGCCAGATAACGTTGACGGATAAACATTCGCCTTATCCTTTAAGCCAATCCTATCAAGTAATTCCATCGCTTTTTCATTGGCGTCTTGTTTAATTTTAGCAACCGCTTTTTTGCTCCAACCGGCTTTTTTATCCTTTTTCAGGGCAGCCGCGACTGGGCCTAACGTGATGTTCTCAAGCACCGTTTTATTTTCAAATAAATTGAAATGTTGAAAGACCATCCCCATATTACGCCTATGTTCATTGATATCGATTCTAACATCAGCGATATTGACGCCATCAAAGATTATCGAACTTCCCTCATCCGGGTCTTCTAAACAATTAAGACAACGCAAAAATGTTGATTTACCGCATCCAGACGGCCCTATAACCGCCACAACGTCTCCTTTGTAGATATCTATTGAAACATCTTTGAGGACTTCGAGGTCTTTGAATTTCTTCTTCAAGTGAGAAACACTTAATATTGGTTCTTCATTAATGACGTTCATTTTTCTTTAACCTCTTTTCCAATTTCTTAATTCCAAACGAGATGATTAACACGAGCACCAAATAGGTTATCGCCAAGAAAATATACGGAATGAAAAATTCATATGTCGAGTTGGCGATTGACTCCATTGATTGCGTAACATCGACTACCGCGATGAAAGAAACGACCGACGTTTCTTTTAGCAAGGAAATAAATTCATTTCCCAAAGTTGGAATGATGTTTTTCACCGCCTGCGGAAGGACAATTTTAATCATAGATTTAGAATAGGATAAACCCACGCATCTTCCGGCTTCCATTTGCCCTGGATCAACCGCATTTACCCCAGACCTAATCATTTCAGCCATATATGCGCCGGAATTTAAGCCGAATACAATAACGGCCTGCACGACCGTATTGACTCCTCCTAGACCCATCATCGGAAATAACGCAAAGTGTACCAGAAGAAGTTGAACAACCATAGGAGTTCCACGGAGGACCGTGACATAAACATTGCCTATCCCCTTAAGAATCTTGAACGGCCATTTTTTTGAAGGTATGAATTTCACCAAGGCGATTATAGATCCAACAGCAAAACCTATAACAAGGCCCAACACCGCGATAATTGCGGTGTTTTTAAGGCCTGTCAAATAATCTTTATATCCGCCTTGAGTAAATTCTTTCCAGAATATCTCAATGTTATTCATTTTAATTACTTATTGAATGATTCCACGATCATCTTGGACGGTTGGTCATCGAGTATAACTGCGTCAATCGCACCGTTTTTGAGGTCTGTCATCGCTAAAGCGCCTGTCTTATAGCCTTTAACGGTGAGATTTTTGAACCCGGTGTAACCGAAGTCTGCGTCTCCAGCGGCATACATATAACCCGTGGTACCGCTTTGCGTGCCAATCTTGTAGTTTGAGTCTTTTGTGGCAAGAATCGCTTCAACATCTGCAGCGGTTTTGCAATCATCATAGGTTGTATCGCCCTCTTTGACGGTGATAACCTGGGCTGATGTGTAATATGGATCGGCAAAGTCAACCTGTTGTTTTCTTGTCTCCGTCACCGTCATGCCAGCCATGGCGATGTCATAGTCGCCCGCCTTAACTCCAGCAACAAGGGCATCGAATTCCGTATCGATAACATATAAGGTTTTGTTTAATTTTGTGGCAATAACATTGGCAATTTTCATGTCAATTCCCGTGAACTTGCCTTCCGTTTTATATTCAAATGGTGGGAAATATGCGTTTGTGCCAACAACAAAATATTTAGCGTCATTGGCTTTTGGGGTTGCAACATCTGGGTTTGAATACTCAAATGTGGCTGTTCCATCAAAGAAAGAATTGACGATTCCATCTAATCCTTCAGCGGATGTATCCGCCTTCAATTCAGCAAGGATTGAGTTAACCTGCGCGACGAGTGATGACCCCTTCTGAATTGCGAATGCATATTCTTCTTCAGTTAACTTAATTGTCTTGACTGAGAGATTTGTGTTTTTTCCGCAAGCACCAAGTGCTAATGTGCCCATAACCGCAATAGAAAGAGCAACTGTTTTTGTAAGTTTCATTTTAGTACCTCCTTAAATAATATTTCGACTAGTGAAACTTTGTTTAGGGGGTTTAGATAAAATAAAACGCCCTAAGCTTTTTAGCCTAAGGGCGTTGATCTTGCAACGCGGTGCCACCTTAGTTTGCAACGGTCTCACGGCCATCGCCTTTCCGGGTCTTTCACTAACCCAAAGTCGCTATAACGTGCGAACACGGAGTTCCCTACTGTATTCAGGAATCAGCTCCAGGACGCGTTCCCAATCGCCTCAGACACTGCCCTCTCACCGTCGGCAGCTCGCTCAAGCCTTACTCGAAAGGTACTATTTCCCTTCTCAGCTATGGCGTAATCATACACAATTTTTCAAAAATTCAACTAATTATTTGCATTTTTTCAAAAACAATTTTCCAGAATATAAAAATTTAACGACGCAAAAATGATTTTAATTAATTGCTTTCGCATTAATTATTTCATTCGGCGTGTGTATAAGAGAAAATATCAAAGTATGAAATTCAAAAGGTTTGACGTAATAAGAATAATATTCACGGCATGCTATTTGTTCTCTGCCGGCGTCCTCATTTACGAAGCCTGCCAGAACGGGACCGATTCATCAAATAAATCGAGTTTTGTAGGTGGAACTATAGCAAACCTTATCAACGGAATCGGCGGAGACCAAACAATCGAAGTTGCCCCGACCTCTTTAATTATAAGCAATAAGATTAGCGAGGCGCACGTGGGCGAGGAACTCACATTAACTACGATAACCTTTCCTGAGAACGCCACTAACAAATCGATTAATTTTACCTCTACTGACCCGGATGTCATTTCCATTACATCTGGAGGATATATGAGGTTTTTAAAAGAGGGAAGCGCGACCATTATTGCCGAGAACATAAACTACAGAGACGTTAAAGATACAATGACTGTTGAGGTCTCAAATATAGAAGTCGAATCGATTAAATCGGAAATTAATGCTCCAATTGATGAAGATATTTATACGCTAACTGTCGGCAAAACATATGACATATCAAATACAATAGAACCTACTAACGCAACAATTCAAACGGTTGAATACGAGATGGACGATAACGAATATATCAGTTTAGACAACCAAGGCAAGATTGCCGCTTTGGCCGCAAGTTATGACAACATCATCGAAATAAAAACTTATTGCGGTCTTAAACAGTCGGTATTAAAAGTCGTAACAAAGCCTTATGAAGTTGACCCAATCCCATTGGAGGCAATTATCCCAGATGAATCAACTAAAGAAATTTATGTAACTGAGCTCTATACGCCTTCGTTTTCTTTTGCCCCCGTTAATTCAAACGGAAAGGGATATTCGTTATCTTCGAGCAATTCAAACGTTGCCTCAATTGAGGGAGGAAAGACAGTTAGAGGTTTAAAGGAAGGAAAGACGATAATAAGTGCTACATCTGTTGAAAACCCAAATGTAAAATGTTCAATAGAATTGACTGTTAAAACCCAGCCTGTTGTAACCGATTTTTCATTGGGACAATCACTTACAATGAAAGAGGGAGCTACACGTTCTATTTGCGTATCAAACATTCAACCAGCTTACGCAAACGCCTCAGCAATTTCCTATACGAGCGATGATGATGGTGTGGCCAGCATTTCAAGCGATGGAAAAATAGAAGCGATTAAACCCGGAACAACCAATATAAATGTAAGCGTTGGTTCCATTACAAAGTCAATTCAGATCATAGTTAATGCAAAACCGTTAAATGATAAAACCACCACTTTTGATTTTGAATATTTAAAAGAACCTTTCATATACGCCAATAAACCCGTAAAAGTTTCATCTTTTATTAAAATTACAGATTTCAAATCAGGCGAAGAAATATATACTCCAGACGATTCAAACATAACGTATAGCCTTAATGATTCGTCATTCGGTTCGATAGATGGAGATACCTTAATCTCAAAATACGTCGGAGAGTTCACGCTCTATATAACTCATAACAGTTCCGGAGTTACAAAAGAGGCGACATTTACCTCGATAGACGATTTCTTAATTGATGGTCAAAAAAATCCTAAGCAATGCAATATCAATTATGGTGAGTTTTTTGAATTCGCCATCGATAATTCGAAAGACGAATTGATTAGGGATTTAAAGAAAAATCAATGGTGGAATGTTTCGCACGGGAACGATTCTCTTGTCACGGTTAAGAACAACGGAGACACATATGGTGTAACGGGCGTTGGGGAAGGCGGAGAAGAGCTTACAATAACGCCGTATTTGGATGACACCCCGATTAATGCTTTGTCTAAAAAAATAGCAATCAATGTCACGCACATCAAAACCAAAAATTTCATTGTCAGCATGACAAGAACATCCCTAGACGGAAATACATGTGAGCTCACCAAAAACAAAATTAACAAATGCTACATAAACGATGAGCTCAAATTATCCGCAAAGATCGATGACGGAACAACTTCATCAAATATAACGTTTTCATCCAGCGATAGTTCGATTGTTGAGATTGCTAACTCAGGGGAGTTAACACCAAAATCAATTGGAAAAGCGACGATTACCGCAACCGAATCCGTTTCGGGAATTACAAAAAAATTCGATTTGAACATAGAAAACAGAATATTGTTAAACCAAGATACTCCATTTGCCATTAACGGGGCGTCCATCAATGAAAAAGACGGCTATTACGAGATAATGAACGGTACTATTGGAAACATCATTTTGAATTACACAAACGACACTTCCTACAAAACCGTTCAATGGAAGTCGGACAATGAAAAAATCGTAACTATAGGCGGCGACGGAACGATTTCGCCTTTAAAAGCCGGAAAGGCGATAATTACGGCGACAATCGACGATGGATATTCATCAGAAAAGAGTGAACTGATAATAAAATTGAACATCACGAAACAGCCTGTAATTAAAGATTTGCAACAATTTTTCGGCTTTATAAGAAAAGTTGTAGGCCACTTTGGAGCATTCCTTGTATTTGGCATTTTCTCAGCCTTGACCTTTATGTTGTGGTTCAGCGGGAGGAAATGGCGTTGGTCCATTCCACTTACTTTCATTCAAGGATTCGGTCTTGCCGTATTAACGGAGTGCATCCAACTAGGCATCCCAGGCAGATCCGGCGCGTTTAAAGACGTATTAATAGACAGTTCCGGATGCTTTATTGGAATTATCATTACCGGCGGACTAATCGTTTGGTTAACCTTGCGGCGTTGGAAAAAGACGCAAAATAAAATCTGATGAAGACTTAAACATACCCCTATTTCAAAAACGAAACAGGGTGTATTCAAGTTCACCAGATTATTTCTATTATCTCACTTACTCCGATACAAGTTGCATTGATTGAATAAGAGGGCGGCAATTGCAAATATTATTAAAGACTAGTTTATTCGTAGCTGCAGTTAAGTTAACGGAATATGTTATGTATTTGTTTTCCGGCTCATCGCTGGATGTACATGCGTCTGTTTTTGCTAGTTGATCATTATTAACGGATAAATCCAAAGCATCAACATACCAAGTCTTATCATCGTAATGTTTCTTCATATACGGCTTAGCAGAAATCGATACTGACTTAATGTTTATGTCAAAGTTAAGGGTCCAAACTCCGTCCGCACTCGCACTTGCAAGCCTAATTCCGCCTTCATCGGCAAAAACCTTGCTCACCTCCATAGAGGTTAAATGATCGCCAAAACAAGTTTTAACCTCATCAAATACTTTTGAGTTTTCTGAGAGGTCAACCGCAATCTTGTCGGTTGGAAAGGCGACATCAATTACCTTTGACTCTGTGGGAACTTCCTGTGAGGTTATATCACCCTCGGTGTTAGAAGATTGGCTCTCTGATATTGTTGAGGTTTCTATATCTAACGAACTGCTAATAAATGAATCAAGGGAAGTCGTTGGGGTTCCGCAAGAAACAAGCAAAACACCAATAGCTAGTAAATATATATTTTTCTTCATTATTTTGACTTTATCTTATTTCCTTCTTCAAATGCCCTGCCAACCGTATCGCCAAGAGCGACGTAATAATGATGAACCGGATCATAAGTGATTATTCCAAGTTTTTTAACATCTGGTAAACCATCATCTCCAAGGCATTTTTCATCAACCGAGATATTAACGATGGTACCAACCAAAGTACCATCCTCAAATGAATCGACTTTGCATTCTAATGTCATAGGTAGTTGTTCAATAATCGGAGCATCAACGTTTGGCGATTTGGTTACTGTCCAACCGCATTTAGCGACTTTATCGACAACCTTAGAACCTGAAACTAATCCAACATAGTCTGCTTCTGCAACGTTTTTTTTATCTGCGAAACCGACGGTAAACGATTTGGTTCTAGCAAAATTCTCTGTTGTTTTGTGTTCGCTTAAAGAGATGGTAATTTTGTTATAATCAAACGTTCCGCCCCATGCAGCGTTCATGGCATTAGGCGTCCCGTCTTCGTTATAAGTCGCAATGATTAATACAGGCATTGGATAAATCCAAGTCTTTTGACCGAAATTTTTACGCATAATAATTCTCCTTTTTTAAAGAATATACATATTATAGCCATTCTAAAGGATGGCCTCCCTCAAAACAATGAGACGTGGCAAAAACTTACAATTAAAACGAAAAATGTCCAAGTTTAATTATGCTTGTGCGTAGAGATATATGCCGACGGATGGCGCTTTTGAATAACCGCAAAACGATCCTTTGTAGTATTCAAGCCAAACTTTATCGCCTTGGAAAACACAAGCGCCATTTGAATCCATCGTAATGGTCCATAAGTCCGTTGTGGAATCATACGTGGTTGGCGTTCCAAAACATATGCTATAGTGAGTATCATTGACATAATTGTTCAAATATCCAGCAGTTTCATGGTGAATTTTAAATTTTCCATCGCTTTGCTTCTCTAAATTAAACCATGCTAAAGATGCCGAATCACAAGACATTGTAGTTTTATCGGACGAAAGGGTTGCGGTAACACCGGTGATGTACCAAGGCAAGGCATCCGTCTTCGAATTGGTAGTCATACCCATCCATGGGCCGGATGTAGTCTGAGCGGTTACCAAGGCGATTTTTACGTTCTCGATGTCTTCTAACGATTTGACCAAATTATATTTGACTGATGGCGTGTCATCTTTAGAGGTATCTTCGGTAGATTGTCCATCATTTGCACTCTCCCTAACACCGCTGTCATTCCAAATATAATTTGCATATTCAGGGTGGTCAACAAATGGATTTCTGCCATATCCATTATCATACAGATAATTGTTAACCTGCTTCTCAATTGTTGTTGGAGCGTAAGCGGCATTCCATTTAAGCAGCGTCTTTAACGTTCCCATAGTTTTAAGGCTTTCTGAATCATTCGGATTATTCGATAGTTCAAATCCATATGAAGTATGGTAAGCGGTAGCGGCGTAGAGAATAACTCTGGCGGCTTCACCTCTGGCGGCTTCGAAACCACAACTTTTAGGATCCCATTCTTTCGAAGAGCTGCCATCACCATAGAAAAAATTTTGGCGGGACGAATTCTCGGACGTTAATGTTGGCCTAATTATGAATGGATCGGCACCAGGTCCTGTTTTTCCCGAACCACGCGAGTTTGGCCATGTATGTTCTCTATTGCATAAACCGGTTGTTGTAGTAGTTGATTCGTCATGATAAAAAGGGACGAAAGTTGAGCTTCCGGCGGGGTAGGCTGCCGCTTTGGCCCCTAGATCTAAACAGGCCTGATATGAACAGGTTTTGGTGCGTTTTGCAGAGATTAATGATTCTAACGTACTTCTAAATGCATTTCCGTACTGATTGAAATTAACATTCCATTCCGAATCAATTTCAGGGTTTTCAACAACACTAGAAGAATTTTCTACGGTTGTTGATTCATTCTCCAAGGAAGATTCAACTTCAGAAGTTAAGGTATCGTGTGTCTTGTTGACACTATCGTCAGCGCTCGTATTAGCGCAAGCACCAATAAATAACGCACCAGTTGCAATAACAAGCGTTAACAATCCTTTTTTCATAAATGTTTTCTCCATAGCCCATTATTATCGTTGCGCAGGCGTGTGAAAGCAAATAAAAAAGCCCATCTTAAGAGATGAGCTAATTTGACAATGCTTAATGACTACTATTCAGCTTTAACTTCAACTGACGCAGATTCAGCATACATCTTGTCGCTCATGCAAAGCATTAAGATGCCTGCAACGATTGCAAATTCTGTTGAAAGAGCACCGGTGATGATAGCAGCAATAGCCATACCCTTTGCTTCTGCTTTTGATTTTGCAGTTGTAAGTTTCTTGGATGCTTTACCAGCAAAGATAAGACCGACAACACAAAGAACAAGGCAAACAATGCAAGCGATTGTACCAGATGTCAGACTAGCAAGTGCCACAGCTGCATCGGCAGCGGCATCGCTTCCTGATGCGGCTTGTGTGAAATCGCCAGAGGCTTTAACAAGGCCGACAATGCAGCCAATTGCGCCGATTGCATAACCGATGATAGCAAGGATGTCAAAGATTTTCGCGATTGTTAAGAAGATTTTTGCAACTTTCTTCATGATTCATTTCCTCCTCGGGGCAGTATTATATAGCAC
>CAVIJK010000023.1:0-25099 GCA_963643345.1 bacterium | reverse complement strand
GCAGATCCGGTTCCGCCGTAAACAGGCGAGGCATAATGATAGCCAAATGGCGTTACCTTTGCCTTTGATGCCAGAGGAAGAACGTTGTCTTTGTTCTTTAATAGAACCGCACCTTGTTCCTCCGCTTTGAGCGCAACATCCACTGCCGCGTTCCTTGATGCTTCCTTTGTAGCATAATTATGCTCATAGAAAGCGGTGTCTGATTCCTTTAGTCCCGAGACTGACACAGTGTGCTTCTGACCTTTGCCAAACGCGAAATCAAGAGATGCCGAATACTCTTTCGCGGTGATGGTAGCGATGCATGGAAGCGCCACTAGCAGCGAGACGACAGGAACCAAAATAGTCCTGAGTTTCCTTCCGGACATTTTAGCCATATTGTTTCCTCCTTATAGCTATATGTTTGTTGAGCATAATTTGTTCCATAAAAACGCTTTCATCAAGAGAAGAGGCGAGTTTTGCACATCTAGAGGCGAGTTCGGTTAAAATCACTTATTGAACGTGGCGTTGAGGGCAAATGAATTGCCTTTTACATCGAATGATAAGATACCATTATATCGTTCAACTATAGATTTCATCGAAAGAATACCGTAACCATGGTAACCTTGTTCTTTATCTTTTATGGTCACTATCCTATCTCCCTCATATTTGATGATACCATCAAAATAATTCTCGATATGGACCGTTACGAATGAATTGGTTTTTCTTATTAATATTGTTATAACCCTTTTATCCTCTTCGACCTTTTGCAAAGCGTCTATCGCATTGTCCATCGCGTTGCCAAAGAAAGAGAAAATATCTCTTGGCTCCATAAAATCTAGGAGTTTGCCATCCGCAATCATGGATAATGTGATATGGCATTCTTGGCATAGAAGCGATTTCTCGCTCAAGATGACGTCCAGCGACTCATTCCCCGTCTTTGCTATTGAATCATAAATGGAAACAGCCTTTTCGATTTCCTTAAGCTCATTCTGATCAATAAATTCGGATTTCCCGATTTTATGTATTTGATGCTTGAGATCATGAACTTTCTTATTGATGAGGGAGATATTCTCTTTCGACATCTCGTATTGGGAGAGCCGCTCATTGTACATCATTTTCTCCGTTTCCATTTCAAGTTCTATTTGCTTCTTCCTAAGGGATGAGAATTGCAATGTCAAAGACAGAACGCATATGAGCATAGAAGATAAATAAATCAGATATGATGCAACCGTATTGGAGGATGTATAGAAGACCGATATTTGATTGAACACGACATCAGACAGAATGACCGCTAGAGCGATTACGACAAATACGTTGTTCTGAATCTCTAGATTCTCGTTCTTTTTTATGCGATAAGAGAGATTGTTATACGCGACAAAATATATATTGAAGTAAGCGAATATGTAGATGATAGCCTGAATGATGGTGAACAGCCCTTCTTTTGATACCTGTCCGGTATAAGGGTTGTTCGGAGCGATCCAGTTAACAATCTCTCCGATTGATATCAAGTCATATAAGACGGAATAGGTGAGATATGATAGATGCTGGATCGTATAGCCCGCTAAAGCGCAAAAAAGAACATTGCCCCACGATTCTTTAAGACAAATCTTCAAAGCAAAGAAAGTGCAGCCAAAGAAAAAGATGAACATGAATGAGTTGTACCACGGGTTAGATACCGGCACCGGGAAAAGGAAAGAGATTCCGAATAAAACGGTTGTGGACAAAATGGCCCTTAGCCAGAAAAAGTTCCTTCTTCTAAGCTTATAGGCGAAGATAGTTTCTGCCACAACCAGTTCAAGCATGAAGAGAGGGCGATACCAGAATATGAGGGTGAAGCCTGGCGCCATATCTAGTTCCTTCCCAAGTAATTCGATAATGCCAACATGAAGTCTTTTTTCTTTGGTCTCGACACTCTAATTGCATTGTCCTTAATCATGACATCATCATGATCGATGCCAGTGACATATTTAAGATTAACCAAGGCATAACTCGATATCCTATAAAAGCCATGTGCCACGAAATCCTTTTCAAGAGATGAGAGAGATGCTCTTGCTTTATAGACTTTGCCATCAGATGTGTTGATCGTGATGTTGTGATTAGATGTTTCTATAAACATGATTGAGTCATATACAAAAACAGTTGGTCGTCTATCAATTGATATAACCACTTTATCATTTGAACTCAGCGAAAGTTTTTCGAGGATTCTATCGAGTTTGATGTTCAAAATCCCAGGTTTTATAGGCTTGACGATAAAATCGTAGGCCTCAACCTCATATCCATTTATGGCGTATTGAGCCATGTTTGTGACAAATACGATTACGGTTTTCTTGTTTTTCTCCCTATAGGCACGGGCAAGGTCCATGCCATTCATTCCGGGCAATTCGATGTCGAGAAATAGAATGTCATAATCAAAATTTTTATTTGACAAAAACGATTCAGAGGATGTGAACGAGGCTGTATTTTGCTCTATGCCCTTATTCCTAAAATACCCATCAAGAAAATCAAGTAGCGGTTTCATCTCCGCGATGTTGTCTTCAACCACGCCGATTTTTAACATGGCGTTATTATATCGCTTCCTGAGATTTTTCAGTAAAAGGAATGTTTATCCCACACAAATAAAGCATTCATTTCTTATCGATGAGGAATTGAATCCCGCCCCGGTCCTTGCATATATCGACTAATGTATCCACTAGATAGAGGCAAGCATCTATTTATCTACAATACTTGGGATTATGTTTTATATTATGGGTCAGAATAAGTAAGGAGTAGTCAGAAAACATATAAAACGGCCTTTCTCAGGAGGACTGGCCGTTTTCATTTACATCTTTACGTCTTTTAGATGGTGATGTCTAGAATGGCCCATATTTTTATTTGACCACTCCCACAAATAAGCGATAGTCCGGAATCTGACCATTAGTGCATTGTCGTATCTAAACCGGTTAAAAAAGAATACACGGAAGGCGATTACTTTAATGCAACCGGTTCGATCCTCAACGCTCTATACGAGGATGACTATATAAAGGAGAACATAAGGTAACAACTTCACCGACAAGTAGAAATCTCTATATATGCATGATAACATCCACCCCACCAGAGCAAGATATCGTGAATAGCGGACTCCTAAGTTCGAAGAGAGTTTAACCAAAACGGTCAAATGAAACGTTAATAGCAACAACGCAAAAATCAATAAAACTCCCAAGATTTTCAATTTTTAATAAGGATACATATCTATTGCTAAAGCGTGCCAGTTTCGTTTCTAATCTAAAAAGTTAGGTATGGAAAAGTACCTTTACTTCTTTTTTCGGTAATCCGTCACAAGTTTTGCTACAGTCTCCACTACTTTCTTTGTATCAAGCGGCTTTGCGATATGCTCATTCATACCGGCTTTTAATGCAGCCAAACGGTCCTCTGCAAATGCATTAGCGGTCATCGCAACAATTGGAATAGTTTTAGCGTTCGGCTTATCGGATCCACGGATTCTCCTTGTGGCCTCATATCCATCCATTACCGGCATCATAATATCCATTAAAATGATATCGATATCATCCTCTGAAAGCCTCATAAAGGTATCTAAGGCTTCTTTACCATCCCGCGCTTCAATAACAAAGGCGCCTTCCTCTTCCAATAGGAATTTAGCAATTTCTATATTGAGTTCATTATCCTCGGTAAGGAGAATCTTCATTCCTTTGATGGAGTTCATCTTTTCGTCATGCTCCGATTCGCTATCTCTTGGAGTGGATTCATCAACTTCAAACGGAAGGATAACGTCGAATGCGGATCCTTCACCTTTAACGCTTTCAACCGTTATGGTGCCGCCCATCTTGTCAACTAGGTTCTTTGCAATCGACATTCCTAATCCGGTGCCAGCATATTTCGACCTAGCGTTCGCATTCTCCTGAGTGAATGGCTCAAATATGTGTTCCATGAACTCAGGACTCATACCTATGCCTGTGTCACGGCATTTAAATTCCAGATTAACTTTATCCCCACCGCAATCTGAGGTTCTACAGGTTATGTAAATTTTTCCATGATCTTTGTTGTACTTGACCGCATTCCCCATGATATTCAGCATCAACCTCTTTAAGTGAAGAGGGCTTCCGATCAATCTGTTGAATGTAGCACTGCAATCTTCTTGAACAATCTCGATATCTCTTGAATCCGCCTGTTCCTTAACTGCGTAATAAACTTCTTTGCTTACGTCAATCAAATCAAAAGGAACATGTTCTATCTGAATCTCACCGGATTCCAATTTGCTCATATCCAATACTTCGTTGATCAAATCCAAAAGGATTTTAGACGCTTCTCTTATTTTTCTCCTGCAGTCTGTCTGACGTTCAAGATCGTTTGGCATCTTATCCGCGATATCAAGCAATCCCATAATGCCGTTCATTGGGGTACGAATGTCGTGGGACATACGCAGCAGGAATTCTGTTTTTGCCGCATTTGCCGCTTCTGCAATTTTCTTGGTTTCTTCTAGCCTTTGTTCAATTAGGACTTCTTCATTTATATCTCGGAATAAGCCATAGTAATGCTTAGGCATTCCGTTTTCATATCTGGTTAAGCTTCCATCCGCGGCAAACCAGTGGTAAGCACCGCTTTTCGTCATAAGGCGGTATTTGACGCTGTATCTGGTTTTGCCGGTATAATCGTTTGCGGCAGCCCAAAAATCTTTAAGAGTTGCCTCTTTGTCGGATGGATGTAAAAGATTGGACCAAGAAGATAGTTCATCAGGAAAATCATCTTTCCCCTGATACCCTAGCATTTTCCTGAACGGGTCACTCCACGTGCATGAGGTCATATTCCCATTCTTATCGAATATCATCTCCCAACGCGCCGCATCGAGAGAGAAATAAATACTGTCGAATGCCTCGTTTACCTCTTTGTTCCAGGCCTTTCCGCGAAGCGTTAAAATCTGCTGATTAAGTTTAGCGGCGGCAACTTCCAAAAAAAGCTGATGCTCTAGGTTCTTCTTTGGATTGTCAACGCCAAGAAAGCCAATCACATTGTTTTCCGACATAAAAGGAGCGGCCATAAGGGTAGATATTCCCTGAGGTTCCAATACTTCATAAATAAGCGGTTCTGTCTTTGCGTATTCATCATTGCAAGAAAGGAAGAAACTCCCCTTTAAACGAAATTCTTTCCACCACGGTTCAAGCATCTCATAGGTTACCTTCTGCAGATTCTGAATCTCTGGGGCGACGCCTTTGGCACACCACTCATAGGTGTTGATGCAAAATTGTTCAGTTAAATCCTTTTCGAAGATGTAGGCTCTGTCGGCATCATAATGCTCAGCTACCTCAGCAATTAGGTCGTCGATTGAAGGGATGTCTTTTTCCGATGGGGTAAACTGGCTAATAAAATTTCTTATGGCAGAATCCTGGCTATTTATTTTCTCTTTTGGCTCCATATCTTAATCACCCCTATCAATTTACGTCTATTTATCGTCCATCAAATACTTCTTATCCACAAAAAACTTGGCAAAGGACCCAATGCCGGTATTTGATGACAGGAAGAGCACGCTTGCCACGAAAACTTCTTTTGCGTGTTCCTGGTCCGTTTTGCATTCTTTTCAAAGTATACCATAACAACAATTAATTGTTTCCAAATTTTAATAGTCATTTATTTTGTTTCTTTTATCGTGACTATCGATAGCGTATCCCCATGGGACTAGCCAATGTCTTGGATTTCGATTCGCGTTGATAGTTGATATTTAATTTTCAATCTTGGTTTAAAAATAAATACCCCTTCCCATTTTTGGGATTAGGGGTATGACTCGCTAAAGAGATTGTTCGTTTTGTTGTTACGCTATTCTTTAACAAACTTAAAATCACAGCATTGATCGCCGTTGCATAAAGTGCCCGCTCTAATGAACTTTGTACCAGGAATATCACCATACATATATTCATCAATCCTACAGAACATTTGGCCAAGGTCCAACATGCCTTTCTCCCTTAAGACCGTATTGAACATGCATTTATCTTCAAAGAAAATGATTGTTGTTTTATCTTTGTTTTTCGGGACATAGCAATGGAATCCTTCTCCATTTGCCTTGCGCATGAGCTTTGGAATCATTAAGCGAAGAATTGGCCACATCCACTTCTTCTGAAACATCTTCATGTATTTCTCGCGAGATTTAGCCATAAATTCTCTTTGGTACCTGTTCATTTCCTCAATCGAATCAGTTCTAGATATGCCTTGCAAGAGGTCATATTCCAAGCATGCAATTGATACGGTTATGTTGCAATAATATAGGTAAAGCGATGAATTTTTGCTTCTGTATTTCTTTAGTTCCTCTGACAGTTCTCCCACTCGTTTCATCAAGTAGGCTTTCTTGGTTTCCGAGGCATTCTCATACAAATGGATGAATCTTCCATTCATAATAAGATTCTTAGCTTCAAACGTCTTTTTCATATCTATCCTCCATTTTATCTTATTTATTTGTTGCGGATAAAACCTTGCTCATCTACATATTGCGGATGATCCTTAAGTCTAGGATCGTTAGGACTATAGAATGTGTAATCGCAACAATTCGATTCAATTAAAGTGCGACATCGCACAAGTTTAACATTCATTGATGCCATGCAGGCATAATCAGCATTGCATAAAGCCCCGGCAATCTCTTCTAAGCCGAATTGATGAATGAAATCCGCAACAGGGCATGTTTTAAAGTGGTAATGGATTGGCTCCGTTTTCGAATAAGGGTCTAGCCTCATATCAAAATCCCACCACTTCCTGCATTTCTTCTCGGCTTGGTAGAATGCGAAATACATGAGATGTTTCCAAAACGGCTTATCAATATTTATAAAGTTCAGACTTCTAGAAGAATCCGTTGTTATATCTTTTATTATTTGTTCGATTTCATCAAAAGATGTTCTCTTTTTGCAGATAACATAATAGGACGCAATCATGATGCAATCATACGTGCCACCCCTGCCATTATGAAAATTCTTTTTGCCGCCTAAATCCTTATGATTGAATTCCGCCAAAAAGCGTTCGAACTGATGTTGAACTTTTTCAAAGATAGCATCTACTTCATCTACCTCGTAATGGCTAGAGATTCTTTTTAGTATCTCTTTCTTGCAACTTTTGGAATAAATCGCATGACACGTACGATCGATTTTGAGCTCTTTTTCTTTCATATGACGCCTTCTTTATTTGCAGACCAAATAGAATATAAACGCCGCCCCAATTGCAATTAATAAAAACACGCCTAGTTTAATCAATTGGCTTTTAGCGTTAAATCCAAAAGAACTATAGCCTTTCGCCCCTTTCGTTTCCGGACAAAGTTTTTCCGGCAGTCTGATTTTGGTTAGCAATAGCCAATCAAAGCAAACTACGTCAAAGAGCTTATATCCCCAGAGAATAATCAAGTAACGAGTTAACACCAGATAGAATCCGGGATAATTACAATATGTGTCCACTATAGACCATGTCAGGATTCCAAGAATGCCCAATAGAGACAAAATCATGATGATTATCCCGATAACGGTCACCCAGATGGGCTTATCCGGGACTTTCTTCATCATTTCCTTAATGTCATCGGGAGCACCAAAATGCATTGCCCCAAACTTTTGTAACGCAATGAAGAAATCCAGTTCAATAACCAATGCCAAAACGCATATGGAACCTAGCATTATAAAAGTCTTCCACCACATCTTTAATCACTCTCCATAATTCGTGTTGTTCTTAGCGATGAATTCATCCAAAACGGAAATATAACGGTCAATATCCTCCGTACTTAAACAAAATTGTTTTTTCGAATTTATGACCTTAATGATTTTCTTGAGGATTTCATACTTGGTAGACATGTATATTGCCGCCTTGAACGTTTATGTTAGATATAACTAACATTCTTGCATAATTATGGTTAGCACATGCTAACTTTTCAATATAAATACCCTTTGGAAAGTCAATGTTTGAGGGTGGATAGGAATATACAACGCAACAAATGTGGGTACGTCACAAAAATAGCAACAAAATATAGTATTCCGTAGATTCCACTTCCGAAATGAACATGATGCACGCCCCAATTCACGCAGAATGAAGGTCATGTGTAGTTATCTTCATCGCACTTTAAAAGAATATCAAAATAATCAGTGAGTGATTCATTTTACGGAAGCATGTGTCCCGTTCCTTTATAGATTCGATACCAATCTTCTTTCGATAATTCTATCTTCTCACCTTGGATCGATTCTTTAATATGCTCAATGTCAGTTGAACCGGTAATAACAAGTAAACGCTTATCTAGTCTAAGGAGGAACGCCGTTGCAATCGCACACGGTGTTGTACCATATTTCTTCGCGTATTTATTTAGGCATCGATTGATTTTTCTATGCTTCCACTTGTTAAAGATCGACCCTTCGAATAAACCATATTGATATGGACTCCAGCACTGAATGGCAATGTCGTTTTTCTTTAAATAAAAGAACAAGTCATCCGGTCCTTTTGAAACGTTTTTATGAGGGATGTTTGTGTACATGGTTTGATCAATCATATCAGTGTTGCCAATCCCCAATTGGACTTGATCGTATTTGATGGGGCATGGCAATCTTTCCTGAAGGTATTCAATCTCGGATACGGAGAAGTTAGATACGCCGAAATCTTTGATGGCGCCTTTGCCTAAAAGATAGTTTATCGCCCTGCTTACCTCATCGGCGTCCATGAATATGTCTGGTCGGTGAATTAGATAGCAATCCAGATAATCACAATGAAGTCTTTCAATGGATTCTTCTACGGATTTAACGATATATTCATACGATGAATCATACCCACACGTTTCAAAAGCGATGCCGGTCTTGGTTTGGATATACATCTTCTTTCTTAATTCCGGATGTTCTTTTAAAACGTTGCCCAGTTTCTTTTCGCATTTCTTATGGCCGTAAATATCCGCAATATCGAACTTCATTACCCCGTTATCCAGACAATCTTTAATGAGTTTATAGAGTTTATCTTCGCTTAAGAAACCAATCCTCATTAATCCAAGCATTATTCTTGATGACATATGTAGACCCCATTATTTTCAACGTTTGTATTATAGCATTTCCAAAAAGAAAAAGGCCGCCATTTGGCGGTCTTTATTTTCCTCCATTGCCCATGGAGGTTTAAGGGGCTGGTTTTCACCAACCCCCATTAGATGTTATAAAGACAATTTAGTTAATAAATCGCAATATTAATATGTTCCATCGGGAAGCAATGCCGTATTACCTAATGAAATATATTTACCACTTGATGCGGTTCCAGTGCTCCAATCGTTGCCGCTTTCGTAGACTGTAAAGCCGTCGGTTCCGGTGACTTTAACAACTTCAGGCGCATCAACATCATACTTCACTGGGTTAGTGATTTTGTTATTGCTGAACACTATCGTTGAAGATGAATCCACATTGGCCATACGGATAAATCTACCATTGATTTGATCTATCGTATTACCGCTGAAAACGAATCTTCCTTTATTGACCTTATTGGAAATCTGCAAGACGTTATCACTCACGGTGCTATCGGTGATTTTGTTATTCTTAACCTTCAAGCCATTCAAAACAGCGGAACTATTGTTGAAATGAACGGTTTGAACATATGATGAAATAGTGTTACCCACTAAGGAAATGTTGTTAAATCCGTTCATATTCGTATCATCAAAAGTTTTATCCGTTGATCCGCTGCCCGCAGTGAAGAAGTGAATGTTTTGTGTATTATTTCCTGTTGCAGTGCAATTTTTAACCGTGAATCCATTAACAAGGAATGTTCCACTACTTGTGCCGGCATCATTATCTCTTAATTCAATAGGGCTTTGTTCAATATTGTCAAATTTAATGCCATCGATAGTGATATCTTCCAATGATAGGTATGAGAGGAAGCCACTATTTTCTCTGCCCATTGCAGCTTGGTTCGAAGCAGGTGCGCTTGAGTACCACATCAATCCAGCTTCGGCTTTAATGCCATCGCAAGTAACAGTAGCGCCTTCTTTAGCTTCGATGGTCAAACCTTTTATGGCTCTATAATATCCTGGATAAGAAGAATCTTTATCTAAGTCAGTTCTTCTAGTTGATACATCTAGGTCTTGTCTTAAATACAATGTATCATAATTGCCTTCGGTAAGTATGACTGTTGCCTCGCCTGTAATGCCATCTAAAATTTCCTGCGCATTTGAAGGGGTAACTTCATATACACCGGTATCTGCATTGCCTTGGATGGCTTCAACTGCATACGATAATTTGCATGAAGTGCCTTGATAATAATTTTCTGCTTCTAAAGGCATTTCAACAGAAACTGCGACAGTCTTGCTGCCTGTACCTACTGCATAGTCTTCATATGCCGTTCTTATGGTGGCCCCGTCAAATTCCTCATCGTCGATGGTTATTTTCAAGCCGTCGAATAAGCCTGCATCTTCTAAGGCTTTGATGACGGTGCGGTATTTAACATTAACCGTCGAGCCATTTTCAATTTTGATATTAAATGAAATCTTGTCGCCAGGCAAAATGTTAGTTAAAGCGATAGTCTGAGCTTGTTTGTTGAGCAAGCAAGTACCCGAAGCTAAGGAACCCTCGACATCATCATATTGATTTGTCGCCGTATTCCATTGCTTGTGGGATGTTGAAATCTCACCATCTACCACCGCGGTAACGTCTACCTTACCCGAAGTAATTGCGACGTTAACTTTAGCTTCGGAGGTGAAGAGGGCGTAGGTTGATCCAGCGATGACTGCGGAGCATCCTATAATAGAAAGCAAGGCAGGAACAATAATTTTTCTTTTTTTCATATATATATATCCTTTTCTATTTTTTATGCTTTTTTAGTTGTTGCTTGTGTTGCATCAATTGTTATGTCAAAGTTGGTTTCTTGATCCATGGCAAAGTTATTCGCCTCTAGATTCTCGAATTGAACTTTGATCGTAAATTCTTTATTCGAATCTTCTTTTCCTACCTGGCCTGAAGTTATATCGAATTTGCCATTGTTGTTCTCATTGTAGAGATAATCTGATGCCATTCCATCGATATAGACTTTAAGTTGGGACGCAAGAACATCCGGATTTTCATCAGTTATAGCAAGCTTAACCGTGTAATCGAATGCAACAGATCCAACGTTGGATAATTTAAGGGTTGCTTCATAATAGCTTCCAGGAACAACTAGTTCCCCTGATTCGATATCAAAAATATTCGAATCGGCGGTTGTCGTGTTCGTGAAATCCTTAACTTCGGTATTCGTGGATGTCTCTAAATAACCGGTTTCATTGTTGAGATTGCATTTGCTTAATTTGGTTCTTTCCAACTTAAGCGCCAAATTTCCAGATGTGAGATGAGTCTCTGTTGTGGTTTTAGCGGACCAAAGGGAATATGTAGCACCTATAGATATAGACGCTGCAAGTAAAATGCCCATTGAGGCTGCTAACGTGATTCCTAATGTTTTCTTCTTCATCATCATTCTCCTCCTTTCTTTGTTATATCTACGCCTGACACACTGCCGGCGATAGAGCCTTTTTTACGCTCGACGCGTTTTATGATGTTATATTTCTCCATAACGCTCGAATTCTTCAACCTCTTGTTATCCTCACCAGTTTTTCGTCGAGATTGCAATTGTTGCAAGTGACGTTCTCATTCTCAACCGGAGATTTTGACCTAACGATTCTTAGTCGACGCCTCTTATGCTCGCGAGGTTCGGATAGAGGTCTATCTTCGCAAACCATTGGTTTTGGTTCGCATTTAACATCTGATTGGATCGCCAGGGTTTGGGGTTCTATTTTCTCCTCGATTGCAGATGTTTCTTCAACCGCCGGCGATTCTTGGACTAAAGGCTCCATGGAATCCGTTTCCTTTACCTTCATCCCATTCTTCTCTTTCTTAGACTCCTTGATGACCGCGATACCTATGAAGAGTGCGACAACGGCCTCCAGGCCTATCAATACATAGATTAGGATCTTCATCACATCCATCACCGATCATCCCCTTCCTTTTCCTTATTCATTTCTTCGATTTGTTTCTTAAGTTTCTCTATTTCAGCGTCTTTTTCCTGGCCAACGGCTAAGGCTTTTTCTTTTCTTTCAGAGGAGAACGCTCTAACTATGCGGATTATTTCCCAAACAATGATTAGAGTGCACGGAATTATGAAGATGCATACGATTCCAACTGGCGTTTTTATGGCATAAATGAACAAGCCAAGGGCATATGATTGACCCACAACCTTTCCGATGACGTAGTTGCTGGAATTGGTCAAAGAAGTGTTGATTGTCTGGGTTGAGACGCCTTCATCGGAGGCACGGTTATCACCCTGCAACGTGATGGTGTATCCTTCATTGCTTTCGTTAGGCTTTATATCAATAATTCTATGGGTAATTGTCTCTTGCTTTGTGTAGACATATTTGAACGTTAGAACATCTCCGACTTCGAGAGATGAGTACCATTCTTTGGCTTTTGCATCATCTACAGGGACAGTCTCAATAAATACGCATGATTTAACGGGAATGTCCTTGATTTTGTATTTAGAGACGTCAACGTATTCGTTCTTCTCCATCGAGGAGGATTTGACAAATCTTAATTGGTGGTTGAAAACCGTTGCCGTGCCATCGCTGTCTTTTTTCGAGGCAATCGTAATCGAGATTGAGAATATCGCCAGGGCAGCGATTATCCCGGCGAATACGTATCCGATGACCTTCAGAATAACTTTTAGTGTGTTTTTCTTGGATTTAATCGAATCTTCCATGTTTACTGCTTTCTTTTGGTGATCAAATCAACATAGAAAGAAGTCGACTGATTCTGTGTGGCGTTGTCCGCCGTCTCGGGCAAAACGTACGAAAACGAAACGCTTCTTACGTTGTCGCCAATTGTGATTCTATCTTTGTTTAAAATGTCTTTGAGATCGGTCGTTAATTTGTAGTTATCATTCGTCTTGATTGAAACGACGAGGTAATCATTCAGGATTGCGTTTTTGTCCTTCTCTCTGAAGGCAATCGAAAGGGAATAGTCGCCTTTGTTTTTGACCGTGTAATTGACCTCTTCTTCTTTACCTGGATAAAAATCGGCGATTTCCGTCACTATTTCATCTACTTTTTCGCCGTTTACCCAAATGTCGTTTCTGCTGTTAGCGTACAAATAGTAAAGAATCAAGGTTGCCGATAGAGAACCGAGCAGCACAAAGCTTGTAAGTAAATAAGTTAATTTCTTTGCCATTTCTTACTTCCTGCTAAATTCTATCGCATATATTTATATATATCCAAAGAAAGTTTTATTTGCCCCTTTTTAGGTACATAAATGCATGCACATGGTCTAAATACGCACAGGAAAAGCGAACAATCGGCCTAATCCCAGCTCTTAATAGGGGGTCTGTTGGTTGTGCAAACGAAAAAAAGGTTTTTATAACATTTAATAAGGGCTATAGAAAAAAATAGCAAATTAAGAGCAATATTATAAAGAAAATAAGAAACACACTTTTCAGTTAAAAAGGCCACTAATCAGAAACGCTGGCGATTGAACAATGAATGAAATATTCATACAGAAAAGGCAACCCTCGTTTGAAGGTGTTAATCAATCGTATCCAATGGGACATTGTTTTTAATTGTCAACATCAGTTTTCTCTAATAGAGAAATCGGCGAAAGTTAAGAATTCAAAGAGACGTTAGATAAGAATAACCGATTATTTGACGAATAAACGCCCTCATCTCCACAACTGGCAAGAAAACAAGAACAAGGTGGCTGTTAGTGCTGATATTGTTTTTTTATCTTTCTCTTTATTGTTTGGTTTTTTTGAAAACGTTATTCGTCGCAACTTTTGGTGATTATATCTAAAGTAGAAAAGACCACCGGTCAAGGAGTAACCGATGGTCTTCCGGGAAGGACAATAATCAGTCTCTATCCGTGAAGGAACTCACAACAGATGCAAGCATTGCAACAGCGAATAGAACAACGAATATTGTATAAATCGAGGATACGGCCGAGGCAAGCGCGCCATTATTGACAAAGAACGGGACACCTGTAGACATATCTGCCCATGGGTAACACGACATAGAAAGATGCTGTCCAAGAGCTACGCCAAGAAGAATTGCACCAGCTGCATCAAGCAATTTGATGCCGGTGAATGCGTTAGCGGCAACTAGAAGCGCTCCAACGATCGCGGATGGTACGACAACATATGTGTAATCGCCAAACGAGATGTTTCCTTTGATTATTGTCAAATCAACAATGAGATAGGCAATCGCAACGATCAACGCTAATATAGAAGTGACAATTCTCAAATAAAAGCCAAACTTTCTATTTTTGAAGGAGAAATTAAGTTTCATCTTATTTGCCCTCCTTCTTAATGAATTCAAAGAACACATATCCACCTAAGGATAGAACGGTTAATCCACCTATGACCGAGTCAAGGGCTATGATTGCCGTCTTCCACCATGGGGTCGTAGATGTGATCACCGTATCCGCTGTCAAACCGTTGATTAAGAATGAACGAGAGTAAGCATAGAAGAAATGTTTGGCAGTTTCTCTGCATTTCTTCCAGATATGGTAATCGCGCTGGGTGACAATATACGTCTTGATATCAGTACATCTTCCAGCATCGTTATTGAACTGATCTGTACCAGCATCGAGTGCTGCTCCGGTGAAGATATAGGTTTGGGCATCTTTAGATGAGTCTGTAATCGAGATGCCCTTAAAACCCCATTCGTTTCTTAAGACCGTTGTCATAAGAGCTTTATAGGAAGCAGTTGGCATGACCCCGAGTCTATTATATGCGGACATGTTTCCAAGAGAGCCGCCCTTTCCGAGAGCTCCTTCGAAACCGCGGAGGTCACCATGACGTAGGGTCTGCTCGGTCATGAACGTTGCAACGCCGTGCCTATTTGTTTCCTGATCGTTTCCGCAGAAATGTTTGAAGCATGAGATGATGCCTTTGCTAGACATCGCCTTGGCTTGCTCCATGCCCATGATATAGGACATATTGGCGTCTTCTGAATAGTATTCGAAATTACGGCCTCCATATGGAGTGCGGTGCAAATTGCCTCCACCGCCGTAAACGCAGTTCAATCCGACCCAAAGTCCATCTTCAGCAAGGAATTCGCCTCTTTGTTTGATGAGTTCGGTATTGTATGTGCAAGCGGCCAAAGTCTCGGAGACGTGTAGTTTACCGCCAGACTGGAGGCCATCCGGCCCATCGCCTGATGTATTGGCGGGATAGCCGATGTATGGGATAGCGTCATTTGCCATCTTTTCGCCTGGAATGGCGTAGAGTTCAGCGATTGTCAATTGATCGATGAATGTTTCCCATTTTTCGTCGTCATAGTCAACGTTGTGCATCTCATAGAATTTTATGGCGGCGGTTTCTCCATCCGCTCTATTCTTGGAGAAATTGAAGCCGGATGTCGGGGCATCAGTTGGTTTGGAATAAGGGTCATTCGTGTTGACCATGTTAGACTTGATGAATCCACTGACATCTTTAGCTGTCGTTAAAGAATTGTATGTTTTAGGGAATGTTGACCAATCGCCTCTTGTCATGTAGGTGACTTCATCTTGTTCGTAGTTGTTGATGTCTACCTCTGGGAACTGGTTAGAGACCGTTGTGCCCGTAAAGGATGTGGCATAGGTCGTGTTGTCGAGCGCATCGACTTCGAATGTCTTTGCCATTGATGGGTTGCCAGCAACAGTATTGCCGTTCCCATCTGTTAAAGTGTAATGGCCGGCAGCGTCTCTTAATGAGATAACGTTGTTTAAAGCGTCATGGGCATTCTCGCCAACTGCAATCGTATATGTGCCTTTATCGAACGTGTAGCAGCCTTTCTTGGTTGGATCAGCGCCGTTTGTTGCGTTCTCATCATAAGTTGCCATGAGGTAATCTTCGGCCTCAATAGTGACTTCAGTTTTCTCGCCTGGAGCAATGGCTTTTGTCTTAGCAAATCCAATGAGTTGGATAGCGGATTTCTCTGCCTGTCCTTCTTCCCACGGAAGAGCGGCATATAATTCAACCGTATCCTTAACCGGGGTTGTATAGGTTGACCCGGTGTTTGTTACCTCAACCGTTGCCGTAACCTTCTTAGCACTTCTATCCCATTTGATATCTTTTACTTCTTGTTTAAATGATGTGTAGGTAAGCCCGTATCCAAATGGGTAAGTAACTTCCGCATCATATGACCACTTACCATCTTTTGAGGCGTAGCATCCGTAGTTGCCATCGGCATTTCTTCTGCCAAAGACCAAATCTTCGTAACGTGATTCGTAATATTTATAACCAACATAAATATCTTCGGCATAGACAAGATATTCTTTGTGATATTGGCCAATTCCTTCGGCTGCAAGATCGGTGAAATTGAAGTCACCGAAGTTCTGCATTGCAGCGCTGGAGAACGAATGCTCAGCGTACGTATCAACTAAGCGTCCTGTCGGCGAGGATGTGCCTTTGAGCATATTGGCAACGCCATACATTCCGGATTCGCCAGGGAAGCCAATCCATAAGCAAGCGTCCACTCCATAGTCATCAAGCCATCCGACTTCCATCGCATAGCCGGTGTTGAGTAAGACAACTACCTTGCCAAATCCCTGCGATTTGACGAATTCGAGCATCTGTTTCTCAACCGGATGGAGAGCAAGTTCTCTTTCTCCGTCCGAATCGACTGTATTCATGTCGTTTGCTTCGCCGCCATACCTGCATAGGACAACGATTGCGGCATCCTTGTAGCCATTCATATCGGATGCGGAATACGTCGAGGCTGGAACCTCGCCTATATGTCCGTCTGATCTATGATTCTTACTGGCGGTTAATGTTTTATAGGCATCGCCGATTTTGTTATAAACCGTTTCATTGATTGAATAACCGGCATCGGTCAATGCGGTCTTTAAATCCGTACCGGTGTTAGCTGGGCCACCTGAGCCGCCGTGATAGGCAGGCGTATAGGCGGCAGAGCCGAAAAGGGTGACATTTTTGATGTTAGACGCAAAAGGAAGAGCCCCATTGTTCTTCAAAAGAACAGAGCCCTCCTCTTCACACTGAATTGTGTAACTCTTCTCGGCTTCAAGCATCTCAGCTTTGGATTGGTAAGCAGATGGGTATGCACCTGTTGAGGAGACATCATCTTCTGACTTATTGTTTACGCCAAGATGAAGATTGATATCGCCAGCTCTATCCCAAGCGAGAGCCGTCATAAAGAGACAGACTGCAGCTAACGATCCGAATGTTGTTGCTAAACCCTTGAATAAGTTAGTTTTTTTCATGGATCTTTAACTCCTTGTTTTTAATGATTATTTAACTGCTTTGTAATCAAGAGTGTATGAACCGATGTTGACTGTTAAAACCGTTTCGTTGATGTTATGAGCGGCAAGATATTCGGCGCCCGTTGCATATTCGGTTTTTCCAACGATTGTTTGTGTTTCTGTTGCAGGGTCATATCCATATTGAACGTCGACCGCTTTTTTCTTCATATCCTCAGTCCAGTTATCTGTGTCGATGTACCAGCCAGCGTCTGTTGTTGCGACAAGTCTAGTTGCAGCTGAGATTGTGTATTCATAAGTGTTTGGATCAAGTTCGTCTTGTTTAGACGTAAAGGTTCCATAGTATTTGTAGAGTGAGTTGTCTCTCTCATTACCTTGGGCATCGTTACCGGTTTCCGGGAGGATAAGCGCTGAGAATGTTGAGCTTGAGAGCGTTAAACAAT
The DNA here is from genome assembly GCA_963643345.1 of bacterium. GTDB lineage: Bacteria > Bacillota_I > Bacilli_A > RFN20 > CAG-826 > UBA4951. The sequence continues at coordinate 7,500 of CAVIJK010000023.1, read as the reverse complement.
ATGTGTTGTCGTCATAAACATCTAAGACCTCGAAGTCATATGTTGTGAGATAATAGTTGTAGGACGGTCTCATATTTTGGTATGTGAGATGAGCCGGGGAGATAAAGCTTGCAACAAGCTTAGCCTCCTTTGCTGTTGTAGACCCGCATGCAGCAAGTCCTAAAACGGCGCAGCTAAGAGCTGCAAATTTCATAACCTTTAGTGATTTCATTTGTGTTTCTCCTTATCTAAAAGTTTATTTTTGTGGCGTTCATAAAGAACCGCCTTGATTTGCTTATATGCTATATACAAAAACGTTTTCTATGCCCCAAATATGCATTATTTGAATGTTTTTACGCATACTTTGCAAATGATTAGTCGTATGGTTGACAATCTAGACAAGAATGGCAAAATATAACCAATGACTCGCGTAGCAATCATTGAAGACGAAGAAGAACATGCTAAGGCACTTCAAAATTTTTTGAAGCAATTCGGGGCTGAGGCAAACAAGAATGTGACTGATGCAAAAGTTCTTAAGACAAACAAGATTCTAAGAATCGTTTATTGGTCAGTTGTTGCAGCTCTTGTAATTGCGGTGATTGTTGTCTTCTTCACTTGGGGATTGCCACTACTTAAACAAGCGTTCGAAATCGTTTAATCAATCTTAAAAAAGAAAACCGGCCATCTGGTCGGTTTTTTATTTGATGATTTCGCTCATTGATGAGAGGTTTTCTTTTGTGTAATACCTGTCATCAGCATGTTTGTAATGATCTTTTAAATCGAATCTAACTTTTCCGGTCGTATGATCTTTTATTTTACTTTCAAATACCGAGCCTTGGAGGTAAGGGACGGTGATATCTGATGTGCCATGCGTTATATAGACATTAAAATCGTATTTTGAATTTTGGGTGATTCTAGACAACGGATTGATTTCAGATAACTTATCATCCGACATGTCACATACTTTCTCCCCAAAGAACTTAGACATTATCGAATTGTCGGATTCGTGCTTCAGGTTATTGCCAACAAGCGTGGTTAACCAGTTAGGAACATCCAGTTGCTTATATTGTTCAGGGAATGTTTCTAATTGAAGCAAGCCATAGTAATCAAGAAGAGTTCCTATATCATAACGGACAGGTTCCACCACTTTATCTTCTCCAATAAATGGAACGTCATTATATTCAGTATCAGGTGATAGAGTTGCCATTGTGGCCAAGTATCCACCGGCGGATTCTCCCCATATGACTAAATCATTTGCATCGTAACCATAAGTTGATGCATTAAACGTTAAGAATCTTAAAGCGGATTTAACATCCTGGACTGCTGCAGGATATTGGGCTTCTCCTGATAAACGGTAATTGATGGATGCAACAGCGTAGTCATTCCAGAAATGCTCATACATAAAACGAGCTTGTCGGATCTTGGAATTGCCATAGAAGAATCCTCCACCATGGATTAGTACCATTAATTTAGGATTTTCAACATCCTTTGGCATATATAAATCAAAGGTGTCTGTTTTGGATACATCCGAATATTGGATATCTGTGTAAGTTGTTCCGGTGTAGGTCTTTTTAGAATAACCCATCGTTGATATTCTCATGTTGTCAGCGATGACACTCGCCAAACCTTTATGAGGCAATATCATGATGGATAAAGATAAAAGAGCGGTTCCCACCACTGCCGATAATGTTATTAAGGTTATCTTTAATCCTTTTTTCATTTTATTCTTCTTCTAACTCTCTTTGTACAGCTTCAAAAGCGTCGTACCATTTGGAGTCTTTAGCGTCTTCGAGTTCTTCATAATGTTCAAGAATGTCTTCTTTTTCCACTTGTCTAATAGGCTCAATGATCGGAGTTTTGCAAACGATTAATTCATCGTTATTTAAAGCGTTAAAAGAGATGAACGCCACTTCTCCATCATCGTTCTCGAATTTGCCTTGGCTGCATTCATATGAATGTTTGGAATTTCCTTCTCTAACTTCGTATATTTCAATATCTTCTAAAATTTTCATAGTTTTATTTTACCAATGTTGATACCAGTTTTGCCATCAATCATGACGAATAACAAAACAATCAAGATTTTCGATCACAACGCATCGACAATTTATATTTTAAATTTTTTATTAAATTCCTCGTGTTTATACGGCAAAAATCATAATCTTACATATTTTTATATCAACGCCATTTACGTTAATGGAAAAGGGTAGCAAATGCTACCCATATATCCTTTATTAACAATTAGCCAAGATATCCGATGTGGATTGTGTTATTGACCTTGATTAAACCGACGACTTCATCCATGAATGGCGCAAGTGTGGCCATACGGTTGGACGGAACAACGATTGAGAGCTGGATGTTCAAATCTTTGTAGAAGTTCATCAAAGCGTTGATACGGCTCTCATCCATGTTGTTGAAGGCTTCATCGAACATGACCGGGCAAGCAGAGACTCCGTTTGTCTTGGACATTAACTGATCAAAGCATGCGGCGACAACGACATAGAATGGTGTTTGTCCTTCACCGCCAGATACACCTCTATTGGTTTTGGAGAAGAGCTGGACATTGCCGTTTCTATCTGTGATCTTGATGTCGTACTTCATGTAATTACGGTAATCGAGATACTTATCGAGGTTCTTCTCGGAGGCAGATCCATCCATTTCATCAACGATTCTATCGAATAGTTTACGCATGATGGCAAGTTCCTTTTCATCAAGAACTTCGGTGAAGAGGTCTTTAGCATCCATGTCTCTGCCGGAGGTAATGATGCGATAATAATCTTTCATCTCATCATCATCTGGAGCACCGCATGTGAATTCATAGATTTCGTCTTCATATCCGAATGGGTGAGCCTTAAGAGACTTGTTGATGTTCTTAATGACGTCTTTTGCCTCATCGATTCTACCATGAAGCTTGGAGATGAAGTCCGCTTCGAATCCTTCTCTACATCTATTGAAGGCCGCTTCAGCTTTCTCCTTATATTCAACAAGCGATCTATTCTTAATCTTATAGTATTCGATGATGAAGTCGTTGATGTTCTCGATGGTTGGGGAGAAGGCGAGTGAATACTTATTGACGTATTCTCTCATGCCCTTTTCAACTTCGATTCTGACGCCGTTATTGAAGCTTGATGCTTTCTTGAAATCATTCAAGATTGCATCGACATCATAACCGCTCTTGGTTTGATACCTCTTGGTAAATTCGGCAAAATCGACTTCGTCAAAGGATTTCGTGATTGTTTTGTAGGAAACCTCGTGATTGTCTTTAGATTGGGCGGCGTAGTCTCTATGAGTCGCTTTAGAGCCTTTCTCCATGACGAGTTTCTTGCTCTCTTCCTTCTTCTCGTGCAAGTTGGCGTTAACTTCTGCGATTTGCTTGGCGACGCCCTTGATTTCATCCTGAAGGGAGAAGAGATCCTGCTCTTTCTCTGCAAGAGCGATGCTATCTTCGAGGTCGACGATTTCTTTAGCAATCTTGCCAGATCTTTCCCAAACGTTATCGTATTCCAAGAGTTTAGAAACATGGGTTGATGCGAGGAATTGGTTGGAACGCTTGATTTCATCGATTTGTTCTTCCATCTCATCCTTAAATGATCCGAGGTAAGCGATTTGGTCGGCGAGTATTTCTCTTCTTGTCGAGAAGGAATCGTTTCCTAAGTATGGATATCTATAGACTTCAGGGTTGATGTTTCTAACCGTTCTATTTCTATAAACCATGCAAGTTCTTGTAATTGCAAGATCATAGTTCTTTAGGTCACGGACGTCTTCAGCGCAGTGAACGCGGCCAAGAATCATCCACGCAGCATATGCGGCATATGGGTTTGTGACATCTATTTTGGAATAAAGCGTTCCTGGCTCTGCTTCTGGAAGCTCATTTCTTGAATGGATGATACCAATGCCATAAATCTTCTGCTCTGTCTTGATTTCCTCATAGATTTCGGCAGCGTCATCGAAATAAACTGGATCGACGAGTAAATCGAATCTTTGAGTGTTGAGATAACCTTCGATGGCATTTGTCCACTTCGAGTCATTGATGTCGAGGTATTCGCACAACGGCTTGACCTCGATTTCTTTGCCATACTTCTCTTTTAAGCCATTTCTAACGGCGGTGAGGAGTCGCATTACCTGTGGTGAATAGGTGTTTTGTCCTCTATCAAGAGTGGAGAGCTCAACTTTTTTGGCGTTGATTTCCTTCTTCTTCTCCTCAAGAGCGTTTTGCTTCTGAGCGATGAGCTGGTTATTGTTCTCTCTATACTTCTCGATTTCCTGCTGATATGAACGGAGGTGGTCTTTATATAAAGGATAGTTGCCACGCTCGATATCGGCTTGGAAGTTGAATTTCATTCCAAATTTGGAGACGATGTCGTTCTCTCTTTCAAGGAAGAGGTTGATGTTAGATATAACATCGTGAGTCTTGCTTTCTTCCTGTGTTAAGTATTCAAGTCTCTCTTTCTTGTCCTTCAAGGCATTGTATGTCTCGTCGGATTCAAGCTGTTTCTTCTGATCCTGGAGATATTTGAGCTTATCTTCGATTGAAGAGATATCGGCGTCTAAGTTGGCAATTTTGTCGTCAATCTTGGAGATTTCGGCGTCAAATTTCGCAATATCCTTATCGGCTTTGGCGATTTCCACCATCTCATTTAGAGCGCGATAATACGAAATGGAATTGATGTTGTTCTGATACTTCTCACCTTTTGGAACGAATGTCTCGAGGAGTTTTTCTTTCTCTTCTTCTTTTTGGAGTTCGTTGTTGATTTCGCGGTACTGGCGGATTTCGTCCATGAGAGTCTCGATTTCGATGTTATTCTCCTTAAGGAGGAAGTCATTGACAAAGGAAGAGACTTCATAAATCGGGCGGAACGCCATAGCTTTTCTTAAAAGTTCGGCATATCTATCGCCAGATTCAAGTTTTAAGACATCAGAAGAAATCATCTTCTTTCTTCTATAGATTGAATCTTCGAGTTTGGTCCATTCGTAGCCTTTCTCTTTGAAATAGACCTCAAGCGCTTTGAAATCCTTGATGTTTGTTCCATCAAGCAAGTCTTCATCGGTGATCGAATGATTCTGAATTGTGTAGAACTTCGCTCTTGGCTTTCCGAAGTCAACGATTTCGATGACGCAGCCCAAGACGTTGTTCTTGCCGGTGACACCATCGTTAAATTCAAGAACAAGGTGGGAGATGATATCATTCTCGTTTCTTAAGAATTCCTTGCCTTCGCCTTCGTTACCGACACGTCCGCGAACGTAAGTGGTAACCGAACGTCTTGCTTCGGCGTTAGCGGCGTTGTTAAAACAAGATTCGTCTCCGCCGGATAATACGTAATATATAGCATCCATCAATGTCGATTTTCCGCAGCCGTTTTCACCGGTGATGAGGAAATTACCATTGAGGTTTATGGTCTCATTTCTGAAGAGATGCCAGTTAACGAGCTTAATCTTCGTCAGTTTCATCGTCGTTCTCCTTCTGTGTGAATGATTCAATTCTTGCGTTTAAGGCCGCAATATCGTCTGTTGTGACGATTAAGGCAACTGTTGGATAGATTTCTATGATGTTGCTGATTTCGCCCTGATTGACGTCAAAATTGATGAGTTTGTTTCTCTTTAGCGTCTTCAAGGCCTCAATTAGATCGGTCTTGACGAGATTGCCTTTGATGATTCCGGTATTCTGAAGTTCGGAGATGACATCATACGAATCAACAGAAACGTTTGTGTTGGCGTCGATCGCTTTGGATTTCTTGTAATATTCAAGTCTTAAGATGAGGAGCAAGACCGTTTCAAGTTTCTTGAGCTTGATCCTGTTTCTTTCGGTTTCGCTGTAGAGATAGAAAATCTTCTGGGTGTCTTTATGGATTAATTCGAATCCCGCCATAAGGAGGAAATCCTGGATGGCTTCTCTATTTTCGAGGATGGCATAATAATCGTTGCGATCCTCCTGAATCTGCCCATAGATAAAATTCTCGGTCAAGAGCTTATTTATTAAACGTGCAAGGGCGTTTTTCTTTGTTTCATTAAGAGTCGTGTAGATTGCTGCGAATCTCTCACAGGCTGCGGTTTTTGTGATAACTGCCATTATTTCTTCCTTTCCGCGATGAAATTAGACATCTTGTACTGTCTAGCACCGCTGTCCCAGGTGAATATGTCACCGGTGAATTCAATTTTATAAGCGACGGTTCTTGATTGGCTATATAAGCAGGCGAGGAACAATTTCACAAGGTCATCGAACCCCTTGATGTTCATGTCTTTGGCTTCCATCTTATCTCTCGTTCCCAACTGATTGAGGATATAAGCGCTTATTGAGCGATGGGAGTAAGACGCCTCGTTTTTGAGTCTTGATCTAGCTTCTTTGAGCACTTCTTCATCAACAACGATGTTGGAAGTGTCATCAATGATTGAAGCCGGTTTTCTATATTTGGCTCTCTGGTTGTAAAGGGAATTCTCGGTAAGCCTCCCTAATTCGAAGAGGTCGAATGCCCCATAACCATCCACCGCCTCATCATCACTGTTGGCAATGTTACGCAAAAGTGTGACGATAGAGCCTTCGATATCGACTTCTTCGTTAAGCAAGAAGCGAATTCTTGAATTGGCAGTTTCCGCATAAGAGGCATTTCTCTTGTAGAGCACTTCGATATTGTCTTCGATATACTTGAACTGCTCATCAATATAAAGGAGTCTAGAAACAAAGAATTCCTTTGCCTCAGCGAGATTAGATGGCGATTTGATGCCATCTCTCTTCTTATTGATGTAGTCCTCCATCATCTTGTTGAGATTATCCTCGGTGAGGAGGCTATCAATTCTGCTGATAATGAAGTTCTGATATTTAGCAGGGTTGTCTTTTATACGGAGGTTATTGAACGTTTTCAAAATGACCTTGTCCTGATATTCGACAAGGAACTGATCGAGAATCTCTTTAGGCGAGAGGTTAGGGTTGTTCACTAACTTCTGGAGATATTTCTTAATCGAAACATTGAGTCCTCTCAATCTTGCAGTAAGGTCACGGGAATTGGAGTACATCGACTCAACAAGTTCCAAAGCGTGATCGTACTTGAAGTTGTACAAAGAATTGTAGATGTTATACACATAACTCGTGTATTCGCTAGGAGATGAATCTTCATCAACAACATCTTGCATCGCCTTCAATAAGGTGATTGCGGCCGAATCCATCTGATACGTTACTTTAAGGGTACGTGTGTCGTTCTCATCCACGAGCCAACCGCAGTTGACGAAATAGCGAAGCTTATTAGAAGCGATTCTTCTATAATCCTTGCCCTCATCGACGTTTGTTTCATCATCATAGAATTCAATTGGGCAATTGGAGATATAGTCGACGATCCACTCGAGAACATTCTCACGTGGCCACTGACCAAGTTCTCCGCCCATCTGTTCGTTGATGATGGCGAGAAGCCTGTAGTTTAGAACTTTGTTTTTATTCGACAAAGGATGGAAAAATTTGTCGGATACTAATTCAAAAAAGTTACCAATCATGATTCAAATTATAAATTATTATAATAATTATAAAAGTGAATAGTT
>CAVIJK010000022.1:25300-25796 GCA_963643345.1 bacterium | reverse complement strand
AAACAATATATCGGATTTATTTCATACCTTTTTGTTGACCATCATCTAGTAAAACTCGCTTATACCAGCATTGATTCAAAAATTCTAATTCCATGTTTAGACAAAATTATAGGCATGTTGCTTGATGATGTGGGTAAATTTACTCTTTTCTTCAACAGGCCTAAGAAAGCGATTGTGGACCACTATTCATTAAAGAAAATGAATATCAGAGGCAAAGTGAAATTCGCCACTAGAATTGCAAAATGAAAAGGACCCCCGGGCTGGGTCCTTTTTCGATAAGGTTGAAAATTAAAGGGGGTAGTAGTCCTTTTAGCGAAATTAATAGGTGATAATTATGGGATAACGCTAGAAGGTTATGAAAGATCGAGCCCGGTAAGGAAGAGAGCCATAAGGGAGCCCTCACTAATATATAGACAAGTTTTTCCGATTTTTTCCCTAAAACATCAACAATTCTTCAATAAAAATCATTTTTTCTTATTTTTCGTGGTGGTTTCCA
>CAVIJK010000022.1:12779-25290 GCA_963643345.1 bacterium | reverse complement strand
ATCTAAATGGACATAGTTATTTGTTTTCCGATACATCGAAAGCATTAAATAATTTTTGCTGAATTGATAAAAAAAGAGCCAGATTTTATTCTGACTCCTTTAGTATTACATTCCTTTTTTAGCGTTTTCGATGTCCGCAGCTTCTTTGGCGAGAACCTTGTCGATTGCTTCACCTTTGTCAAACTGATCGTCATATATGAACTGGATGTCCGGGCATTTGTAGATGTCGAGCTTTTTTGCGAGCAAACTTCTTACTGCACCTTTGCACCTAGTCAATTCATCGAATGCTTGTTTAGGATACTTATTGCCATAAAAGGATACATAAACCCTGCAAAGTTGATAATCATTTGAAACGATAATCTCATTGACCATAGGGACTCCAATCTTAGGATTCTTGAGTTCCATCATGAGAACAGTTCTAAGATTTTTATCGATTAGGGCTTTAATTCTTTCCTTTTGGTTAGTGTTTCTCTTATTTTTTGGCATCTTCGTCTGCGACCATCTCGTAACCTTCGATTATGTCGCCTTCCTTTAAGTCGTTATATCCAGCGATAGTGAATCCGCATTCGAAGCCTTGTTTGACTTCTTTCACTGCGTCCTTGAATCTCTGTAATGATCCCAATTCGCCTTCGTAAATGACAACTCCATCTCTCATCAAGCGGATTTTTGAACCCGCTTTAATGATGCCAGAGGTAACATATCCTCCAGCGACAGTGCCTATTTTGGAAATCTTATAAAGATGTCTGACTTCGGCTTGTCCTGTAACCGACTCAACAAGTTCGGCCTGATACATACCTTTAATGGCGGCGGTCATTTCATCAATCAACTCATAGATGATTCTGTGGAGACGGATTTCAACTCCTTCTTCTGCAGCTTTAGCTCTGACCCGCGCATCTGGTCGTATATTGAATCCATAGATGATAGCGTTGCTTGCTGAGGCAAGAAGTACATCGGAATCCGAGATTGCTCCTGCATTAGCCGAGATTACTTTAACCTGCACTTGATCATTGGACATCTTCTCTAAAGAAGCTTTCAATGCTTCAGCAGAACCGTCGGTATCAGCTTTGATAACAACATTGATGTTCTTAATTTTTCCGGCGTTAACTAAATTGTTCAAATCGGCAAGAGACATCGCTGAGGTGCCAGCTCTTTCTTTTTGGAGTTTTTCAAGAGCTCTAGCCTGAGCGATTTCCTTAGCTTCTTTTTCAGTCGGGAAGGCCATGAATCTATCGCCTGCAGATGGCACTGCGGACAAACCTGTTACGGCAACTGGATAAGATGGGCCTGCTGATTTAACAACCATTCCGTGGTCGTTTGTCATACGTCTCACCTTACCGTATATCTCACCGACGACTACGTAGTCAGAATTGGTGAGGGTTCCGTTTTGGATAAGTAATGTCGCTTTAGGGCCTTCGCCTTTATCGAGATTGGCTTCTAGAACCGTTCCGATGGCATATCTCTTAGGGTTCGCCTTGAGTTCTGCCATTTCGGCCTTTAAGCAGATGGCTTCAAGCAAATCATTGATGCCATCGCCAGTTTTTGCAGAACACGGAACCATCATGACGTCTCCGCCATACTCTTCGGAGATGACGTTATGAGCCATAAGTTGTTCTTTGACTCTTCTAGGATTAGCTCCTGGCGCATCCATTTTATTGATTGCAACTATCACTTCGCAATTTGCGGCTTTAGCGTGATCGATAGCCTCGATTGTTTGAGGCATGACACCGTCATCGGCTGCTACAACAAGTACGCATATATCGGTGACTGATGCTCCGCGAGCTCTCATGGCTGTGAAAGCCGCGTGCCCTGGAGTATCGATGATGGTGATTTTCTTGCCCTGATATTCTTTTTGATAAGCGCCAATTGCCTGCGAAATGCCGCCGGCTTCGTGAGCTGCAACATTTGAGTTACGGATGGCGTCGATGATTGAAGTTTTGCCGTGGTCGACGTGACCCATGACGGTGACAACAGGAGGTCTTTCTTCAAGAAGCGAGGCATCATCTTCGATTTCCAAATCTTCGAAGTGTTCGGCATCAACTATTTTTTCTTTCTTGAAGTCGTAGCCGAATTCAAGACAGATTTCTCCAATCATGTCATCTTCAAGCACTTGGTTGATGGTGACCATCTTGCCTTGCATGAAGAAATATTTGATGATTTGCGGGATTGGAACGTTGATTGCAGATGATAAGTCTCCAACGCTCAACGGCTTTGAGTAAACGAAGACTCCACCATTAACTTTAGCACTCCTATCTTGTTTCTTTTGATTGTTTGAGCGCGACTCAAAGTTCGAGGTTCTGTCTTTGCTATGATCATTCTTTTTGGAACGGAAATTGCCTTTGTTATTATGTCCCATGGTTATTCTCCTTTCCTGAGGTACGCTTTGGCGGCTTTCGAATCGTAAATTCCGATGAAATTCACCTCTTTACGACCAAGAGCTTCACCAAGTTCCTCTTTGGTAAATTCAATTCTATGCGGGATAGCGTGCTCGGTTAAACGTCTGATGAATGCCTCAGCAGTGTTACTAGTTGCATCGGTTGCAACAATCACCAAATCGGCCTTCATCAAACTTTTATCCAATTCATCGCCTATACGCGCTTTGTTTGCGCGGAAGAGTATCCCTAGGAATCCGAGCTTAGCGTTCATATTTTCGCAGGACCTCCTTCTCTTCTTCTGTCAATGGCCTTTTAAAGATTCTATCGAATTTTTTGTTTCTGATACCGTCTTCAATGTGGTCATATTTAACGTAATAGCATCTTCCATTATAAGAGGAGACGGGAAGAATTAGTTGTCCGTCCTTAATCGCAAATCGCAAAAGTTCTTCAACGTTGAATGATTCGCGGCTTACTATGTCTGTTCTCTTATTTTGGATTTGCATATTAATAGTTATCTTCGTCGTAATCGTCGTAGAGCTCTGGATCGATATCGTCCTCATCCTCGAACTCTGCTTCTTCTTTCTCGATCTCGGCCAATTCTTCGTCTGTGTAGATTGGCATAGCTTCAGGAGCAATAGTTACTTCAGTTGGCTTGATTGGCTCAACTTCATCGTCAGAAATCTGATGAGGTCTCTTCTTCTTATAGTCAGTCTTTGCAGGTTTCTTGCTTGATTGCTTAGAGGAAGCCAAAGATGCCTCGAGGTCTTCAATTGTCTTGGTTGTCTTGACTTGAATTGTTGGTTCAACCGGTTTAGTTGGCTTTTCAACAACTGGAGTCTCTTCAACGTTCTTCTCAACCGATGAAGGCTCTGCAACAGGAATATCTTCAACGGAATCTTCTTCAACTTCGACTGTTTCGATGATTGGAGTAACTTCTTCGGTTGCTTTCTCTTCTTCTAATTTCTTAGCTTCTTCAAGAGATCTCGCAGCGAATGCAGCACGAGCTTTGACTTTCTTTTCTTCCTCTGCTGTCTTCTTGAGGTCTTCGATAGTTGTATATTTCAAACCCTCCGATACGGCATCTGATAAAGGAATGACATCGATTGAATAACCGGTGAGTTTGTTCGCTAATCTAGCGTTAGCGCCTTTTTTGCCGATTGCGACTGATAATTGCTCATCTTTAACGATTGCTGTTGCACTTGGTCTCTCGTCTTCTTCATCTGGCTCATTGATTGCAACACCGATGACGTTTGCAGGTTTTAAGGCCTCAGCGATGAATAATCCTGGGTTGTCGCTCCAAGCGATGACATCGATTTTTTCCTTGTCGCTTGAATTGCCCAATTGACCGACGATTTTCTGAATACGTGATCCGCCAGGTCCGATACATGAACCAGTGGCATCAACATCTTCGAGCGAAGAATAAACTGCAACCTTCGATCTGACACCAGCTTCACGGGCGATGCCCTTGATGATAACTGTCCCTTCAAAAATTTCGTGGATTTCTTCTTCGAACAATCTCTTGAGGAATCCTTCAGATGAACGTGTGATTTCAATTTGAGGTCCTTTTTGTGGTTTGCCGTCATTTGAAACAGTTTTAACTTCCTGTATGTAGACTTTAACAGTCTCATCGACTGTGAAGTCTTCATTACCAATCATGGCTTTACGTGGTAATTCAACCGTTGTTCTACCAATGTTAATTAAAGCTGACTTTTCGTCATATTTTTCAACACGTCCGGTGATGATTTCTCCGATGTGGTCTTTATAAATCTCATAAAGAGCACTTCTTTCGGATTCGGCAATTCTCATTTTAAGAGTTGCTTTGACAGCGTTGATTGTCAATTTGCCCATCTCGGATAACGGGGCATACATCGCGTATTTTTCACCACATTTGAGGTGAGATTTCTCTTCTTTGACTTTTTCGATGAGGAAGAGGTAGTCGTTCTTCTTTGCCTGAGGTACCTTCTTGCTCTTCTTGATGTCGTTATATTCTTCTTTGAGGTGTTCTAAGGAAGCCTCGTAATCTTCTTTAGCGTCTTCAAGAGAGATTTCAAGATAGTCGTCTTGGACTTCTTCAACGACGTTCTTTAGCTGGCAAACTGTGATGGCGCCATTCTCTTCATCGATTGTTGCGATGACTTCGGCATCATCTCCGCCGCCCAAGTACTTGATGTAGGCTCTTTCAAGAGCCTCTTTAAGAGCGGAGACAACATCGCTTGCCTCAATGCCCTTTGTTTTTGCGATAGATTCTACCGCACTTCTGAATTCTTCTGCATCCATACTAATTTATCCTTTTCTTAGAATTTGATGGCTAGTCTTGCTTTATCGATATCCTTCAACGGGATTTCGATTCTTTTTAATCTCGTCTTCTCTCTTACTTCGAGGGTAAGAATCGCATCGTTAACGTCGTTTATGTCCCCTTCTAATGTGTTAGCGCCTTTATATGGGTTGCTAAGATGCAGGTTAACATAATTCCCGACATAGTCTTTTAGCCTATCGAGTTTGATTGGCTTCTCCGCACCAAGGGACGAGATATCCAAGGTGTAAGGATCTTTGATGGGGTCCGATGCATCGAGTATCGGATTGATGATTTCTCCGACGTGGATTATGTCATCAAGGCTGATAGGATCGAGGCGATCGACAACGATTCTCAAGGTCAAACCGGCTTTTTCTCTAGAAAGTGAGCATTCATAGATTTCGAATCCTTCTTCCTCAAGAGGTTCCCTCAAGAGTTCTTGAACTGCTTTCAATTCGTTCATTCTTCCCTCCAAAAATAAAGAGTGGCCCTGTTCGGGACCACTCAATAATTTGATTATGAGTGTTACGGAGCCACTATTGGGATCTTCCGCTTGAATAATTTAACAGCACTAAGACTAAATTGACAACAAAATTTTCAATTTTATTTAAATAAAGTCTCATTTGACCGGATGATCGCCGTCATTATAGTAAAGAACGCCTAAGCAATTAGGTCCGCAATGCGATGATACGGTGCAGTTTGCAAGTGTCCTATAGATTTTTTTGAATCCGTGTTTTTTAACCACTTCTTCAACCGCGTCAACAACGCCTTCTTCAGCAGAAGAATAGGTGATGAAACATACCTCGTGATCAGGGTTATTAAACTGTTCAAAGGTATCATTGGCATATTCGAGCGCCCATCTTTTCATCTTGCCTTTGTATTTCTTGCCAGCAATCATGCCGCCATCTTTAACTATAACCTGAGGGCGGATATGAAGGACGCCGGCAGCAAATGCCGCAACGGCTGAGCATCTTCCACCTTTATATAAATAATTAACTGCTTCGATGCCAAAAGATGCTTGAACGGCGTTTCGCCTAGATTCTATTTCTTTAACAATCTCATCCGGAGCTTTGCCCGAATCAATTAACTTCCTTGCGTAAATGAGCTGGAGAGCGATGCCGGTTGACAAATTTGCAGAGTCAACGACATAGATGCCACCGATTTTTTTGGCAGCATTCATGGCATTGGTGCAGCTTGATGACATTTTGCTTCCAAAAGCAACGTGGATGATAACGTCGTATTTTTTCTTTAATTCGGTGAAATATTCTTCATATGTCGCCTGATTGATTGCGCTTGTTCTAGGAAGCGTTCCGGTTTTGTTGAAATAAGCAAAGACATCTTCGCCCTTTACTTCGCCGTCAAGATAAGCGTCCTCTCCCATGATGATGGTAAATGGAGTGGTATTGATGTTATAGAAAGAAAGTAAGTCTTTCTGCATGTCACAAGTTGATTCTGCTGATAATCCGATATTCATAAGCTTCCTCCGTCCTGTAATTAGTTTACTAATAAGCCATATTTTATCAACTTTTTAAAGGATAATATGAATATATCAAAATAGAGAATTGCGATTAAATCTAATCTTTTGTTATTGCCAAGACTCTAATGCTTAATAAATGAATATCGATTATGATAAAATCTTGTTCATGGAATTATTGTCACCTGCCGGTAATTATCTAAACGCATTGTCCGCTCTCAAAGGCGGTGCGGATGCCATTTATTTGGGCGGCAAACTTTTCTCCGCTAGGGCTAGCGCGGATAATTTTAGCAATGATGAGATAAAAGATATAACTAGATATGCCCATTCCATCGGCAGGAAAGTCTATGTAACCCTAAATACGCTTCTCTATCAAGATGAGTTTTTTGAGGCCGTTGCTTTTGCTAATTTTTTATATGAAATAAATGTTGATGGAGTAATAATCCAGGATCTTGGTCTTGCTTCATATTTGCACAAGACTCTACCACAACTGCCACTCAATGCCTCAACTCAGTTAAATTGCCACAATGTTGAGCAGGCAAAGGCGCTGATAAAAGTTGGTTTCAAGAGAATCGTCTTGGCTCGCGAAGCGAATGTTGACACGGTTAAGGCCGTCAAGGATTTGGGTGTTGAGGTTGAGGTTTTCGTTCATGGCGCCCTCTGCGTTTCATATTCCGGAAATTGTTTACTATCCTCCTTCATCGGAAATAGGTCTGGAAACAGAGGAAGATGCGCTCAACCATGTCGCATGCTTTATTCTTTATATGAGGATGGCAAGAAAATATCAGACCCCACTTTTGCAATTTCCACAAAGGATTTAATGACTTTGGACACAATTGGAGAACTCGCCAAATTAGGCGTGGATTCCTTTAAAATTGAAGGACGGTTGAAAACTAACGAATATATCTATCAAGTTACCAAGGCCTATAGGCATGCTTTAGACGCACTTGATGAGGAAAATAAGCGGTTAAACGAGGACAAAAGTAATCTTCAAAAGATATTCTCTAGGAAATTTACTAATGGCTATTTGTTCAATGAATCGCCATTTAAATTATTGAATACCGAAACCTCTTCCCACCAAGGAGAGAGGATTGGGTACGTGACCAAAGCCACGAATAACAGAATATCCATAAAGCTGGAAAAAGATATCCATAGACTCGATGGAATTCGATTCAATGATAAAAGACAGTTCGGATTAACTATCGAGAAGATGTTTATCCGTTCAAATCCGGTCGAGGAAGCTAGAATTGGCGACATCATCGAAATTTCGGGGATTGAAGATGCTTTTAAGCTTAATGGGTTAGAAGTTATTAGAACCAAAGATTATTTACTGAATAAATATCTAGAGGATGAGCTTAAGGAGAAATTGAAGGTAGATGTTAAGGCTCAATTTTTTGCTAGACCCAACTCTCCTTTAGAATTGTCCCTTTCATTTAACAACAAAACAATTAACGTAAAAGGCGATAACGCACTTGTTGCGGAGAAATCCGGAACAAGCGAAGATAGAATCATCGAGCAATTAAAGAAATCAGGCGATTATCCATACCAAATCTCTATAATTGATATGGATTATGAGAGTTGCTTCATTCCGATTTCAATGCTCAATAAGTTAAGAAATGAGGCGTTCGAAGCTTTAAAAAACGCTTTAATTACTGAGAATACCGCGAATCCTTTGCCTTACACCACCAATATTTCAATAGAATCAGGTGATGAAGCATTCAAATTCGTCATAGAAAACGACGAACAGGCCTTCGTCTTTAAAAACAAAGGGATAATTTGTTTTAGAGAAAATGATGCAAAACACGAATTGACACCTAGAATATCTCTTCATCCAACATTCAACGGAGATGAATGTATCGCTAACTTCTTAGTTGAGGGAGATGGCGAACTCATCGCTTCTCCTTATTGCAATATCGTGAATTCATACGCCTTGGATTGTTTTTATGAGTTTGGTTTCAAAGAAGCGCTTGTCTCTTTTGAATTAGACCGTTCTTCGATTAAGGCTATGATTGAGGACTATAAGAAAAGGCACGACGTCTATCCTAATGTCGGGGTTGTTGTTTACGGCAAGGCGGATGCGATGATAATGAAATCTTGTCCAATCGGCACCCACTATAAAAATAAAGCCATCCATTGCAATAGGTGCCACGAACATATCTATGAGCTTAACGATAGGATGAATTGCCATTACCACATGGTTGGCGACAAGAACTGCAATGTTCGCATCCTGATGGATAGGCCTATATATTTATTAGATAAAATAGATGAATTGAGGGCTATAAATATTACAAACTTCTATCTCCACTTCACGGATGAGGATGAAGATAAGTGCTACAACGTTCTTGAATCTCTAGAAAATGCCGGGGAAACCGACATTGATTACACGCGTGGTCATTACAATAAACGAGCAATATAAAAGAGCAGAATTCAACTGCTCTTTTACTTTATTCGCCCAATATCCAACTCTCATCTAAAGTCGGTATCGGAACATTGACCGACTCATCGTATGTATATCTATATTCATAATAGAGCGATGAGGTATCCTCTTTTTTCTCGATTTTTTCGTAGACCATATAATAGTCCTTGGACTGAAGCTCCATCTTGTACCCGTTATATTCCCACGAGACATAAATCGAACCTTCCGTGCCGTCGGTCAATATTTCGTTGATCGTTGCGCTTTTATCCGCGATTGAATCGTAGGCGATTTCCCATGTATCAATCTGAGGAGTGATCATCTCGGAGCATGTGCCAAACCCAACTGCTTCTTCAAGGTCGGTCGCATCTTCGCCTTCGTTTACGTAATATGTGTTCGAATCCACTCCTTCAGATGAGTATTTGTGATAGGCCTCATACCCGATATCGCCATCAATCCAGAAGGATACTTCATTCTTAGTGTTACCCTTGATTTTATTTGTTCCAACCGTCTCATCAACTTTGTAGTTGAATTCTATATGCAGCCTTTTTGCATCGACGTCAAAACAGCCACAGTTTTCGTATTCATAGCTGCCGTTGGCAACCAAATTATCGTCAGTAACATAATCACTTAGCAAAGCGCCATAAACAACATGCATTGACCCAGTCTTCAAAGCGGCGTAATCGTATGTGTGCCCTATCATGCTCTTGATTTGTTTTAAGGCGATGTCAGTTTCCACTGTATCTTCGTATTCCAACGGTTCCAAATCATCAGGAATTCTAAATTCCTCTTCAATCGAAGATGATTCATCTACATTGCTAGACAATGAAGATTCTGTATTAGCTGAACAAGCGCAAAGCACTAACGGCAAAGATAAAATTAATAAATATTTAGATTTCATCGATTGTATCCTTCTTTATTTAATGAATAGGGATGCTATATCATTTGCTAAAGCGCATAAGGCTTTCGAAATGGTGTATACGCTTGAGTCTTCCCACGCGATTAAAGGTTTTAACGTGTCTCCTATTGTTCCAAGCGATAGAACAAGAGTCAAAATATACGCGAAGAAGATGGCAACCGCCGCTCCAGCCACTATTCCTATTATTGCGCCAAGGAAATGGTCAAACCACAAGACTTTGAGTTTCTTTAGCACCTTCCTTAAACAGAAAAGAACAATTTTGCAAACAAGGGTAAAAACCAAACTTATCAACAGCCAAGCAATGCCGATAAAAACGTAGGCAGAGATTGTTTCGGATACGGCGATCGACAAGGTAATTGTTCCTTTCTGAGGGATAATCCCAAGGTTAGCAATGAGTTTATTGAGGATCGAGTATAAGAATTCAGGTATGCCTAAGGATGCATAAGCTTGTGGCAAATATGTATCCGCGTTTAATTGGCTAATTGGGGTGTTAAATATGTCTCCTTTCCCGGATATCCAACTGAATATCGGGTCATAAAGTTTTTCGCCTAGCCCCGTGTTATATAGCAAAGCGCCCAATTGTTTGCAAAACGCTGAGGCTAATATGATTCCCCCAATTGAGCAAACAAGATTAAGCAACGCCCTTAAAAATCCTTGCTTAGCGTAAATGATAACAGTGATTAATAAAATGACAGCAAAGACGATGGAAATGAAGTCAAACTGGAAGGTTTGACCTGATTGTGGCAAATAAGAATTAAAGTCCATAACATTACCCCCTCGCAAAAAGATACACATTATTTGGCTAAATGCCAAGTTTAGTTAAGACATAATTGACAAAATCTTCAAAAATGGAGTAATTCGCACAATGGTATACCATGCGACAACCAACAGGATCTTCTATTTCGTTTAACACCCATTCACCTTTATGCCTAATGAAATCGATGCCGATTAAATCAGATTGAAGGTCTTCGGCGATTGAATGGCAAATATCATAAACTTCTTTTGAATATTCAATGATTTGAGGATGGCCTCCTAGTGAATAATTGCTTCTGAAATCACTGCTAGAGGTACGTTTAATCCCCACCTTAGGAGTATCGCCCACTACATAGACACGCATGTCAATACCTGGCTCATCAGACATTTCTTGATAAATGTATCTCCTGTTTTCTTCAGGTTTTGCATCTTCTTTACTTCTGATTAGATAAACCTCTTCCCCTCCATGGCCGTCCACAGTCTTCATAACACATGGAAATTTTGTAATAAAGTTGATATTATCGAATGTATTTAATACCTTAATGTTTCTGGATTTGGCGTATTTGTATGTTAGGTATTTATCGTTAGCAAGTTCGTTTGTCTTTGAATTATTGAAAACCTTGACTCCTTTAGTTTCGAAAAGCCTCACAATCTCTGCGTGACGTCCGCGGTATATAACAAAATCCGGCAGACAATCCAAAGACAGGTCTTCTTCAAGAACCAAATCAATAACGACATTACGCAACTTAAAAAGACGTTTCATCTCATCGATAAACCACCAGTTGCGTTCACTATCAGCTTTTGAGTAAACAATTATTCCGCGCATATGGTTTTAATGACGTGATCCGCGATATATTCGCTTAAATCGACTCCTGTTGCCTCTTTGGTGGAAGCGAATTGCGGATTTGAATTCAATTCGCAAAGAATCGGCTCGCCATTTGGGCCAAACATCACATCGATGCCGCCAAAATCTAAATCAAAAGCATTCGAGGCATCTTCGGCAATCGCGATATATTCAGGTTTAGGTTCATACACTTGGCCACTGCCACCATTAGTGATGTTACTTCTAAAATCATTCGGGTTGGATCGTAACATCGAAATAACTGCCTTACCGCCCACAACATTGATTCGAATGTCTCTGCCACAAGATGATTCGATGTATTCCTGCATCAAGAAATCTTTGCTGCCGATGCTTTTTACAACATTTTTTGCCTCATTAAAATCATGAACCAAAAAGACAGCGTATCCAAAAGAGCCTCTAGCCTCTTTAATGACGAATGGATAACCGAATTCTTTAGATGCCTCCTCTATCATATCCAATTTGGAATAGCCGATGTTCTCGAAAGTTTTAGGCGCAATCATGGTTTTGGGGATACGGATGTTGTTACTTTTAAGAATCTGATACATTTTGATTTTGTTGTCGCAGTTCTCTATGGCATCGCTGCCGTTGAAAAGTCTCAACCCTTTCGCTTCGAGTTTCTTCGCAAGATAAATATCCTTATCCCAAAAGATTACAAAATCCGGTTTGCCACCATCGAAATTCACCTCATCAACGCCATAACCGATATCTTTGGCGCGTTTTAAATCTAGTTCAACGCCTCTTTTGTCAAACGCATTCAAAAGCATCGAATAGAGATTCGAGAATTTGTCATTATCGACAAACGAATTAACAACAAGCCAACCTTTCATACTCGTAAAGTATATATTTATTTAAATAAATAGGTTATCAAAAATTGTTTAACTATAAGCCTAGATGACATAACATATTCGAGATATTAGGAGTTATATATGGATAAACTGAGTTATAAACTTGGATCAAATAGATCCGCGATTAGAGAACTGTTTGAATATTCAAAGAAGAGGAAAGCCGAAATAGGCGAAGACAACGTTTTCGATTTCTCTTTGGGAAACCCATCAGTCAATCCCCCTAAAGAAGTTAACGAGGCAATCATAGAAATCATTCAAGGCGAGAATCCGTGTGCGGTTCACGGCTACACATCCGCGCAGGGGGATGCAGAAACTAGAAATGCAATAGCGAATGATTTGAATAGGAGGTTTGGCACCTCATATACTGGCGACATGATTTACATGACATGCGGTGCTGCCTCTTCTTTAACAATCGCCTTTAAAGCGATAAAAGATAGCAGCGAAGACGAAGTGCTCGCTATCGCCCCGTTCTTCCCTGAATACAAAGTTTTCGTTGAAGCGGTCGGAGAAAAATTCAATTACGTTGAGGCGGATTTGGATAAATTCGAAATTAATTTTGAAGATTTAACGAAAAAAGTAA
>CAVIJK010000022.1:0-12719 GCA_963643345.1 bacterium | reverse complement strand
AAAACACCAAAGCACTTATTATCAATTCTCCAAACAACCCATCAGGAGTTATCTATCAGGAAGAATCGTTAAAATCCCTTGCCGATTTCCTTTTAGAGAAGCAAAAAGAATACGGACACCCAATCTATATAATTTCGGATGAGCCATATCGTGAAATCGCATATGACGGAAGACTTGTCCCCCACATCCCATCCCTTTACGACAACACCATCCTTTGCTACTCATATTCAAAAAATTTATCGCTTCCAGGAGAACGTATAGGATATGTTCTAGTTCCTCCTAAATGCGTCGAATCAGAAAAATTATACTTAACCATGTGTGGTGCCGGCCGTTCAATGGGTTATGTTTGCGCACCATCTCTTATGCAGAAGATGATTGCAAAATGCGCATCATTGGTGGGGGATGTTTCTGAATATCAAAAAAATAGAGACGCTTTATATAATGGCTTAACCGAAATTGGCTATGAATGCGTGTATCCTGCAGGAGCCTTCTATCTATTCGTCAAAGCATTAGAAGATTCTCAAGCGTTCTCAGAAAGGGCCAAACAGTTTGATTTAATCGTCGTTCCATCCGACGGATTTGGCGTTAAAGGATACTTTAGGTTGGCATATTGCACAAAATACGAAACGATAGTTAATTCAATGGCTAACTTCAAAGCTCTATTTGATTCGTATAAAAAATAAAAGAAAAAGGGCATTCCATCAAGGATGCCCTTTTGTTTTAGATAAGCTTGATTGACCCAACCTTGTATCCGGTCGCTTCAATACATACTCGCAAATCCGTGACGTTCAGAACTTTTTTCGATGTGACAAGCGTTTCTTCTTTTTTTCTAGAAGAAACGACTTTGACATCATCGAATTGTTTTCTAACCGCTTCGTTTATATGCGATTCACACATTCCACACATCATTCCTTCAACATGAATTCGATAAACATATGAGGAAGGATTTTTGCAAGAGGAATGGCGATATTGGTCAACCAGTACATCTTTGCCGGGGTTGCATTTTTTGCAATTGCCGACACATTTGGATAGCGGCTTCCCGCATTCGCAGGTCAACGTACCCTTCTTCTTTTTAACAAAGTGAGTAACAATTGGCGCCGCCACCAAGGCCACCGCAGCCACTGCGATTACGGGTTCAAACCACTGCATAATTAGGCAGCTTTGACAGCTACTTGTCCTTTCTTGTTGTTTCTAACAACCAAGATTGCAGCACCGACTAATGCTCCAACGAGGGCGATTGTAACCAACATTCCGCCCCACCAAGCAGTTTCGTATAATGTGCCAACCCAGTAGATGAGGGCGCTAGTGCCATATGAGACACCAAGCCAGAAGCCTAACGTCTTTAAGAATTCCTTATTTGTCTGTTCTGATTTCGCAGTCGCGATCGCAGCCATACATGGGAACGTGAGCAAGTTGAAGAATGCGAATGAATAGATGCCGGCAGCACTGATTGTGATGGATTCAGCAAGGGCCTCCTCGCTTCCACCACTGAATAATAATGCCATTGTTCCGACAACATCTTCTTTAGCAACAAGACCTGTGATAGATGAAACAGCAAGTTTCCAACCATCAGCACCAATTGCCCATCCGCAAGGATAGAAGAGGTACTGTAAAACCTTACCGACATAAGCAATCAACGAATTTTCGATTGATTCGACCATGCAGAAGGCTCCATTTTCAACGCCGAATGTCTGTAAGAACCAAATGACAATCAAGGAAGCTGTCAAGATTGTTGCAGCCTTCATGCAGTAATGTTTGAGTTTCTCCCAAAGAAGAGCCCCGACGTTTCTTGCCTGTGGCATATGGTATGCTGGCAATTCCATGATGAATGGAGAAACATATCTATCTCTGGAGAACAATCTCATGAAGATAGCGAGTATGATGGCTAAAGCGATTCCACCGATGTAGATTGTGAATACGAAGACATCTCCATATCCGAATCCCAAGAAGGAGGCAACTGCGGCTAGAAGTGCCCAAATAGGTGCCTTTGCTCCACATGAGAAACAAGTGATAAGTCTAATTGTCCTGTTCTTTTCTTTCTGGTCTTCAAGAGTTCTTGTAGCCATGATGGCTGGAACAGAGCAGCCAAATCCTGTAAGCATAGGGATAAATGCCTTACCTGATAAACCGAATTTTCTAAATGCTCTATCAAGAATGAAAGCGATACGAGCCATATATCCTGTATCTTCCATAATAGCGATGAAGAAGAATAAGAGCATGATTTGTGGGATGAAGGAACAAACTGCGTCAAGTCCGTTTAAGATACCGTCGCAGATAAGTCCGCCATACCAAGTTGAGCTAGCAGCCTCAGCCGCCACTTCGCCGAATTCCTGGAAACCAGAGCAAATCCACTGGAAGCCAGCAATCAATTGTCCGGTAAGATATCCCATCCAGCTTTGGAGGAATACGCCTAATGAAGGAATGCCGCCGAGGCCCACTCCTTCTTCATAACCCATTCCTGTCAAAATGTTGATTACAACAGGGTTTTTAATCTCCCAACCGGAGATTGCATTAATGAAGAACAAGTCTTCTGAGAATGTGAAGTGGAAGATGAAGAACATGATGACGATGAAGATCGGCAAGCCCCAGATTCTATGGGTTAAAACCTTATCGATCTTATCGGATTTGGTTGTTTTCTTTCCTTCTGGCTGATTACTGTTTTTAACGGTGCCACCATATTCCTTACTTATGTATTTATAGCGTGCATCCGCGATATAAGCTTCGAAGTCATCTCCAAATGTCTCGTCTTTGAACGTCGCCTTATATTCGGAAACCATCTGAATAAGATCTGGATGCATTCCTGTTTCAATTTCGTCGTTCTCAACGAGTTTTATTGCGTGGAACAAAGGATTCTTAACACCTTTCCCTTCGAATGCAATTCTCACATCGTTGATGAGATGCATTAAATCTTTGTCTTGAAGAAGGGTTTCGCCGTTTCTTGGGCTCTTAGCAGCTAGGTCTGCCGCCTTCATTAATTCTTCGAGACCTATTGACTTAAGAGCGGAGATTTCAACGACTGGAACGCCCAATTTCTTTGATAGCGTTTTAACATCGATTGAACCGCCGTTTCCCTTAACGACATCGCTCATATTAAGAGCGACGACCATTGGAACGTCAATTTCCAAAAGTTGTGTTGTTAAATAAAGGTTTCTTTCCAAGTTCGTGGCATCAACAACATTGATGACGCAGTCTGGATGCTCATCAAGAATAAAGTTTCTTGAGACGACTTCCTCCGAAGTATATGGAGAAAGAGAATAAATGCCAGGTAAGTCAACGATTTCAACCGGTTCAGCAAGTTTTTTGTATGTGCCAGTTTTCTTATCGACTGTTACGCCAGGCCAGTTACCTACGTGAGCGGTTGATCCAGTCAATGCGTTGAAAAGGGTTGTCTTACCGCAGTTAGGGTTACCTGCTAATGCAAAATGTTTCATTATTGGGCCACCTCCAATGTTACAAGTGATGCTTCTGACTTACGAAGTGACAACTCGTAATTTCTAATCGTGACCTCAATCGGATCACCCATCGGAGCAACTTTTCTAAGGGTGACCACTGCTCCAGGTGTCACTCCCATATCAAATAGACGGCGACGAAGTCTTCCTTCGCCTTCCACTTTTTTGATTAGGCCAGTCTCGCCTACTTTAAATTCATCTAGTTTTTTTAGCATGTCCTACCTCCTATGCAACTAGAATTTTGGTGGCTACACCCTTGTCAAGCGCCAAACGTCCGTCCTTCACTTGAACGATGCAATTTCCACCCGTTGAGGAGATAACTCGAATAACGCTATCTATTGTTATTCCCAAGGATTCCAGATGTTTCTTCAATTTGTCATCGACTAAGACTTTCACAACTTTCAAGTCGGTGTTTAACGGTGCAATCACAATAGGCATATTGACCCCTCCTTAACAAGTTAGCATATACTAACGTTCAATATATTAGTTAACACTAACTATCTAGTCAAGAAATACATAGTTTTTCACCAAAAAAGAGCTTAGGTCGGTAAGAAAAAAAGCTAAAATACGGGCCTTTAAGAACAAAAAAAGGCGGACAGAAAACCGCCAGCACCTTTGCTATATTAACGACATTAAATTTTTTGATGGAATCAGAACACTCTAGTTGGAGAATCAATCTGTTTGCCAATATTAAGCTCGCGTCTGAATTCAGGCGCCTTAACATCGCGAGACCAATACTCATCAAGTTCTATGATCTTGTCGTCCTTGATTGTCATGAATGAGACGACATGACTTGAGGATGTTTTTTCAATCGGGAAGACTTGTGCTGCAACGGTAACTCTATCTCCGTCAACATCGATCCGTTCAATATGCCCCTCGTAAATTCCTGAGTATTCACATGTTGCTGTTATGTATTCGTCAACTGTGAATTCCTCATCTGTGCATCTCCAACGAATGATAGCGTCCTCATGGAAGAAAGTTTTGAGCATAGCTCTATCTTGTTTAAATACGTATTTCCAGAAATCCCTAATGTCCATAAAAATACTCCTTATGGCAATATTCTATCATTATGCAAAGCAAAATGATAGATTTATTTAAAAATAATTGAAATTACTTTTTTATCAAGAGTATAATTGCCATTGCCATCCTTTTTGGACAAAGGTGACAAAACAAAAAAACGATTAATTACAGGCATTGCACTGCCAATAAATAATCGTTAGCAAAAACGTCTTTTCGATTCTTTTTGTGAAGCGGTTTAACATGAGCTTCCTTCTTTCAGTTTGCCTTCTTAAAACAGCAAAATAGCAAGCTGCAAGAGTTCAATAACACCGTTTTAAACTATGCGGTTTTTATTAAATGATGAAGTCGAATTTAACGTTTAGTTGATTCTGATTCTGAAAAGGATTTTTTAACGCCAAAAACCAAGAACAGAATAGAGACGATACAAGTGATGATTTCAGAGATAGGAAATGCCCACCAAATATTGGATTCCGGATTATTTGTAAGTGTGAACAAATATGTAAGCGGTATAACAAGCACCAATAGTCGCAATGCCGATATGATGAGAGGAGAAAAAACTTTGCGTAATCCCTGAAGAACGCCTTGAATAGCAACGGATACACCCATAAATACATATCCAATTGTGGCAATACGTAACGAAAGTACGCAATTATCAATAAGTGCGGCTTTACTCGTTCCATCACTTTCCCCGTTTGCCAAAGCAAAAAGATTGCAGATGGTTTTAGCTAAAATTTGATATAAAACGGTGATGAGCAAAGTCACGATAATTGTTGCGATAATGCCCCATTTCGCCGCATCATACACTCTTTTCTTTTCGCCCATCCCATAATTGAATGAAACGATGGAGATCAAGGCGTTAGATAAGCCAAATGCCGCAAATAAGGCGATTTGCATCATTTTGTAATAGATGCCAAATGAGCCAGTTAACAAATCCACCGTTTCTTGATTGGGGATTGTGCCGATGATGAGCAAAACGCCAAACATCATGAAAGATAGCATTGCCTGCATCAAGAAGGCTGGTCCACCAATTTTATAGACCATACCGATGACTTTAACGTTAGGTTTAATATATTTTGGATTACCATCAATCTCTTTATTTATCGCGTAATGAAAGATTAAAGCCATAACAAGTGAGACGATTTGTCCGATAATTGTTGCCCAAGCAGCGCCTTCGATGCCTAAATTGCATGGATAAATGAAGACCCAGTCAAGAATGATGTTGAGAACTGCACCAGTAATTTGGCAAATCATTGATAAATTCGTCTTGCCAGTTGACATCAAAAAACGTTCAACTACGGCGTATCCGATAGAGCCGAACGACAGGCAACAGCAAATTTTTAAATAAGAAGCCCCCATTTCTATTACCCTTGAGTTTGTGGACATAAGCCTCATGTACGCCTCCGCGCCAAAGAAACCAAATAACATGAAGGCAATAGAAAAGATTATTCCAAGAAAAAGTCCGTTCCCCGCTACCTTATTTGCCATTTCCTTATCTTTCATTCCAAGAGAACGGGAAAGTATCGCGTTAATTCCGACTCCCGTGCCAACTCCAATGGCAATCATCAATATTTGAACTGGGAAAGTTGCTGATAAGGCTACATTCCCAAGCGTTCCTTCCTCCCCCATATTGACAACAAACATCGTGTCTACGACGTTATACAAGGCCTGAAGAACCATTGAAATAATCATCGGAAAACCGATCTTCCAGACGAGTTTGGACACTTTCATCGTGCCCATGATGTTTTCTTTTTCCATAAGTATCCCCAAAAAAGGCGCAAGCCCTTTCAACATAAAGTTGGACTTACACCAAAAATTGGTTACTCACTTTAATGCGCCATAATGTAACACGATATCAAAAAAAATGCATACGAATTTTAAAAAACCGGGTAGTAAATAAACTTGGTTTTATGATTTTAAACGGTGTCTATTTATATGGATTTAGAAAGCTCTAATTAAAGCACAAAAAGAAAAGGGCCTGATAAGAATCAGACCCCCGATTGTTTAAACGATTATTCTTCGCTTTCCTTCTTTTTCTCGTATTGTTTTCTGAGGTTCTCAGAGGCATGGGATACTGGGAGGGCAAAGAAAATGCCCATTGCTTCGCTTCCGGTTCCAAGTTTTTTATATAAAGCCTGAAGAATCTTCTCGACAAGCGCTTCTTGAACGAGAATCATCACAATTTCTTTTTCTGGGTGGATTTCAACCCCGTAAAGCTTCATGGCGGATTCCGTCACGCTTCCGTTGGCTTGAATGATTGTACCGCCTCTAGCACCGTTGTCTTTAGCCACTTCCATGACTGCGTCTGAATAGTTTTCGTTAACTACAGCGATTATATTGAATAACTTTGTGTCCATTATCTCTTACCTCCGTTTGAGAGCAGCATATAACTTGATAAGCCAATCACACTTTCGAGTGGGATGGCGTAAACCATCGACATATTGGAATGGAATGTTGCGAATTTATCCTCGATTGCAAGTATCGCATCCTTGACCATATCCTCTTTTATCATGCAGAACATGACTTCTTTCTTTAATTCTGTTGAGAAGCTACCATAAGCCAAAGTGGATAGATAACCCGTTACGTCAAACTGTGTTTCGAGTATATCGCCTATGATGGCCTTCTTTCCCAAAGGAAGCGTTATCACCAAGAGATATAGTTTTGTAAGAGTACTATTTGTTTTCATTGCTACCTCCAAAGGTGATGAGCACCATATCATCATCTTTAAGCGCATTCTTAATCGCTCTTCTCTGAGTTCTCTTATTGATGATATTAAAGATTACACCGAGAAGTTCAATGGAGATCAATGGGCTTAAAGCAACTAAAGCAACGACTCCATATCCATAATTAAGAATTTCATTCACCCCATTCAATGCACTGCATAAACCCAACGCCATCGGAAGGATGAAACTTGAGGTTAAAGGACCTGAAGCAACTCCGCCTGCGTCAAAGGCGATAGCTGTATAGATTTTTGGGATGAAGAACGAGAGGGCAAAGCAAATGACATATCCAGGAATGATGATATACAAAATAGAGAATTTGAAGTATATACGAATCATTGCAAGAACAATGGAAACGCCAACGCCAGCCGCCAAAGCTATAAGTAGATATTTCTTTTTAATCATGCCGTTCGTTGTTTCTTCAACTTGCGAGACGAGGACTTTGATTGCAGGTTCCGCCAATACCGTTAGCGCGCCAATGACAAAGGCGATGATTACGATAAGCCAAGAAGGCTGGCTAGCCAACTCTTCGCCCATCTTAAATCCGATTCCCATGTACGTTGCTTCTACTGCAGCTAGGAAGAATACAAGGCCAAAATAAACCATCAATATACCGATTCCAAGTTTGATCAGTCGTTTCATGTCCATTTTAAGTACTGTGAAATTAACGACCAAGAAGCAAAGAACGACGATTCCAACGGACTTGCCAACATCTAAAAGTTGAGTCAAGACGCTATGGCCGTATTTAAGGAAGAAATTGCCCTCAACAGAATAATCGGCAAGAGTATATTGCATCTCCCCTTTTGAGAATAAACAGAGCAATAAAACAACGATAACTGGTCCAATTGAGGAAAAAGCCACAAATCCAAAGGATGCATCTTTCTCGCTTTTCTTGGCCAAAATCGATGAAACACCAGCGCCTAAAGCCATCAGGAATGGGACGGTCATAGGGCCGGTTGTGACGCCTCCGGAGTCAAACGCCAAACCCAAAAGGTCCTGTTTTCCTTCGCAGCAAAGCAGCGCAACCACCGAAAACGCAAATAAATAAAATACAGATAACAACTGTGTTAAGCTGATTTTCTTAATGATTTTAAGAATGGCAACAATCAAAAACAGGCCGACCGACAAACCAACCATGATTATCAAAACCCATTTATTGAAGATGGATTCTGTTTGGTTTGCTAGAACCACCAAATCAGGCTCGGAAATTGTGATGACGAATCCAAAAAGGAAAACCGCCAAAATGAGTATTATGATTTTACCTCTTTTGGTCAAACCCTTACCTATGGACGCAC
Source organism: bacterium (assembly GCA_963643345.1). Taxonomy (GTDB): domain Bacteria; phylum Bacillota_I; class Bacilli_A; order RFN20; family CAG-826; genus UBA4951. The sequence continues at coordinate 4,238 of CAVIJK010000022.1, read as the reverse complement.
CGATTGGTCGCATAGCGTGTTCCGCTCCGTAATTGAACAATGTCAAGCCAATTATGACAAACACAGTGCCTAATGAGAAATTGAGGATTTCGGTGCCACTGAAGGTTATCACGCGGCACAAAATGAGAAAAATTACGAGTAAGTAAATAGGCAAGACCGAGAATAATGAATTCTTAAGTTCATGCAGCAATTCTTTAATCATAAAAGCCCTCCTTCCGTTAACCTTTAGAGTATATTATTTATTTTAAATAAATGAAACAAAAAAGGGCTACAATGATTAATGTTCCTAAACATTTATCTTTAGGACCGTACTTAGGGATAAAGTAAAGGAATTAACGCCAATTTATGTTGATCGACTGCCATCATTCAATCGTTGTCTAGAACGATAAATGGTATTAGCGGAAGGAAAAATAAATAAAAAACGGATTACAAAATCCGTTTAATTTTGACTAGCTAATTTTCTATTTTTAACTAAACTAACCGTTTTTTGATATCCGATATGTATGGAGACCATTAAGGCGCTCGCCAAGAGATACGCAACGAGCATCGATAAAGTCGCAAGAGGTCTCAACCCCTTCTCTATCAGCCATGTAGCAAGATCCTCAACAAGCGGAACTCCACCGGCGCCGTTTAATAAGGCAAAATCCAACCCTTTTATATAATCCAAAGGAACGATAATCAACGATGCCGCAAGCAAGACGACCATTCCGTTCAAAATATCCATCCACTTGAACTCATGGAATCTAGTAACCGGTATATAGAAGGCGACGAATATCATGTTCACGTGCCAGAAGTATGAATAGAGACCGCCGAAGGAGAACATCGGATAAAATTTAAGCCCTCCGAGGAAAATCATATTAGATATACCACCGGCAAAACCGATGGTAGAAGCGAACGTTGCAGCGAACTTCTCAAGAATCGAATCTTTTTCGGTGCAACCCGCGATTATCAACGCCGGCATTATCAATGAACAGGTGTCAAAAGGCAAAATCCATATGTTAAAGCCGTGGCCCTGGGCAATGTCATAACAAGACTCCCAAGTTGTCTTAGCAAGATACATAAATGTCATGAAAATGCCAAGAATCAGGAAAAATTTCTTTGAAGTTTCTTTTTTTACGTTCCTAAAAACGATTAATAAGGCAACAATTACCACTAGAGCCACGCCTGACATGATGAATTGGATCGGAGCCATATAGTCTTGCCCAGCGTAATCAACAATATTCCCCTTATAGTCGAAGAAGTTGTAATTTCCATGCCACATTATTTCCATAGCGTAGGTATTGTACCGATTTTTAGTCTAAAAGGAAGAAGAAAGCCTTAAATAACACCTTTTTGTGCGCAAAATGAGTAACCACATATTATATAGACGAGATTCTCGAACCATATTTGTTCCAGGAATAATCAGTTAAGTATGTAGATAAAGACGACTTCGGGACATAAATAATTGCGTTTGTGCCATCTAGAAGATTCGTGCCAATCTTTATTTTGCTTGGAGATGTTTGCTTTAAGATTATAGATGCCAGATTTTCGCATCCATCGAACGAAAAATCCTCGATCTTAGTAATATTTTCCTGAAGAGTAATCTTCTTGATAGTTTTATTGTTTTTAAAAAGTTCGTTCGAGAATGAGGTTACAAGTTTGCCGTTTATCCGATAAGGCAATACAGCATCTTCCAAATCGTCTTTTAGATCAGTCAAGATAATCTCGTTGCCTTTTTCTATATAATCAAAGAAATCGGCAAATGAGTTATCTCCATCCTCTTTATCAATTACCGGAGCGGGCATCTCGGGGTCAACGATATCTGTTTTTGAAGAATCGTTAAAACGGACCTTAAGATCTTTGATGAGTTGTTTTGTGTAGATAACGCTGCCAGATGTATTTAAATGATAATTCGTATCATAAAACCATAAAGGTTCCATCAAAGAGTTATGGGGATTGCCCATTATAGGGAAACTAAATTGATTAGATAGATATGTATAGTAATCATCAAGTGCTAGATATGATTTATCCGTCAAGGATTCCTTGTTCATCGGAGGGAAATAATAAACGACATCCCCACCATTTTTGGCAACAGTTTTGCCAAATTCATTAGCGTAGTTTATAAAATCGTTGGAGATAATATCAGTATCAAAACTAATCCGGTTGACCTCATCATAATAAGTAGGATACATGATGTTTGCGTCTCTTAATGACGAATCAATGTCGCCAAATTCGTCAAAGGAACCTCTTTTATAAATTCCGTCAATATTCAACGGATTTAAATTGTATTTAATTTTGGATAAAGCAAATTTGGGGTAAGAGGCAATCATCGAAGAATAATCCTCGTGTGATATATATTTGAGGAGATGATAATTCCCGTCTATTGCTTGCCAGGCGGATTCGCCATTAAAGTACAAAGAAAGCATCTGAGAGTCTTGTTCTGGCATCAGCACAATCAAATCATTTTCTCTAACGTTTTTGCTTACAATATCCATCATTATTCGGCTGCCTAAAGATGCATAAAGACCAAAATTAATGACTTTATATCCGCCCAGATTTACCTCAATCAACTTTGAATTTATTCCGAAGGCAACGGCGCTTCCGCCAACAAAAATAATCCGTTTCTTTTCCGTTTTCTCCTCTAAAATAGAGACTTTTCTCTGCAATTCGCCAAGATATGTTTCTTCATAAACAGGCTTTAATGCAAAACCGGACACACCAAAGAAAGCTAATGTTGAACAAAGTATCGCCCCCAAGGAGATGCATTCTATTACCAAAAACTTTTTCTTTCCCATACCTAAAACTCAAAGTAAATAAATGAGCTTGTCTCCCCTATCGATATCAAATAAAAACGAATCGCGATTACCATTACTAAAAGACTGCAATAAACCATAATGCCAGTGGCGTTAAGGCTTCTAGCAAAATCATCCTCCTTTATAAGTTTTATAGATGATACACGCGTGACCAAATAGTATATGGCAGGAATCAGCAGGATATAAATCAGGGCATAACCGTTATTCGTCAATGTGACAATCTCTTTAAACGAGAATGAAGTGAATATTTTTTCCAAAACGAGAAACGCATCACTCAAGTTTTGACTTCTAAAGAAAATCCACCCAAATAAAGATACTAGGCTAGTCAGAAACCAAGAGCCAATCTTGACTACCGGATTGTTTTCATCAATCTTGAAATTGTCGTTGATGATGTAATAAATCACCAAGGCAACGCCATGTATCGCACCCCAAATGACAAATGTTACGTCCGCGCCATGCCACAAACCGCTGAGCAAGAACACCATCATGATATTAAGACATTTCCTTATCACACCTTTTCGATTGCCGCCTAAAGGAATATAAACATAATCCCTAAACCATCTAGTTAGGGTTATATGCCACCTGCCCCAATATTCTTTGATGCTGCAAGCTAAATATGGTTCATCGAAGTTTTTTGTTAATTTGATGCCGAATAAAGATGAGACGCCGATGGCAATTGTGGAATAGCCGTCGAAATCCGCCAATATTTGGAACGCGAATAAAATGGTTGCGAATAGTATCGATGTTCCTGAATATGAAGCCAAAGAACCGTATACTTGATCAACATAAACAGCCAAGACATCCGCTATTGCTATCTTTTTGAAATACCCGATGAGTATGAATTTAATCCCTTCGCTAATATCTTCAAAAGAAATGTTTTTGGGGTTCTTTAGCTGAGGCATCAAATCTTCATAACGTTCAATTGGACCCGCCACTAACTGAGGGAAATAAGTTACAAAGAGACTGTACGAGAAAAAATTCTTTTCAGGCTCAACCTTTCCTTTATAGACGTCGATTGCATACGAAAGCGTCTGGAATGTATAGAAAGAAATACCCATAGGCAGAATGATGTTAAAGGAAGAAAATGAGGCGTCTGACCCAAATAAACGAGCAATAGAAAATATAGATCCAATCGTGAAATTCAGGTATTTGAATATAAAGAGATTCCCAAGTACCAAAATTAAAGTGAGCAAAAGAACAATTTTTTTGTTTTTTCCTTTTCCCATCAATAATCCAGATAAATAAGTAATTAAGGCGATACCCAAAAGAAGCAAGCCAAATAACCAACTGTAAAGAGCATAAAACCCATATGATGAGATTAGCAAAACAATCCATCTCAATTTCTTGGGGGTGAGGTAGAACACAACTAAGGTCAAAACGAAAAAGATAAGGAAGGTTAAGGAAACGAAATTCATGTCCGACCTCCTAGCAACATCTGCTTTAGGA
>CAVIJK010000021.1:0-26096 GCA_963643345.1 bacterium | reverse complement strand
TTGGCGTCTTTTATTACAATTTTTGCCATATCATTCAGCCTTTTGACGAAGAATAAGCTCTATAATGGGCTTGATAAGAAGAACGCTATAATACTTTTGTTCTACTTTGTTTTGAGCCCGGCATTTGGAGTTATAGAAAATTCTTTTAGAAAATCTCTTAATTCTCGTGATTATATTATATCCTTGCTTGTTTTTGCTTTAGTTGGATTGCTCATAGCGTTTGTCCAGATTCTTCTTGTGTGGTCGTCATTCCAAGAGACGGAAAAGAAACTGATCGAACGCGGATATGAAGAGAAGATGAATGAGTTCAAAATGATTCAAGAATCGGTTGACCTCATAAACCTCAAATGTCACGATTTGAGACATCAGTTAAGACACGCAAAGCTTGATGGCAAAGTAGATGAGGAATTTCTTAAAGAAGCGGCTTCCAGCATCGATATTTACGATAGAAGTGTCAACACAGGTAACAAAGACCTCGACTTGATTCTCATGGATTTTAAATTCAGGGCTTCCGCCATCAAAACAAATATCTCGATTGTGGCAGACGGTTCAGTTGTTTCCTTTATGGAAAGGCAAGATATTATCTCGCTTTTTTCCAACATACTGGAGAATGCCTTAAATTACGAAAAGCTTTTAATTAACGAGAATGAAAGGTTTGTATCGTTGAGCGTTACTAGGAAAAACGGATTCTTGTCACTTGTTTGTGAAAACGGAATCGGACAGATTGAATCGCCAAAAGAAAAGCGTGATACCCGATTCCATGGATATGGCATTCTCTCTATCAAAGCGATTACTAAGAAATATGAAGGCAAATATATGGTTGACACATCAAATAACACCTACAAACTAAAGGTTGCCATTCCTATTCCGATTGAATAAAACCGAGCCCATGGTCTCCTTTTAATTAATAAAGACGCGCATAATGCGTTTTTTATTGTGCATTTCACGAAATAGCATGTCGAATTGAGGGAAATTAAATCCCGTGCAAACGGGTGAAATCGTTTAATAAGACCATACAAAATCCCTTAGTGGGACAGGAGAAATAAAATAATGAATAAGAAAACCCTTTTAGTTGCTTCTCTCGCGTGTGTCGGACTATTAGCAGCTTGTGGTGGAACACCTGCAACTTCTGAAGGCTCAAAAGATGTAGTACCATCATCCTCATCCTCATCTTCTCAGGCTCCAGTTGAAGTGTCGACTATCTATGAACATCAGTTCGTCTTCAACTCACCTGGTAAAGACAAAGATTCAGGTGAAGAAAACACATTAGTTGAAAAAAGTTTCGAGAACACAAGCCACGGCGGACCTAATTATCAGCTTTACATCAACCTTCTTAAAGAAGACAACAAAGTCGAAGCTGGGCGTTCAACTATGTACTATTCCGGAATGCTAATCAACAAAAGCGCAATGTCAACAAGCGGAACATGGTCTAAGAATAGCGACGGAACATACACAATCAATCTTGATGAATTCGAATACAATGTCCAGGGAACTGGCAAATGGACTAATGACGCCAGCGTTCTCACATCAACAGCTGATGGCAATGTCACATGGAGATACAATGGCTGCAAGAAGGATAAAGAGACCGGCGAATTAGTCGCAAACCCTTATGAAACAGTCCTTAACACACAAAAGTCATTTGCAGGCGAATATCAGGGAACGTATTATTCAGTCACTGATTATAATGCAACAGGTGAAATGGAAAAAACCAATATAGACTCAATGGAAGTCACCGCACTTGCAGACGGCACATACACAGTCAAAGGTGCAATGGAAGATTCGGGAATTTCCTCTTTCAACGGAACGATCTCCAGCCGAGGTGTCTTCAGTGCCGAAATCACAAGACTTGATGGCACAATGACAGGTCTTTTCTACACAGACGTTGATGGACATGTCAAATTCAACATTGATTCTGAAGCTCGTGAGCGTGTTGCAAGAGCCTACGGAACAATAATCGACTAATTTAGAAAAAGCAAAAATTGAGATGGCACGCCATCTCTTTTTTGCATTTTACGAAAATAAATGCCGTTTCACGAAATGCGAATACTTATCAAGAACTCAATTCAATAAATTAGTATTGATAAATAGAAGATATTTTCTTCAGAAAGGTTATGTTATGGGAAAAATTAAAAATTTTTTTCAGCATCTAAGCAAAGGGCAAATTGTTTGCCTTGCCACTAGTATCGTAATGATCTTGGCGGCAGTGGTTTACATTGCCTGCTATGCGAACTATGCCGGAATCATGGACAATATGTCCTGGCCATCCGTCATCTGTTTCTTCGTTGGCGCATTTGTTTCTTTTGGCTTGATGTTCGTTTCGGAGAGCAAATACGCATCAATTCCGCAGTTGGTTTGCTCTTTGGGTGGATTCTGTTTCTTCGTTTACAAGATTTACACCTATGCTTCAGCTGCCGCAACCGGCATTGACTCCAACTGGGAACCACAGTTCTTCCTGGTCGCGGGATTCTCTTTACTCGCGCTGATCGGGTCCATCACATCATTTATCATGATTAACTTCTGCAATGAAGTCTTGCCAAAAGCAATTACCGCTGCAATGGCGACATTGCTTTCAATCGCTGCGGTGGGTGGAGTTATTGCAAATGAAAACGCGAACCAAATCAACCACGCTTTAAATCTTGAGACATTCAAGAAAGTTGAAAAAGAGTCTACAGGAGAAGAAGACGCAGAGTATTTCAAATCCAAATACAATTCAATCAAGGATCTAAAAGCCGCCGGCAAAGAACTTTGCGAGACAGCAGAAGGAGAGGGGTTGACTCTTTTAAAGAATGAGAACAATGCCCTTCCACTCGACAAGAACGACGCGAAGGCGAGGAAAGTTACAATTTTCTCAAATTCATCAGTTTCCCCAATTTATTCGGGAACAGGCTCTGGTTCAATCGATGTTTCCGCAGCCGATACCCCAACTATAAAAAGTGCTTTGCAGGATGCTGGACTCGAAGTTAATACAACTCTTTGGGATTGGTACAATTCCGAAGAAGGTCAGGCATATAAATCTACTACTGGCTATACGGGTAAGGGCGTCACCGGACCAAAGACAATCGGAGAAGCCCCTTTTAGCGTACTCGAAGAGAAGACTGGGTCATCATGGTCAGAATATGGTGGCGCGGCTATCTATGTCTTAAGCCGTGTCGGAGGCGAGGGATCAGACTCACCACGTCATGGTCATACCTTATCAGAAATGACCGATTCAGACGGCACGCAAGGCGATACAACCGACGGTGAATACTTAAAACTTTCACCGAAAGAAAAAGAAATTCTAAAAGGGCTTAAGGCGAAGAAAGAAGCTGGTGTCTTCCAAAAAGTCATCGTTCTTCTTAACTATGCTAACCCGGTTGAATCAGACTTCCTCAAATCCGATGAATACGGCATCGATGCAGCTATTTGGATGGGTACACCTGGCATTTCAGGTTTAAACGCAGTGGGAAAGGCCTTGGTTGGCGATATCAACCCATCGGGACATCTCTCTCAAACTTTGTGGGCAGATCACCGTCAGAATCCGGCTTTATCAAATTTTGGCGTCTCGATTTATGAAGGCTCGCCAGATGGCGGTACTCAGGCTGCACCAAATCAAGATAGATGTTATGTTGTCTATCAAGAAGGAATTTATCTCGGCTATAAGTACACCGAAACAAGATATGAAGACTTTGTTTTGAACAGGGCCAAGGTCGGATCATTTGATTACGATAAGGTTGTTTCATATCCATTCGGGTTTGGTCTCTCTTACTCTCAATTTGAATATTCGAATTTCAAGGTTACGCCATCAGGCAACGGATCAAAGAAAATTTATACAGTCACTGTTGACGTTGAGAACACATCAAATGTTCCTGGCAAAGACGTTGTTCAAGTTTATATCAACAAACCATACGATGAGAACAACGGCAATTACAATTCCGCAAACGGAGTTGAGGCTTCCTCATCTGAATTGGTCGGATTTAAGAAGACTGAATTATTAGAAGCTCACGAGAAAGTTTCAGTTTCAATCGAAGTTTCTGAAAGGTCCTTTGCTTCCTACGATGCAAAAGGCGCTGGAACATATGTTGTCACAGGTGGTAATTATTATCTTTCTATCGGTAATGGTGCGCATGAGGCATTGAACAATGTTCTTGCTAAAAAAGGCGCCAATGCTTCTGCAATGTCAGGAAGTGGAAATTCATCACTTTCATCGAATGCAATTTCACTAGATTTCGATGCTAAGACTTGGTCGACAAGTGAAGAAACCGGTGCTAAGGTCGGCAATCTTTTCCAGGATTGTGATTACAATAACTATGAGCATAAAGTCGCAGGTGATGAGGTTAAGTACATCTCCAGAAGCGATTGGGAAGGCACAACGGTTCTTGATTGGAACGGCGGTGTCAAACTTCATTACAACGACAAACTTGATGAAGATCTCGATGCTTTGGGCGTCCAGGGCGAAGTCAAGATTCCAGAAGACACAACATCATATCCTACTATGGGTGCCAATAACGGCATGCAGCTTATCACCTTGAGGGTTGATGAGGACGGAAATGAAATCCCATATGACAACCCTGCATGGGAAACTCTTTTAGACAATCTCACATTCGACGGAATGGTCGAAGTGGTCCGTGACGGTATGAGATGCTCAAAAGCCATCTCTGAAATCGGAAAGCCAGAGTGCGTTGATCACAACGGTCCGACAGGTTTAACCGAAAGATATAAATATGGTCCTACAGGACTTGCCACTAGAAAAGATGATCCTGATAAGGAATTGAGAGGCACTTGCTATCCATCATCCGCAATTCTTGCCTCATCCTTCAACATCAACTTATCTTATCAAGTGGGATACATGATTGCCGAAGATGCTGTTTGGGCTGGATATGCTGGCTTATATGGCCCTGGTTCAAACATTCAAAGAACACCATATTCCGGACGTAACTATGAATATTATTCAGAATGCGCATTCCTTTCAGGAATCATCTGCGGTTACGAATGCGCCGCAATGGAAGGACATGGATTATATGTCTACAACAAGCACTTCGCATTAAATGAGATGGAAGATATGCGTCGTGGCGTCCAGACCTGGGCCAATGAGCAGACAATCCGCGAGACATACCTAAAAGCGTTTGAACTCCCGATCGGAATGACCGGCAAGAAGTATACTCCAGAAGGCTCAACGGAAGAAATAACCCTTAAAGGCGCTTCAGGCGTTATGGTCGCTATGAACAGAGTCGGACTTTATTGGACTGGTATGCATCATTCATTCATGACCGATTTCTTGAGAACCGAATGCGGCATGACAGGAATCGCCGTCACTGATATGTGGTATGGCACAGCTACCCCTTATATCAATGCAGCTGCGATGCTTGTTGCTGGAACTAATCTCGTCGACGGTTCAATTAAGGCCGAGGAACTTGAAGGGTTAAGAACAAACCATGGCGAAGCGGTGAACGCACTAAGAGAATCGATCCACAGAATTTGCTATAGTACAGTTCATTCTATCGCAATGAACGGAATATCCTCATCAACAGTCTTAGTACCGATTACTCCATTCTGGCAGACACTCCTCAAAGTGTTGGATGCTGTTCTTGCCACTGGAACGGCTGCTGGTCTTGGATGGATGATCTTCGTTGCCATTAAAGACGGCAAAAAAGAGAAAAAAGAGCAATCTGCTTAAAAAAGTTAGCATTGCGAAGGACTCCTTACTTCGCATACTATGGCCACATTAATCCTTTCCGATGTGGCCTTTTTCTTTTCGCGATATAAAGATTACCTTTTGCGAAAACATTCAGTTATTGGAACACTCTTTTAACTAAAATTTATAGTACAAAATAGGGAAAATATGAAAAAGAAAGCTTTATTAGTTTGTTTGCCTTTGTTATTGGCTGCTCTTCCGTCCTGCGGAACCAACAAAGGTTCAAAGGTGTCGATAATTTTTGATGGCGAGGCTATAACCAGTCAAAATGCCATTGACGGAATCAAAGAAAGCTTGGTTAGAAACAACCATCAATTCGTCGAGAAAGATGGTGAGTACAACATCTCAATTTCTTTAGATTCCTCACTTGGAGAACAAGGATATTCTGTTGCTGTAGACGGCAAAAATATCACGGTCAAAGGCGGAGATGCAACCGGAGTATTATATGGTGCCTATCAAGTCGCGGAAGAAATCGATGTGAATGGACTTAAGAACGTCTCTTCCTCAACTGGAACGCCATATCTTAAAGACAGAGGTTTTAGACTAAATCCTCTAATGGATTTGAGGACCCCTTGCTACACCGCAAACGCTGATTCTACCAGAGCAAATTTCGAGAACACATGGGATTTATCGTACTGGGAAGACTTATTTAAACTTATGTCAAAGATGAGGTATAACCTCTTTGATTTCTCGGTAGTCTGTGCATTCCCGCAAATGGTAAAAGTCGAGGGATATGAAGATTGTGCCTTGGATGATATTTGGGTTTATGACGGCGAATATGACGACACCTATTATGGCAACTGCACAAACATGTTCAGAGAAGAACATATGGCAGATGGCAACTATCATGTATATAAGAAAATGACAATCGATGAGAAGATTGAACATTGGAAGAAAGTCATCGAACTTTGTCACTCCTATGGTATGAAATTCCAATATGACACGATGAATATCTACACATTTTGGGAATCACATACTAAATACGGAATCACGGATGATAGAGCAAACACAGTAACAAGAGATTACTATCATAAATCGGTTGAAGCTTTACTCAACACATACGATATCGATATGTTGAAGATAACCGCAGGGGAGAATATGGATTATCCGTCGGGTACCGAAATGGAAACCGAGCAGTGGATTTATGACACTTACGGCCAAGCGGCCATAGATGCATATGGGAAAAGAGAGGACAAGAAAGACTTTGTCTTTATCTACTCCATAAACGAAGAGAATTGGCCTCTCTGGAAAGATTACCCATTCGCAAGATGCATTTCATCGCGTTATGCCAATACACATATGTATGCAGTAACTAAGCCGATCTACACCAAAGAGACCAGAGATGCGTTGCCTGATGGCACATATGACCTTTACAACCTAAGAAATGAGGACGCTTACCATTTCACATGGGCAGACCCTAAATTCGCTAGAGAATTCTGCAAGAACATGAAGGATCCTAAGAGTTCAGGATTTGTCATGGGGAGCGCCGGATATTATATGGGCAAGGAATATGAGTTTAACGATTCTAGCTTAAATGGCGACTATTATTATTCGCGTCACTGGATTAATTACTGCATGTTCGGAAGATTCTCCTACAATCCAGAACTCGATGATTCGTGGCTTGAGTCCCTTATATATGACCATTATCGCGATTCCGAGAGATCTAGTGTAAAAAACGCTTGGAATATCCTAAAGACAGGCTCGAAATGGCTTACAGAATTCCAAAAACTCTTCTATTTAGGCGGCACAGATTCATCATGGTATCCAGAAACATGCCAATCCCACTCAACGATGGGCGGATATCTGGGAATCAAGAAATTCATTAATTCCGATAATGCTTACGAAGGGTCCAATAACTATTCATTTGCCAAATATGCAAAAGCGGTTGCCGCCGGTAATGTTGATTCTAGCCTTGTAACCCCATTCCAGGTTGCTGAACATCTAAGAACGAATGCCGAACAGTGTTTGTCCTACATTTCTTCATATAATTCAGCCAAGGCGAATTCAATAGCTTTAGATAATATTGTTGAAGATCAAAAGACCGTTACTAAATTAGCGTATTTCTATTCATATAAAATCGATGCTGCAATGAATCTTAGGCTTTATAACGATACGAAGGATGAGTCGTACAAGTCCCTTGCCTTAGAAGCAACCGATAAAGTCATTTCTTATTGGAACGAATATAGCGACGCTTTCTTGGCTAGGTTCAAAGCTGAGAGATTTGCGAGAGTGGGGGTTGTTGACCCATCATCTTATAAGGATGCGGTGGCAGAAGACCGCACCGTTATCGAAAAATGGAAATGCCGCACTTATTAAATAACGATTGATTTTAAAACCCCATCATACGCTGTCCTCCAAATATTTGCGGGTGATGGGGTTTTAACTATAGGGGCATTAAGCCTCTTTTTATTTGTATTGAATGCCCAGGGCTTTCTTCAAAACCTTAGTAACAACCACGGCTATTGCGATTTTGCCTATATCAAACGGAATATATGGTACAACAGATATCATCAATACTTTCACAAGTGTGTAGCTTGAGCCTTTTGAACTTAAGTAGAAATACATGAAGAAGGTCCCAATTGCGTAAACAATGATCAACGCAACGAGACATTGAAGAATCATATTGATAATCTCGGGAAATTTCTTCGCCATGCCGATTAATTTCATGGCCGGAAGGCAGACGACAAAACCTATAACATACCCAAATGTCGGCGTTATGCCGGCATTGAATCCGGCGTATATAGGAAAGAATAATCCAATGAGCAAGTACGCGAATGCAATAATGAGAGAATCTCCTAAATAAGGATTTAGAAGGCCAATAATAAATATGACGAGAAGTTGCAAAGAAACCTTGATGTTCTCGCCTAAAGGGATTGAAAGACAACCCAAAGCACACAATATCGCAAGGAGTATTGCGTCGAATGCTATTCTTTTAACTGGTGTATCTAGTTTCATAATTATTGTGGAATGTAACCTCGCCAGATGATAGGTGAAGTTCTTTATCTTTTACGTTCACGATGAGCTTATTGTCATCGTCAATTCCTTTAACATACCCATTAAGTTTTTCGCCATTAAAGACGAATTCTACGGGTTGAAGGATGAGGTAGTTTGCGTTCCTAATTTTCTCAAGATAAGATTTATCACCCATCTTGAACATTAGGATATCGTTTCTTAAATTCGTATAGACTAGCTCGCTGAGCGTCCCGATTTCATAAGCTTTTTTTGCCTCAATATAAATCGAGGTTGCATGGGGCAGCTCATCAAATTCGTTCTGATTAACATTAAGACCGATGCCAACAATCAACGCTTTGATTTCTGGACCGAATGAAACACTCTCCAAAAGGATGCCGCAAATCTTTTTATCATTGACCATGACGTCGTTGGGCCACTTGATCGAAACCCCAGTTATGCCAAGGCTTTTAAGTGTACCCATGATAGAAGAAGCGGCCAATAGAGATATAGACGAGAATTCCGAGAAGAGATTTTTGTCTTTGATTAGAACAGAAAAAAGGAGATTCTCGCCAGAAGAGTCTTCCCACACTCTTGCCATTCTACCTCTTCCGGCACTCTGGTGTTTGGCATCGACAATATCGAGGTCATCTAGCTCAGCATAGTGCTTTTTCAGGTAGAGGTTAGTGGAATCTATTTCTGTAAAATGAATCTCCTTCATAATTTTTTATTTAGCGAACAAGAGGAGAAGGACGCCAGCTGCGACGGCAGAGCCGATAACTCCGGCGACGTTTGGGCCCATTGCATGCATAAGCAAGAAGTTCGATGGGTCTTCTTTTTGTCCTTCCTTTTGGACAACACGGGCTGCCATTGGAACGGCAGAGACACCTGCAGCACCAATCATTGGATTGACTTTGCCGTGTGTCGCCCAGCACATTATCTTTCCTCCTAAGACACCTGCTGCGGTTGAGAAGGAGAATGCGATGATTCCAAGTACGAAGATGAATAACGTGTCAGCCGTTAAGAATGTTTCAGCGGTGGCGGTTGCACCAACGCATGTTCCAAGTAAGACGGTGATGATATACATCAAACTATTTGCAAGTGTCTCGGTGATTTTTGGAACGACTCCCGATTCTTTAATCAAGTTGCCGAGCATTAAGCAGCCGATAAGAGGTGCACAACTTGGGACGATTAAGACAACGATCATAGTAACAATTATTGGGAAGAGAATCTTTTCCCTTTTTGAAACTGGTCTTGTCTGTTCCATCTTAATCATTCTTTCTTTTTTAGTAGTTAGAAGTCTGATTATCGGAGGCTGAATTACTGGTACAAGTGCCATATATGAGTATGCAACAATTGCGATACTACCGAGATATTCTGGCGCTAATTTTGTTGTGACTAAGATGGCTGTTGGACCATCAGCACCACCAATGATACCGATCGATGCAGCAACCTCTGGTCCCCAGTTTGTCCAACCTAAACCGTTTTTGCCGAGTATGATTGCGCCGATAAATGTGATGAAGATACCAACTTGCGCAGCAGCTCCAAGCAACATCGTTTTCTTATTTGCGATAAGTGGACCAAAGTCTGTTGTCGCGCCGATGCACAAGAAAATTAAACAAGGATAAATGCCCCATTTAACTCCGTAATATAAATATCCTAATAAACCGGAATATGATGTTACCCCGGCGTCGTTTGTAGTCTTTATGAACAACTCCTTACCAGCATATGGGATGTTAACAAGTAACATTCCGAATGCGATAGGTAGCAACAAGTAAGGCTCAAACTGCTTTTTGATAGCCAAGAACAAAAGTACACATGCCAAAGCCATCATGATCAAATTCTTCCATCCGCCCTCTGCGAAGAAACCCGCTATGCCGGACTCAAGACAGAATTGTTTGATCGTTTCCCATATCTGTCCCATACTTGCTCCTATTATTTAATCTTGACCAATAACTGTTTTGACTGGACTGTTGCACCTTTGTTGACGAGGATTGTTGAAACAACGCCGTCGTATGGTGAAACGATTTCGTTTTCGAGCTTCATTGCCTCAATGATGAGCAATGTATCGCCTTTAGCGACTTTTTGTCCAACTTTGACCTTGATGTCTATGACATTGCCCTGGATAGGCGATGTGACATCTTGACCTTCGCCAGCAACCGGTGCAGGAGCATCCGCTTTTGGAGCGGAAGCAACAGAGACTGGCTTGTCAGTCTTGACTTCATCGACTGATTCTAATTCGACGACATACGATTTTCCGTTAACTTTTACTTTATAGATTTTCATTTTATATCTCCTTAATCATCAAGACGTTTGATGCTAACTAATTTAGCATCCTTTCCCGTTGTCTTATTGAAGTCGATTGTTGCAACAAGAGCTGCAGTGACCGCATCTTCATCCGTTTCTAAGATTGAATTCTCTGGGCGAGGATTAATCTTCGTTTTTGAATCATATAATTCGATGGTTTTTGAGAACCCGCCGGTTATGAAGATGATTACCGTTAAAACAACGAAGACAATGACGATTGCAATGAGGCTTACTAGAAGTGAATCCAGAATGCTGAAATTCGCAATCATCGAATCATCGTAAATTGCAAATAACATTCATTAAGCCTCCAGCTTGATAATAGTTGGGATAGCGTCTTCATTTCTTTGTTTGATGAACTTGATTGCGACATCTCCGAAGAGGGCGATGCTCAAGACATCTTCATCGGATTTAGCGATATCCTTATATTTTTCTTTGAGTTCTTTGAATTCCGGTTTCAAATCGTCGGCTGGTCTATAATCGATGACCTGGTCATCACCGATGATTTTTTTCTGGATTTCAGGGTCAACTGGCGCCGGGAATCTTCCGTATCTTCCATGGAGATATTCGTTGATTTCTTTAGGAACCATCTTATATCTTTCGCCTGAGATAACGTTTAAGACTGCCTGGGTGCCAACCATTTGCGAAAGTGGCGTGACTAATGGTGGATAGCCCATATCTTTACGGACGCGAGGAACTTCTTTCAAAACCTCGTCGAATTTATCCATCGC
Source organism: bacterium (assembly GCA_963643345.1). GTDB lineage: Bacteria > Bacillota_I > Bacilli_A > RFN20 > CAG-826 > UBA4951. The sequence continues at coordinate 14,441 of CAVIJK010000021.1, read as the reverse complement.
TCCCTGCTGTTTGAGCTGATTCATAAGGTTGGATAACATTCCTCCAGGAACCTGATACTTAAGAATGTTAGGATTGCAGGATAGTGATTTTGGATTCAACAATCCGCTATCGAGATATTTTTGTTTTACAGGAGCTAATTTTGCTGCAGCTTCGCTCAATAATTCCTCATTGAGTTTTGGATCGTACTGAGTGCCCTTTAATGCGTAGTTGATGGATTCTGTGCATGGCTGAGATGTTCCGCCTGCAAGTGGGCTTAAGGCCGTGTCGATAATGTCGACTCCCGCCTGGATAGCTCTCATGTAAGTCATTTCCATCAAACCGCCTGTGCAGTGCGAGTGCAATTCGATAGGGAGTTTCGTGTTTTTCTTTAAAGCCGAGATTAATTCATACGCCGTTTCTGGAAGTAAGACGCCTGCCATATCTTTAATGCACAGGGAATCAGCCCCCAGTTTCTCGACTTGCTTTGCGAGTTCAACATAGTATTCAACCGTATGAACTGGAGAAGTGGTGTAGCTTAATGCAATCTGACACTCACCTTTGTATTTCTTGCATGCTTTAACGGCACATTCCAAATTCCTGATATCATTCAATGCATCAAAGATTCTGATGATATCGATGCCATTCTTGATTGACTTTTCGACGAATTTCTCAACGACATCGTCTGCATAGTGACGATATCCAAGGATGTTCTGACCTCTGAAAAGCATCTGAAGCTTAGTGTGCTTGCAGACTTTTTTAATTTTTCTCAATCTTTCCCATGGATCTTCGTTTAAGAATCTTAAACAGGAGTCGAATGTTGCTCCTCCCCAAACTTCTAATGCGTAGTAACCGGCATTGTCGAGCTCATTTAAAGCGAGCATGATCTCGTCGGTTGTCATACGCGTGGCAAAAAGGGACTGGTGACCATCCCTTAAGGCTGTTTCCACGATTTTGACGCCCATAAAATACCTTCTTTCTTGTCCGGAAAATGTTGTTTTACAACAAAGCCCGAAATCGACTACATACTAACACAAAAACCAAATAAATGAATATACCCAAATCGCAAAAAAATCCTATTTAGGAATAAAATTTGGAAAACAGGTTGACGTTTTTGACCAAGGCTTCCAACGAAGAGTCTAGGCGGCATAGCGATATTTGAAACATTGAAGGCTCGCTTTTAAGAATGAATATTTAGGTACGATATCGGCCGGACCGATCAAAACCGCTAGCACACACATTGTTTACTTGTCCGTGAACTGCGTACAATGTGACCGGTTACAAAAGATAAAGATTGAAAAATGAATGGGTTTTTAAGTAAATAAGTGACGTTATGAAAGAATTTGGAATTTGTATTTGCGGATTTGGTATCGTTGGCTCCGGTACCTATGAAATCCTTCAGAAACTCAACGCATATGTCGTATCGATTTTTGATTTGCCTACGAATAAAAAGGTTCCTGAGAACCTACTGGTTTCTAACATTGATGATGTGATCAACGACAAGAGAGTTGATTGCATCGTTGAATGCTTAGGCCATGAGAAACTGCCTTATGAATTGATCACCCGCGCATTGAAAGCCGGAAAGAGCGTTGTTACTTCCAATAAGGAAACTGTCTCAAATCATTTCGAAGAATATGTAAGATTATCAAAAGAGAACCATTGTCACTTCTTATACGAGGCGTCCGTTGGAGGCGGTATGCCGGTCCTATCGACCCTAAAAGGCATCAGACTCTATGAGGATATCCTGGGTTTCTATGCCATTTTTAACGGCACAACCAACTTCGTATTAGGCGAAATCTTTGATAGAAACCGCTCAATGGAGGAGGCTATCAAAGAAGCCCAGAGGCTAGGCTTTGCAGAATCGGACCCTACTGATGATCTTGAAGGAAACGATCTATTGAGGAAGGGATATATTGTCGGAGCCCTGGCTTTTGACCATTCATTAAAAATGGAAAACATCGCTAGATGCGGTATCAAGAATTTGTCGCAATCCTTCATCGACGAGGTCAAACGTTCGGGAAAGATCATGAAATTCCTTCTAATCGCGGATAAACAATCTGATGGAATTCATTACGCCATAGTGCCGACGCTTGTCTCTCCAAACTCAAGGTTCAACGTCGTCAAGAAAGAATATAACGCCGTTTTATTTAGGACCAAATATCACGAAGATCTCTTCATGTATGGCAAAGGCGCTGGAAAATACCCAACCGGCTCGGCCATTGTCGAGGATGTTGAGCGCATAAGAGAAGGAGTGGATGATCTTAACGAATTAAGTTTTAGTGCCACTCCAACAATCCCGCTTGTTGAAGCCGATTATCTTGTCGAAGATTGGGACGGAAGAATCTTCCGCAAACACATAAAGAGCAAAGAAGAATTCGATTCTTATAAGCTTGTCGCAAGATTTGAAGATTACCTTTAATTGTTTAACAATTAGCCTCTTTGAAGAGGCTTTTATTTTCCTTGTGCACGATGAACAATAGTAATTATAATATTGACGATGAAATTACTAAAGAAAGCGGGTTCCCGAGTTTTAACGGTCATAATTGTCATTCTAGGCGAGGTTTTGCTTATCGCCGCCATCGTTGGGTTGGCGGAAACATATAGCAAGTGGCTTTATTTTTTGCTTGTGGCCTTTCTTATTCTCGCTCATGTTGGCTGCTTATTTAGACTCGCTTTAAGAGATGAAGACACGGAATCGAAGCTTCCTTGGTTTTTGATTCTCATCTTTCTTCCGTATATCGGTCCGATCGTTTATCTAACTTTCTCAACAAAACCGATAAAAAAGAAAGAACAGAAGATTCTACATGATTCCGAAGAAAAGGCGATTGCGTATCTGCCGTATGATGAACAGCAAATATTCATCGATACCTTCATGTACGCGCGTTATTTTAATTATTTAAGGAAACTCACTTACCAAACCGCCACAAAGGGCAATCACATCGAATATTACAAGAATGGAGAGGAATTCTTCCCTGAACTTTATAAAAGGTTGGAAGAGGCTAAAGAGTTCATTTTCTTTGAATTCTTCATTATAGATAAGGGCAAAGTGTGGGATACCATACATGATATCCTTGTTCGCAAAGCTAAAGAAGGAGTTGAAGTTCGGCTTCTTATGGATGATGTCGGCTGTGCCGGCTTGCTTCCAGAACATTATTATAAGACGTTGAGGAAAGAAGGGATTAAAGCCTACAAATTCAATAAGTTTACCCCTATTTTAACGGGGCTTTACAACAATAGGGACCATAGAAAAATTGTGGTTATCGATCATAAATACGCCTTTACAGGTGGCATTAATATTGCGGATGAATATGCCAATATTATCAGTAGATTCGGCTATTGGAAGGATACGATGGTTGAACTCCAAGGCCCTGGAATCAATAATTTCATATCAACATTCTTGTCCTGTTATGACCTTGCTTCTAAGACATCGAGCGACTATAAGCGTTTCATGGATTACGAATATCCAAGGTTTGACGAAGAAGGCTATGCCTTGATGTTTGGAGATAATGGTGGACCATACGATTATGAGCAAGTTGGCACCAGAAATTATCTCAACATGATCAATGGCGCCAAGAACTCGCTATATATCTCAACCCCATATCTTATTCCGCCAGAAAGGATAATTGACGCTATTTGCAATGCCTCGCTCAGAGGCGTAGACGTTCATGTGATTATCCCGGGAATTCCTGACAAGAAAGGCGTGCTCCTCGTTGGACAACTATTCGTGACAAAACTACTGAAAGCGGGAGTGCATGTTCATTCGTACACACCAGGTTTCAATCATATGAAAACGTTTTTAGCGGATGACGAGATCGCGTTTGTTGGCACTATCAATCTTGATTATCGTTCCTTACTTCACCATTTCGAGGATGGCGTCCTTATGTATAACGTTCCTTGCATCAAAAATATCAGGGAAGATTTTGAGGAGATGATAAGTGTTTCTAAAGAATTGCCATCGGATTTTCATCTTAAGGGCGTCAAGAAGTTATTTGCCAAGATTATGAAAATCTTCACTCCATTATTGTAGGAGAGGCCATGAAAAGGATTTATTTGTTTCAAACAAATGAGCCAATTGACCATGATGTTTTTGGTCAATTGATAAAGGCGTTAATACCCGAAGCGGACATCTTTTATGAAGATGACAAAAGCGGGTCTTTTGTCGCTGATTCCTTTTATGAGCCTATCGTTGAAAATAATATTTTCTCAATACACCAAGTTTTGGGGGTGAGAATAAGCGTTCTTACCGTTCATAAGCTTGATAATTTGACGAACTATTGCCGAAAAAGCGCCTTGGATTATTTCCCGAACCAATGTGTTTTCTTAACGGACGTTCTTTACAAAAGAACATCATTCGGAGATTACTATTATGTCCATTATCTCAAGGAAGAATTCGATGACGTTCCGGATGAGATACTAGAGACTGCCGGGGCGTTCCTTCGTTGTGGATTAAACGGAATTGAGACTGCCAAAAAACTTGGTATCCATAGAAACACCTTTAACTATCGCCTCAAGGAATTCATCGAACTAACCGATTGCGATATCCGCGATTATCATAATGCGTTGCTGCTTGAATTATTTTTTCAATTCGCTAAAAGACATTAAAAAAGCATCACCTAGTGATGCCTTTTCGTTAATCTTTGTTTTCGCTGTAGGTTTTTCTTCCGAAACTTCTGCCGGATTTATTTGAGGAATAAGATTTTTTGCCTGAGTAAGATTTTCTAGTTCCGTATGATTTCTTATCTCCGTAACTCTTTCTACCTCCGTATGTCTTTTTATCGCCATAGGATTTTCTGCCGCTATAGGATTTCCTCTCACCGCCGCTCTTCTTTTCACCGTATGTTTTTTTCTCACCAAAAGGTTTTCTGCCATATGGTTTCTTGTCGCCAAATGACTTTTTTTTCTCAAAGTGGCCAAACTCATTCTTGTTCTCGCTAGATTCAACGCCCTCTGGTCTTCTATGCGTTTTATGAGATTCGTCCCCATAGGTTTTCTTTCCCTCAAAATCTTTGAATTTCTTACTAGATTCGGTTTTACTTTGCTGTTTGGCGAGATTTTTTCTCAATGTTACTTTTTCGCGCTCAAAATTTGGGAGGAGGAAATCGAGTCCATCAGTTTCCGAATAGACTTTAATTCCGGCATTGATGAGCGCTCTTGCGGTTACACCTAAACCTTCCACTTTAATGCCTGAGAACGTGCCGTCGTGGATGTATCTGCATCCGCAGGCAGGGGAGCCATCCTTAAGGATTGCGATGCGAATCCCCAAGAACTTACAAAGATTGACGGCCTTCTCTGCACTTGATGCGTATAAGGCTGAAACATCTTTTCCGGATTTGGTTATCACGGATCCGTGTTTTATTTCGGCCGGCTCTCTCGGAGTCGGAAGTCCGCATTCAACTTCTGAACAGAACGGGACCAACTGATATTTCTTTTTTAGTTTTTCAACGAACGGGAAGTAATTGTTGCCGCCGTCGTATTTCGTGTTATCGCCTAATAAGCAGGCACTGATGAGAATCTTTTCCATATGGCGCAAAGTATATCTTCTTTAGAAGTTCTTTTCTATAAACTTTGTATTAAAATATTGATATTATGGCAAAAGTTGAGAATTGGAACGTAATAATCGAGGGAGTGGAACATCCATGCAAAGTGGAATGGAAGTCCAAAAGAACCATTCGTTATTCCGTTAGAAGTGACGGCTTTACTCTTTATGTATCCGCCCCATATGGAACTTCAAAGGAATATCTTAAAAACGGTATTCAGATGTATGTTCCAAAACTTTTAAAAAAATTCAATTTTGAGAAACCATCAAACGCTAATGACGAGGTCTACATCTTCGGAGAGAAGGTCTATCTTCCGGATTGGAATCAACTGAGCGAAAAAGGCCAGACATCTTATTTAAATAAGAAACTACTGGCATACGTAGGACCTAGGACTAAAGAATTGGCGGATTTAATGGGCATAACAACCCCATATAAAATAAAAGTGAGGAATATGTCTTCTAGGTATGGCGTCAATTCCAGCGCAACAACAAGCATCACCTACTCGACAATTCTCATTCACTACTCAAAGCCCATCATCGATTCTGTCATCTTCCATGAGTTGACTCATGATAGAGTGAGAAACCATTCATCGCGATTTTATGATGAACTCTACAAATATTCTCCGGATTACGATCAACTTCATGGTAAACTTAGAAAGCACCAATACAAATGAGCGAATTAATTACATCAAAAGACAACAAACGTATCAAAGAAGCCGCTTCTTACCTCGACGGTAAGGGCGATTACTTTCTTGTTGAAGGCTTCCATTTAGTTGAAATGGCGGTGGAATCAGGTCTTGCAACGACCATCTTCACGCTCAAGGAATACAAGTCAAACGTTCAAACCTTCATTGTTAATGACACCGTTCTAAAAAAACTTGTGTTCACCAAGAACCCGGAGGGAATCGTTGCCTTGTGCAAGAAGAGAAAGGGTGGCGAGATAAACGGGTCCAAGGTCTTGTATCTTGATGAAGTTGGAGACCCGGGAAATGTCGGTACGCTTCTTAGGACCGCTTTAGCCTTTGGCTACATGGATGTAATCCTGTCCAAGGGTTCAGCCGGAGTTTATACGCCAAAAACTTTGATGGCATCGCAAGGCGCTATATTTAAATTGAACATAATCGAGAGCAAAGATAACCCGATCAATGATGTCAAGAGGCTTAAGGATAGTGGCTTCTATATCATGGCAACCGACCTTAAGAGTTCTCTTCCACCTAAAGATATTCATCTCAATGGGAAGAAGTTTGCAATCGTTTTGGGGAATGAGGCTAGAGGCGTTGCAAAAGACATCATCTCAGTTAGCGATCAAGCAGTTCGCCTCGAGATGTCCGGAATCGATTCTTTAAACGTCGGAATCGCCGGAGGAATTTTGATGTATCTTTTTAAATAAAAAGAGCTACTATATTTGTTACATTTAATAGGGAGGGAAACTATGAATAAGAAAATCGGAACATTATTCTTAGCCACGGCTTCTTTGTTTATGGCTTCATGCGGAAGCAAGAATGACTCGTCAAGCAGCAGTTCTTACCCGATGTCTGAAACCACATCAGAAGTACCCGAATTCAAAGCATCCAAGGCTCTTAGATATTTAGATATGGACCTTCAGGATATCGCCGAATGCGATAACGCTGGGTGGTATTATAAGCCGCTTGAAACCTTGGATTATGACATCTACGCCGATGTCGTGATAAAAGAAGAAGCGGACACCGAAGAAGACACATCATCCGAATCCTCTAGTGGAGTTTCAGATACACTCGATGAAAATGCATCGGATGGAGCCGAAAACGAAGAAGACACATATGTGTATAATGCGGAAGAATGGACGACTTTAGGGATTGGCCTTGATGTCGAAAACGGATCATTGATGATGAATGGCAGGACATCCAAAGACATAACGGGTTTAACTGGTGAGCTCATCATGAACGAGTGCAAGCTCTGGGAAGTGTCGGATGGAATTGAATCGTACCAAAAGGTATCAGGAATCAAAGGGTATCTAGATGGGGCAACGTCAAGTTTTTACGCCGATTTGTCCAATGCGTCATTGCTGAGACTCGCAGTTATCGAACTCGTAAGAAATGCTTATCCAGATAATGTGGAATGGAGCATCGGTTCAAAGACCAAAATCACAATCGATGATGACATGTTAACATTGTTAAAACTGTTCACCCCGTGGTCAAATAGAAGCGCCTCTATATATTCAAAACTTGTTGACACGATCAAAGATGATTACGGTACCGAAGGAACCGATTATTGTTTCTTTGATAACACAAAGGTCAAGACCGGATATTACCTTAATTGGGTCGTTGAGGATGTGGCAACGCTTGAGGAGATGGCGGATGATATAATTGACGGAACATCTTACCCAACTTTTGCGAAAGATTATCTCAAGGAGTTGATTAAGACTTACACCGATTACATCGATGACTTCAAGATGAATATCGGTATCTCTTGGACCCAAGATGAACTAAGAAGTTTCAATTTGACAGTACAGGCTAAACTTGATGAAGATAAGGTGATTGACGAGCTAACGACCGAGGATTCGGTATACATCAAAAATTTATCTTTCGAGGGCAAGTTTATGCCTATGATCGATTCGGCTGCTGAATTCACTCTGCCAGATCTTGGTAAATACGATGAGATGCCGGAAATCGTCGGGTTGACCGATCAAGAGATTTTCCCTGATTATGGCGGTGGTTCAACGGGAGACGAAACCATTGATTCCTACATCGAGAGAATCAAAAAGTGGATTGAAGAGAACGGTGGAGACACCGGAGATTGGGATATCCCGGGCGGAAGCGGTGACGACGACGATTGGAGAACAAAAATCGACGATTGGCTTTCTTCCATGATTGGTTAAAGGAATTCCTCCCGGCGGAGGATTTTCTTTTTCCTCTTTATAAAAAAGAGGTTAACGATTACAATATATCCGTTCGTTGAAGAGAAGAGTAATCTAACTGAGTCTCTTAAGTGGGAAGGGTGAGGAGAGTGACCACCCTAGGATAGGTTAGGCGAAGTTCACCTCTGAGAACGGAGATGAGAGTCTCCCCGTTGTGGGTTATAGCTACTAGAGCATCATAATAATTTTTGATGAACAAGGATGGCACCGCGGATATCCCGCTCCTGAGCCGTCCTTTTATTTATTTATAAGGAGGCATTTATGGCAAATGCAATCGAGAGAGTGGCTGAGATTAGAGAAAAAGCACTCGAGGAAATCAAAGAGGCTCAAAATCTTGAAGGATTGGCTTCCATCAAGAACATCTACCTCGCCAAGAAGAGCGAACTCACCGCTCTTATGGGTCTTATGAAAGAATTAAGAGCGGAGGAGAGAGGTTCTTTTGGCAAGGCGATTAACGACACCAAGAACGCCATTCAGGAAGCTTGGGCGAAGAAAGCCGAAGAGATGGAGAAGAAGAAACTCCAGCAACAGCTCAAAAAAGAGACAATCGACATCTCCCTTCCAGGCGAAAACGTCAACGTTGGACACATCAATCCTTACTATGTAATCATTGATGAGGTTTCCGATATTTTCGCTGGCATGGGATTCGAAATCGTTGAGGGTAGAGACGTTGAGATGGACCACTATAATTTCGAATTATTGAATGTTCCAAAAGACCATCCGGCAAGAGACATGCAGGATACATTCTACATCAACGAGTCTTTGCTACTAAGAACTCAGACATCCGCAGCGCAGGCTCACACGATGTTATCTAAAGGCGGCAACGAACCGATCAAGATGATTTGCCCAGGCAAGACCTATAGAAGAGACGAAGATGACATGACCCATTCTCATCAGTTCTCTCAAATCGAAGGACTTGTTGTTGCCCCAGGTGTCTCGCTCGCTGATTTGAAGGGCACACTCGAACTCTTCGTTAAGAAGATGTTCGGTGAAAAAAGAGAAGTCAGATTCCGCTCGAGTTTCTTCCCATTCACCGAGCCATCGGTTGAAGTCGATGCCAGCTGCGCTAACTGCGGAGGCAAAGGCTGCGCCATGTGCAAAGGCACGGGTTGGATTGAAATCGGCGGCGCTGGAGAAGTCCATCCAAATGTTTTGCGCATGTGTGGATATGATCCTGACAAATATTCAGGCTTTGCCTTTGGAGTCGGAGTTGAGCGTATCGCTATGTTGAGATTCGGCATCGATGATATAAGACGTTTCTACACAAATGATGTTAGATTCATCAAGGATTTCAACGCGAAATAAGGAGGAATAGGAAAATGAAAATCTCATTAAATTGGTTAAACCAGTTCGTCAAAATTGACGATATCACTCCAGAAGAACTCGCAGACAAAATGACGTTTGCCGGAATCGAAATCGAAGAAATCACCAAACTCGCAAGAGGCACCAATCTCACGATCGGCCACATTGTTGAATGCGTCCCGCACCCGGATTCAGACCACCTTCACGTTTTGAAAGTCGATGAAGGCCAATACGGCGTTCATCAGATTGTCTGTGGCGCTCCTAACGCTCGCACGGGGTTAAAGGTGATCGTTGCCAGAGAAGGCGCGGTTCTCCCGGAAGTCACGATTGTCAAATCAACAATTCGCGGTGTTGAATCGGATGGTATGTGCTGCGCTTTATACGAATTAGGAGTCGATAAGAAATACCTGACGGAGAAACAATGTGCCGGCATCGAAGAATTGCCGGAGGACGCTCCACTTGGCATTGACAATCCGCTTTCCTATTTAGGAATTGACGATGTCATTCTCGAACCAAACATCTTAGCTAACCGTTCCGACATGAACGCAATGGAATCCGTTGCCCTTGAAGTCGGCGCTCTCCTGAATAGAGAGGTCAAATTCCCGACCTATACTGTAGAAAATAAATTCAAATCCGAATATACGGTTGCCTCAGACACTCCAAAATGTCCGGAATTCGGCATGAGGGAAATCAAAGGAATCAAGACAAAGCCATCTCCGAAATGGATGCAGAATATCCTCACCTCGGAAGGTATCAGATCCATTAATAACGTTGTTGATATCGGAAACTACGTGATGCTGTTGACAGGTCAACCACTCAATATGTATGACGCCGATAAACTGCCTGAGAAGAATCTGACGGTAAAAGACGATATTGAGGGAGAATTCGTCGCGATGGACGATAAGACCTATGCCATCCAGAAAGGTGACTTGCTTGTCACAAGCGGCGGCAGGGGAATGTGCTTGGGCGGAATCATGACCAGCAAAGAATGCGAAGTCGATGAAAATACGACTCACGTCTTGCTTGAAGCCGCTTGGTTCAATCCGGCCTCCATCAGGCGCACATCCAATAGACTGGGCCTCGCCTCCGAATCCTCGTCCCGTTTTGTAAAAGGCATCAACCCAGATCAGAATGAGTGCGTCATGGAAATGACATGCGCTCTCCTTAAAGAGCTTTGCGAAGCAACGGATGTTTCTGAGACCGTTCACTATGATACCCTCAACCACGACAAGAAATACGTCGAGACATCTTTAACCTATATCAACAATAGGCTTGGCACCCATTTCTCGATGAATGAGGTTGAAGAAGTCTTAAGAAGAGACCATCTCGAACCAGTCATCAATGGCGACTCCATCAAAGTCGGAATCCCGCACAATAGAATCGATTTAAACGAACCTTGCGATATCTCCGAAGAAGTCATTCGTCTCCTCGGATTCAATAACATTCAATCCACGATGCCAATCGTTGAGGTCAAAGGTGGTTACACCCCAAAACAGGCCAACAAGAGAGCCATCAGGAGATATCTCCGCGCTCATGGTTTATATGAATGCCTCACTTATTCGTTAGTTGATGAAAAACACAAAGATTCGTTTGCTTACCTTAACACAAATGAGAACTACAAACTCATCAACCCTATGACAAGCGATAAGGAATATCTCCGCAAGAACACCTTATGGAGCCTCCTCAACTCAGCTGTTTATAACGTTTCTCACCAAGAAAAAGACCTTGCCTTATTCGAAGTTTCCGATGTTGACTCAGTCGGGAAAGAGGGCACTCAACTATCTATTGTTTTGGTTGGCAATGAGAAGATAAGGGGTTCTCTAGAAGAGAAACCGTATAGTTTCTACCACGTAAAAGGCTTAATTGACGCCATCCTTGCAATGCTTGGAATCAAGGAGAACAGGTACAAATACGTGAGACTCGTTTCCGATAAAGAAGAGTTCCACCCAGGCAGAAGCGCTGCCCTTTACATTGGCAAAGACCTCGTCGCAGTCCTTGGCGAACTTCATCCGAATGCCATCAAGGAATTGGGCTTGGGCAAGGTAGCGGCTGTTGCTGCAAACATCAACCTCGATTATCTCCTCAACGTCAAAACCAGCATGGATAAGGCTTCCGTCCCTCCGAAATTCCCGGCAGTCTCTCGCGACCTCGCGTTGGTGCTTGATAAGAACGTCTCTTATGAAGAGGTCAAGAACGAAATCAAGAAGACAGATAAGCTCGTGGAGAGCATTGAGGTATTCGATGTCTATGAAGGCGATAAGGTTGATTTCGGCAAGAAATCACTTGCCATCACAATATCAATCAGGGATAAGGAGAAGACCTTAACTGATGCAGAAATCAATGTCGTCATGGATAAGATTATCGCCACTCTTAAGATGAAGCTCCTCGCCGAGGTGAGGTCATAATGCTGAAAGTCAATAAATCCAACATCATGAAAGGGAGAGTCCTCTCATTCGAGAGTGATTCGACCTTTCCTGGCTATGGGCTTTCTTATCCGATGCTCGCCATCAAATCCTGCCATTATGAAGCTGAGTTAGAGCAAGTAGGGGATTATAAACACGTTTACATGAACATCAAAGCAATCCTCTCACTAAGCGATTCTCGCGACGGTGTGGCATTTGATAAAAAAGTTGCAATCAGCGACGATGTTGACATTCTTGACGTGGAAGATGACACCGGAGAAGGATTCGTCATCCCGGGAAACTTCATCGATTTGGATGATTTGTGCATCCGAATCCTCCATGCCTCTCTCCCGATCAAGGTCACAAGACCGGGTTCAAAAGTATCGGCCAGCGGCAAGAATTTCGAAGCTATGACGGAAGATGAATTCAATTCCCAAAAAATAGACCGAAATGAGTACAATCCTGCATTCGACGCTTTGAAGGATTTGGAATTAGACGAATAGTTATATTGCAGACTTAAGTCTGTAATATACGCTAAAAAACAACAAAATAAACCGGTTTGAGAGATTAAATCGGTTTTTAATTTTAGTTACATTTTTACCTTTTTTTGCTTTACACATTTAAACACGCGTGATATTGTTTAACTGCAAAGGTGGGAAAAAGTGGGAAAATACATTGGAACGTACAACAGAACCCTAGATGCTAAGAAGCGTTTACAGTTACCTGCAAAGATGACTGAAGTGATGCCTTCTAAGTTCTACATGCTCCGCGGATTCGACGGTTGCATCGCCGTATACGAGGAATCTGAGTACGAGAAAGTGTTGTCCACGCTCCAACCTAAGCTCCTTGAAGGACCTTCATCCTATAAATTCATCCGTATGGTTATGGCTTCTGTTCGTGAATTGGAAGTGGATAGCCACGGGAGAATCAATCTTGGGGAAGAAGTCGTTGAGAAATATCACCTAGGAACGGAAATCATGGTTATCGGAATGATTGATCACTTCGAAATCTGGGATCCAACAAGTTTTGCGGAATATTCTAGCGAGGAATCCGAAACTTACGAGGAGGCGGCCGAAAAAGCCGCAAAGCACAATGGGTGAGCATATATCGGTGCTGCTCAAAGAGACGATTGATCTCTTGGATATCAAGCCGAATGGTATCTATGTTGATTGCACTCTAGGCAGAGCCGGCACCAGTGGCGAGATTCTCAAAAGAATCCCAAATGGCCATTTGTACAGCTTCGATGTGGATGATGAAGCAATAGCAGAATCTAAACTTAAACTCTCCCAAATCGGCTCAAATTACACCATCATAAGATCCAACTTCCGACACCTGAGAAACGAACTGGAAAAATTAGGTGTTAAAAAGGTAGACGGATTGACAATCGATCTAGGGGTATCGAGTCCCCAATTCGATGAAGGAGAAAGAGGCTTCTCTTACAAGGAAGAGGCCAGACTCGACATGAGAATGGACACATCCAGGTCTTTCTCAGCCCATGATATCGTCAACACCTATACCCTAAATGACCTCGCAAGGATTTTCAGGGAATATGGTGAAGACCCCGATGCATATCAAGTAGCTAAGTTGATCGTCAAGGAGAGGTCATCCTCGCCGATTGATACAACGACCCAACTCGTAGACATCATCAAAAGAGCGAAGCCTAAGAAATCCCTTCTTAAGAAAGGGCATCCGGCCAAGCAAATCTTCCAGGCCTTGAGAATAGAGACCAACGATGAGTTGGGCGCTCTTCAAGAAGCCTTGGACACAATGGTGGACCTCATTGCTCCGAATGGAGTTGTGGCCATCATATCTTTCCATTCTTTGGAAGATAGAATCGTCAAAAGAAAGTTTGTCTCGTTATCGAAAATCGAGGGGGATAGACATTCTCTGGCCGTTAGACCGGAAGAGGTGGAGGAAGCTCCGTTTATCAATCTCACAAATAAACCAATAAGCGCTAGCGAAGAAGAACTTGAACACAATCACCGTTCCCACTGCGCTAAGCTAAGAGGCATAAAAAAGAAAGGAGAATAAGCTATGGTTATTAGAGATAAGCTTGAGAAAAATGGCAAGACCAAAAGCCATTACGTAATCAAGAATTCTTTAAACGTTGCCATGATCTCCTTTGCTGTAGTCGCCCTATCCGCTATCCCGATTGGCATCAGTGTCAAACTTGCTGATAAGGTTAAAGCCGAGGCTGAGTACAGTTCATCATCTTTAGTGGTGGAAGAGGAGACGAGTGAATCTTCCTCCAACGAGTCTATGACTGTAGAGGAATAACCTCACTCAAAAAAAAGCAATGAATAAATGACCGAGTGGTAAGTTCCAATC
>CAVIJK010000020.1:0-29104 GCA_963643345.1 bacterium | reverse complement strand
TTTGGCTCTTTGTCATGCACCTCGAAAAAAATTAAAAACAAGATAAACATCATGGTTCGTTATGGATATATAAAGCTAAAATATGATGATTCTCTTGACGAGGTGTTCCTTTGCGTAAGCGAAAAAGGAATCAAAGAGGCAAAAGACACCATTCTTAAAAAGAAGGAAAGGGAAAAAGTAATCTATTTTAGAAAGATTAACAAATAACAAAGGAGATTATATGGCAAAAGAAATTGGTTTATTCGAAGATTGGCCTTTCGTTGTTCCAAACATCGAGAAGGCTTGCAAGAGGGTTGGCGACATCACGACTCTTCTCAAGGAGGCTAAAACCGGGCCTGAGGCATTGTCCGCTTATAAGAAGATGACCAAACTTGGTAACGCGATTAATGACGACATAACTCACTGCCAAGTTTTGTTTACGTTAGATACCACAAATGAGCAGTATAAAAAGGCTAATGACTATTTAGATGAGAAACTCCCGTATTTGAGCGCCGCATCTCTCGAATTCACGAAGGCTATGCTTGAATCGCCTCATAGGGTTTATCTCGAATCGAAACTTGGAGCATTCATTTTTAAGATGTATGAATATCAGGTGAAATCATTTGATGAGTGCATCATAGACGAAGCGTCTGAAGAAAACAAACTTGTATCTCTATATATGGCCACCCAAGCCTCATTTAAATTTGAGTTTAGAGGTCAAACCTACAATATGACTCAGATGGGAAAATTCTTATCCGATAACGATAGAGATACAAGAAAAGCGGCAGCGGAAGTGTATTACAAAACGTTGGATACACATGTTGATGAGATGGAAGACATCTATTCCAAACTTGTAGCCGTAAGAACCAAGATGGCGCACAAAATGGGCTATAAATCATATACGGACTTGGCTTATATCCGAATGACAAGGTTCGACTATACCCCGGAGATGGTTAAAACCTATAGAGATCAGATTGCAGAATTTGTTACTCCGATTGCGACAAAGCTATCCAAAGAACAAGCTAAACTCTTAGGTGTCAGATCTTTAAAGGTCTATGATTTGTCGTCTCATTTCGCCAATGGTAATCCTGTCCCGAAGGGCACGACAGAAGAAAAGATTAACAACGCGAAGAACATGTATAAGCGCTTATCTCCAGAAACTGAATACTATTTTAATTTCATGGCTGATCATCACCTACTTTTCTTAGATGCTAAACCAGGCAAACAGTCTGGCGGATATATGACATACTTCCCTGTTCACGAATGTCCTATCATTTTCTCTAATTTTAACGGTACATCCGGAGATGTTGATGTATTGACTCATGAATTTGGGCATTCATTCCAAGGCTTTATGGGGCCAAAATCAATTCCCGAATATCATATGCCAACGATGGAAGCTTGTGAATGCCACTCCATGTCCATGGAATTCTTTGCTGAACCTTACATGGATTTATTCTTTGATAACCCAGACAAATACAAGTATGTCCATCTTGCTGAGTCAATCACATTCTTGCCATATGGTGTTACGGTTGATGAATTCCAGCATTGGGTATATGCAAATCCTGAGGCTACTCCAAAAGAAAGGGATGCCAAGTGGCATGAATTAGAAGAGAAATACACACCTTACAAAGTTAAGGCTTATAAAGGCTGCAAATATATGGAAGAAGGCCATAGATGGCTTACTCAAAATCACATCTTTGCCAACCCGTTCTATTATATCGATTACACACTCGCCCAAGTTGTTGCCTTCGAATTCTTCAATCTCGATAGAAAGAATCACAACCTTGCTTGGAAGAGATATATCAAACTGTGCAAGATGGGTGGCAAATATCCATTCAACACACTTATTAAGAACTGCGGCATGAAATCACCGTTTGATGAAGGGGTCCTCAAGAAAACTATTAGGCCTCTTGTAAAGGTCTTAAAGGGCTACCATCCCGAGAATTTCTAATCTAGCAAGAAAGACGAGTTAATAAACTCGCCTTTTTCTTTTTGCTTTATCCGCGTTATTATTCTTTTTTAAGAGGTGAAATATGGCAAAAGTAATATTGGTTAATGGCTCTCCCCATAAAAATGGATGTACTGATAGAGCACTTCAAGAAGTTCGTGATGAACTTGTTAAAGAAGGTGTAGATGCAGAAATCTTTTGGATTGGCAATAAGCCTATAGGAGGCTGCATAGGTTGTGGCACATGCCGTTCTAAAGGTTCGTGTGTTTTTGGCGGCGATATCGTTGAAGACTTTTTGAAAAAAGCTAAAGATGCTGACGCTTTTGTGTTTGGTTCACCTGTTTACTATGCCGGATGTGCTGGAAATATGAAGGCTTTTCTTGATAGAACCTTCTATTCTGGCGGCAAATGTCTCCGAGGAAAACTTGGTGCAGCAGTGGTCTCTTCTAGAAGAGCGGGCAGTACATCTACGTTTGATGAGATAAACAAATATTTCACTATTTCTGAAATGCCGATCGTTTCGAGTTGTTATTGGAATGAAGTTCACGGCCATTCCGCTGAAGATGTAGAAAAAGACGAAGAAGGTCTATATATGATGAGAGTGTTGGCCCGCAATATGGCTTATCTTTTAAAATGCATAGATGCTGGGGAAAAATCTGGC
This sequence comes from bacterium, assembly GCA_963643345.1. Taxonomy (GTDB): domain Bacteria; phylum Bacillota_I; class Bacilli_A; order RFN20; family CAG-826; genus UBA4951. The sequence goes on along the minus strand of CAVIJK010000020.1, from coordinate 26,516 downwards.
ATCAAAAAAGAGGATGTCGGCGAGCATAAGTGGACAAATTTTATTAGATAATTATGGAATGGTACTGGATTTTACTCATTGTGCAGCTTGGAATAACTTTGGTTGCGACTATTTTCGTGTACTCAATCTCTTTATTCGCCTTTCGGGTTGCATTTGGTCGAACAAACGCCATCGCCTTTGACGAATTGGATTTGGCTTCTACTCAATATTCTGGTCTCGAAGATGTGATTCTTCCTGCTTTCAAATTCATGCGGCAGCAAAAATTCGAAGACCATTACATCAAATCATTCGATGGGCTGAAATTACACGCTTCTTATAGAGAAGGTTCCAACAACAAACTTGTTGTTATGGTGCCTGGGTATCATGCAGACCCTCTTAATAATTTTGCTGTCATCTCAAAAAGATTGATAAACGATGGATATAGTATTTTGTTGATTAACCTCAGGGCTCACGAAAAAAGCGAAGGCAAATGGACAACTTTTGGATGCCTTGAATCGAAAGACTTCCTGGAATGGGTGAAATATGCTGATGAGACTTTTAAGCCTGAAGCAATTTATGGATATGGCGTCTCTCTTGGCTGTGCAAGCGTTGAAATAGCCTCTTCAAGCCAATTCCCGGCCTCAGTTAAGTGTTTGATTTGCGATTGCGGTTTCTCATCTCCATACGGCGAAATCCGATTGACATTCCATGAAAAATTGGGGTTGCTAGGGGATATCTCAACCTCTTTACTCCCAATGCACGCCGCAATTATCGGAAAATTCAATTTAATCAGTACAAAGTGCTATAAAGAATTGTCGCATGCAACGGTTCCGTGCTTTTTCATTCATGGTGGGAAGGACAAAATGGTTCCTATTTCTAGAGGCCAATTGAACTACGAATATTGCTCTAGCAAAAAAGAAAAGGCGTTCTTTGCGGACGCCGGTCATAATCAATGTTTCACGATGCATGAAGATGAGATTATGGCAAAACTTAATAGTTTTATTTCCTCTTTATGACAAGCTGGCTGTGAATGTGACTCTTGGACTTGTCTCATTCTTGATAACTTCAAAGTTTTTAATTTTCACGCCTTCAACAGGGATTAAATCTTCGGGATTGATTTGGAAATCATAAGTGAATCCGTCTTCTGAACCCAGTTCGCCAAATTTTAATTCTCCAACAGATGCTAATTCGGCGTGAATATCCAACATAGCTAGTGATCCGTCGCCGTTCTTTTCTTGCGTGATGTCGGCAATAAAGGCCGCCATTGACTCAACACCATTGATTGAGAACGATGTTTCAACTTCGCCATTATTGATTGAGTAATAAGGTTCTCCGCATGATGTGGTGAAAATTTTATCGCCGAGTTCAAATTCAGCTTTAAAGCTGTTCAAAGATTTATTTAGGTCATCATATGCGCAGTCGTTGAATTCCGACTCTGTCATTGTGATTGTCACGTAACCATTATTTGCTAGTTGCGTTGTGATGGAAGCTATATCCCATGTATAAGGAGTGGTTGCTACCTTGTCTCTATGCCCTGTGAATATCTTCGATGAATCAACGCTTAATTTAATTGAACCGTTTTCAATTTTTGCGCTGTAATCAAAAGCGCAAAGCATGTCTCTCATGAACTTGTTATCTTCCAATGAGTCGTGGACAACTTTGTTTAAATCGATTGTGTAAGTCATATTTTCGAGGTCCAATCCATCGACGTTCGCGTTTGAAAGGTAACTCTTGAAGCCATTTAAAAGGCTTTTGACACTGACTGAATTTAGATTTATGTATTTCCCAACTTTGATCGAATTGAGAGATACAACAAGTTTATTTCCATCTTGTATTGTTAAATTCGCGCTTATTCTAGCGGCTGTTTTAATAATATTTTTGTATCCGATACATGCATATAGTTGAATGTCCTCGCCTTCGGATGCGAAATAGATGCAATCGACTCTAAAACCTTTCCCGTTATCGTATAAAGATTGATGGTCGTTGTCTTTTAGGTAATTCTCGTTAACCTTGTTTTGAACCGTTTTGACTACAAACGCATTCAGCTGCTCCATAGTCAAATCGATTGCTATATTATTTGTTACATAATTTGTATCTTTGATGGTGTTTAAACTTGTATCTATATCGGAGGCTAGTTCGTTTTCTAAGGTAAAATCCAGACTATCATACTTAAAACCGGCGGTTTCGTCGTCGTTCAACAGGATGTATGTCGCAGCTGCTGCTCCGCCGATAACTGCGGAAATTACTGCAATGCTAATGAATAATTTGCCTAATAACTTCATGATTATATTCTAGAGTTATTTTTCATGTTTTCCATATAAAAGGCTTTAGTTATTTAATGCGGACTTAAAATCCCTATTAACAAATAAAAAATGGTCTGTTTACAGACCTCATTAAACGATTATGGTGCCCGGGACCGGACTCGAACCGGTATGGTGTCGCCACCGAGGGATTTTAAGTCCCTTGCGTCTACCATTTCGCCACCCGGGCAAAACCTAATTGGTCCCCCGTAACGGACTCGAACCGTTGACCCCATCATTAAAAGTGATGTGCTCTACCGACTGAGCTAACGGAGGATGTGATGGCTGGGGTGACAGGGATCGGACCTGTGCATAACAGAGTCAAAGTCTGTTGCCTTACCACTTGGCTACACCCCAAAGGGGTTGGTGGGTGAGGATGGTTTCGAACCACCGAACCCGAAGGAGCAGATTTACAGTCTGCCGCGTTTGGCCACTTCGCTACTCACCCATTTTTGCCACACGTTTTCCTCGAAGAGGATTGGTGGATGCTACAGGGCTCGAACCTGTGACCCCATCCTTGTAAGGGATGTGCTCTCCCAGCTGAGCTAAGCATCCAGAGGCTCGCCTCTAAACGTGCGTGAAATAATATACCATTCACAATTTATTGAGTCAATTAGATAAATCTACTATTTTTCTAGTTTGTTATATTTCTCCTCTTGTTTATAAGGTTTATACTAACCACAGTAAAATTATGAGCAACTACAAAGACGAAATTCAAAAATTAGAAAAACAGAGAAAGAAATTCAAATTGTTGAGAAACATTTGCATCCCAATCCTTGCGGTGAGTTTTGCTACGGCTGCTGCTTTTCTTGGCTATGACATATATTTAAATGGCGAGAATTCCGGCAGCGTCTATTACTTGATTGCCCAATTATTTACGGTTTTGGCTCAATTGGCCTTTGATGGGATGGCTGTTGGCATTATATTCAATATGCTTTGGTCTAAGAGAATTGAAAGTCGTGGTCAAAGAATCAAACACGGATTTGAATCTGAAGAAGATTGGAATAACAACGTTGTCCATGACGCACCTGATGAAAATTCAGAATCCAAAGAAGACGGATCAAAATTAAAAGATTATACGAATCCTGATGACCCGTTCCATTAGACGTTGTTTATAACTTCAATTAGGGAATCTGGAATTCTTACTGCCCCATTTATCAATATCTCATCCCCGATAATCGCATAATTGTCTATCTGGGGATTTTTTAATGTCTTGTTGAATGGCGCGTCAATGAACACGAATCTATGGCGGTACATCGTTTCATACGTCGGTCTGAATCCGTTTGCGATGTATTGTATATCAACGGAAAAAGATATGAGAATCGAGAAATGGCCGTTACATGGTCCAATTTCCTCGACATCAAGTTCCTTTAGATTGTATAGTCGATAGAAGTCTTTTGTGCGCATGTGCATTATTATAAAGAAAAGGATTGCAACAAGTGCAACCCTTATCCAAAGTCCTGTTTATTTTGTATATCCTGGTTTTCCAAGAAGTGTGAACATGTTCTTCTTGTAGACTTCAACGCCTGGCTGATTGAATGGGTTGACACCATTTAAGTAAGCCGACATCGCACATGCGATTTCGAAGAAGTAGAAGAGATATCCAAGAGTATGAGCAGACATCTTTTCGACGTCGAGAACGATATTAGAACGTCCGCCATCCTCTGAGTGGGCTTTTAGAGTTCCTTCGTATGCTTTTTCCTGAACAAAGCTTAATTTTTTGCCGCTTAAGTAATTGAGACCGTCGAGGTTGTCTTTATCTTCTGGAATCTCGATATCATGTCTGTGCTCAACGAAATGCAATACTGTTTCAAAGAAAACATTGCTTCCGTCTTGGATGAACTGGCCCATAGAGTGAAGGTCGGTTGTGAATGTTGCCGAGCATGGAAGAAGCGATTTCCCCTCTTTTCCCTCTGACTCGCCAAACAATTGTTTCCACCATTCAGCAAGTTGCTGGACGTTTGGACCATAGGTGATTAAGAATTCCGTTGTTTTGAGTTCGCGTGCATAAATGATGTGTCGTGCAATGGCATATTTATATGCCTCGTTTTTCATGATGTCTTTTTCCATCGCATCAAGACGCGCATCGGCCGATCCTCTCAAAATTTCTTCTGGATCAATTCCAGCGACTGCAATCGGGAATAGCCCAACTGCTGTCTGAACCGAGAATCTTCCCCCGATGTTTGCGGGTAAGACGAATCTCTCATACCCTTCTTTCTTGGATAATTCAAGAAGTGCGCCTTTATTTTTATCGGTTGTAGCGAAGATTGCTTTTCTAGCGGCTTCTTTGCCATCTCTTTCTTCAAGCAAGTTCCTAACAAGCCTGAATGCGATTGCTGTTTCGGTTGTTGTTCCTGATTTTGAGATGACGTTAACAGCGAATTTTTTGTCCTTAATATAATCGAGAACTTGTGATACATAGCATGGATCCAAATTCATTCCTAACCATATGATTTCAGGCTTATTGTGGTTGAACTGACCGTTGATTGCCTCAATTGCCGCTCTGGCTCCTAAGTAAGAGCCGCCGATACCGCAAACTACTAAGACTTCATAATTTGCTCTGACATATTCAGCACATTTCTTAATTCTTAGAACTTCTTCTTTGTCATAGTTGACTGGCCAATCGACCCATCCGAGGTAATCAGAACCTTCTCCTGTTCCGTTCCTTATCATCGCATCGATTTTTTCGACCCTCTCCTGATATCTTGCTGGATCGATTTTCTTGTTTAAATGTTCCAAATTTGTTGTTACTACTGCCATTGACTTATTCCCTTTCCTCATCTTTGACCCATTCTGGAAGACGTTTCTCTAATTCTGCAAAAGAAATGTCTTCATCTTTTATTTTTTTCTTTTGCAACGGTTTCTTCTTCTCCTGCGAAGTAACCGCTTTGAGTGAGACTTTCATGAAGTCCTTCTCGGCGTCGTAGTCTATCACTTTTACCTTATAAATGTTACCCACTTGGACATAACCGGTAAAATTTCTCACATAACTATTCGATAATTCAGAAATATGAAGCAGTCCAGTCTCGTCATTGTCGAACAAAAGGATGGCGTATTTAGGATAGACCCTAACGACAGTCCCTTCGATTATGTCCCCCACTTGAGAATGGTTCATAACGTTTCCTCCTCGAATCTCTTCATGTCCTCAACGGTGTTAATCTTATAATTTGTCGGACTTGTTTTACAAATCAAAGGCGCAAACTGCAACATCTCAAGCACAATTGAACCCTCATCGGTGAAATTGGATAAGTTTACTCCCGCCTTATCCATCGCTTTTTTGAGAACCCACAATTTTGCCCCTTGAGGTGTTTGAAGCAGTAATGATTTGCTTCTGTCCTGATATTGCGTGATATGTTCGCCGTCATCAGATATGGCCAGGGAATCTGTGACCTGACAGGCTGCAAGCGCAACGCCACCAATTTTTACTTTCTCGATTATTGCATCGATATATTTTCCACTTCTTGGTCTATCGGCGTCGGTGATTAAGACTATTGTGTTTTTGTCTTCTCTCTCCGCCAACATATTTATAGCGTTATATGCACTTTCTTCTCTAGTTGCCCCGGCCAGTGCATAAGAAAATTTCTTTGAAAACTGCTCCCTTGAGAGGATTTCTCCTATAAGAGGAAAGTAATCCAAAGATGCTACGAAAACAATTTCATCGATTGAGGGGTTTTTTTCAAAGTCTTTGGCGACGTGCATAAATAGCTCGACACCTTTGACTTTGACATATTGTTTAGGAGTGTTTCCACCGAAGCGTGAACCTACCCCACCCATCAATATTATGCCAATTGTTTTCACCGTTTCTAAAACCCCGCCCATACCAGTTAGAGATTCTAGCATAAAACGGGATAATTCTTTTAAATAAAATGAAGAATTAATTAACTTTCTTTTCTTTTTCAAGAACGGAAGCAACGGTAATTCCCATGATTCCCAAAAGCGAAAGTATAATAGCGGTAGGTAGTTCGTATGGAACAAAAACGCTAGTAGAGGAGATGTCAGCCAAGAAGAAAGTCGCCGTAGACATGGTAATTGCGACGAATAATAAGCCACAGAATACAGCGGTTAATATGCTTGCCTTCTTATCGTGTTTATCGTCCATTAAAGAACCGTAGCTCAGGCAAAGGGCACAGATTCCCGCTGCAAGTGCTAAAGCGATTGTTGCCGCCCCAATTAAGGCTGTGATCCCTGGGGATGTTGAACCTGTTTTAAAGAACACGACGGACCAATTGATGAAGGTGAGGGATTCTTTAAAATAATTTGAGGTTGAATTGTTTGCGTATGTCATTCCGGAGTGCGTGGAAACCTCTACAGCCGAGATGATGAATATGATTGAGACAAATTTGATGATTGTTGCCGCAATCTTGAATGGTTTTTTGTCTATGATTGCAAAAACGAGTGATCGAGCCATCAACGCAACTAGTAGCATTACTAAAAGCATGATGAATAAGGCAATCGCTGAACCATTTGAATTGTTTACGCGATAACCGTCTCTATTAATGTTTTCGGTATATAGCATTGAAATAATCGAATAATAGGAGAACATTGCACAAATTACGCCCATCATTGACTTGGTGTATTTAGGGTCCTTGTGAGTTTTGATGACTTTTATCGAATCTATCAAACCTGTAATAGCAAAGAAATATACGGCTCCGAGACCAGCGATAAAGACGATTGTTGAGACGATGGCGTACAAAATATTTATTGCATTGCCATCAACTTTCAAATTCGCCCAAGCGGTGTAGAAGAAGTAGTAGAAGTCGACTGAATCGTTTACCCCTTTGGCGCTGTCGTACATTGTCATCATTGGGCTAAGGACTAAAACCAATGAGAATGAGAAAAATACAACCATCGCGATTGCTACGATCGTTTCGATAACCTTACCCGCCTTGGATTTCTTGTTTTCCTTCTTTTCGTTTAATTTTTCTTCAATGGTATTTTCTGTTCCGCATTTTGTGCAAAATCTACCTGCGTTGCCAGGTGAATGACATTTTGGGCATACCCAAGTGTTATTGTTTTCTTCCATGTGTAGCTCCTTTTTAAACATTTATAATCTATCGACTGAGTACAAAAAAATAAGCCGGTTAATCGCCAGGCTTATCTTTATTTTCGTTTTCCGATAAGAGCTCGTTAATCGCGATTGATTGCAAAATCAATTTCATAATCTTTTCGATTGTTTTACCTTCGCGATAATCCGCATAACAAAGGTAATTGACTCTTCCCTCGGTATAAAGAGGCGCAACCTTTTCGCGGCAGCCTTGCTTATAAACTGCAATAGATTTTCCGCCATTGTTTTTAGCAAGAATCATTGCGGGAACGTCTGTCATTCCGTCACCGATATAAACGATGTTTGAATATGGAACCCTTTTTGTTGGAGTCTTTTCGTTGATAGAGTCATCATCGACATCCGTTGCACCTTTTGCAATTCTGAAGAAGTACTGGGTTTTTTGAGTAAAATTAATGGCTAATTTAGGCCATGTTACATTTCCTTCATCATCGAACAGATATTCGCATGCGTAGATTTTTGTGAATTTTTTTGCAATTGAACATCCGTCCACGATTTCTTTATTTCCCGATGAGATTAGGTAATGTTCAACTTGTAATCCCTGTTCCTTTCCATAAGCGTTGATTCTATCGAACCAAGTATCTACCCCTGGAAAGAATTTGATTCCTCTTCCCATCTCTCCCAACCATTCCTTGGTCATCTTGATGCCTTTTTCCTCGGCGCATTGTTTCATGACATAAAGATAAGCGAGAGTTCTTTCCACTCCTGTTTTTTCAGAGAATTCAGTTGTTTTTTTCCAGAACTCCGATGGTGTCATTCCTAAAGCGGGAATAAAATCAAAATTCTGCATATCGCTTTTGGCTAATGTGGAATCGAAATCATAAAGAATTGCAACGATAGGTTTTGCCATATGAATACCGCCTGCTGATAACTAACAGCTAAATAGTATAAAACTCATTAGCAAAAGTGTCAAATTTGCCCGATGGATAGTAAGAAAAAGTATAATATCGAATCGATGATTGTAATTTTGAGGTTAGAAGTATAATTCGTAGTCCACTAATCCATCATAAAAATCTTTTTCGTGACTAACTATGATTACTGCGCCTGGATATCTGTCAATTGCATCAAATAATGCATCTTTAGCCTTTTGGTCGAGGTGATTTGTTGGCTCGTCAAAAACTAAAAAGTTCGCTTTTTTCAATGACATCAAGGCAAATCTTGTTTTGGTTACTTCACCGCCCGACAATTCAGACATTGGGCGCAATGCCAAATCTTTCCTGACCCCACAGTTTCCTAATGCCGTTCTTATTTGCGTGTTGTTTAGCTCTGGATATGCTGCGTGTAAGAATCCGAATGGAGTTAATGAGAGGTCGATATGCTCATCTTGGCTGTAATAATTAACTACAGTCCCCTCAAGCCACCTAAATTCTCCATCAATCTGCGGAATGATTCCCAAGACCGTTTTTAAGAATGTTGTTTTGCCAACACCATTTTGCCCCAAAATCGCAATCTTTTCGCCTTTTAGCAATGCAAAAGAGATCGGATTCAATAAAGCCTTCCCTTTGTAACCAATCGAAAGCTCATCGACAATCAATGGTTTTTCTCCGACGTCGCAAGTGAATGGGAAGGAGAACCTAACTGCGCCTTCTTCTTTTCCCGGTGCGTCCATAACATCGAGATGTGCAAGCCTTGCTCTATGGGATTTTGCGGCCTTTGCAGAAGTCGCTCGCACAATGTGTTTAGCGATGAAATCTTCTTCTTTCTTTATGTATCTTTGCTGGGCTTCGTAGTTCTTTTGATATTGCTCTTTATCTATCTCGTGTTGAATCAAATAATGTTCAAAGTCACCTCTGTACCGAGTAATTGCACCGTTTTCTAGCACAAAAACCACATTAGCAATCTTCTTTAGGAATTCTTGATCATGCGACACTACGAGGAACGCATTTGGGAAACTGTTTAGATAGTTTGCCAGCCATTCGACCTGCGATTGATCAAGGAAGTTTGTAGGCTCATCCATTATGAGGACGTCCTTTTCTTCAAGGAGCATCTTTGCGATATAGGCTTTTTCTCTTTGGCCTCCTGAGAGTTCATGGAGCGGCATTTCTAGATGGCTTCTATCAAAACCTAGCCCATCTGAAATTCTCCCAACTTTTTCTTGAAGAGAATAGAATTCAGACTGTTCTAGTTCGTCTTGGAGCCTTTGGGCTTTTGCCAATATTTTTTCGAAATCTTCCGAATAAGCTGCCTTTTCATAAAGACTCTCCATTTGTTTTTCTTTCTGAAAGAGGTCTTTATAGACGCCATATAAATAATCCTCAACCGGCATGTCTTGCTTAACCGCCAATTGCTGGTCTAAATACGAATAAGACACACCGTTAGTCCATGTGACTTTTCCTGCATCTGGGGTTAGTTCGCCAATGATCATGTTCAAAAGGGTGGTTTTGCCGCATCCGTTTGCGCCAACAAGACAGCAATGTTCCCCGAGGTTAATCTTCATGCAAGCTTTCTTGTATAATTCCTTGGCTGAGTAGTTAAATTCGATATCTATGAGTTCAAGTAAGGCCATACCTGCATAAGTATAAGCGAACTTTTGATTTTTACGATGAGAAAATGCTGTTTTATTTGGCGCGCTTCATTTGAATTATTTCTAAAATGTGCTAAATTGTCTAAGTCGAGGAAAAACAATGAAATTGTACGAGTCAAGTGAAGATTATTTAGAGCGCATTCTCATGATTGAGAAAGAAAAGGGTTTTGTGCGTTCAATCGACGTGGCAAATGCCCTTAATTTTTCTAAGCCATCGGTGTCCGTGGCCATGAAGAAGTTAAGAGAAAATGGATATTTAACATTCGATGATTCCGACCATATTCATCTGAGCGAAGAGGGAAGGGCCGTTGCAGAAAGAATGTTAGATAGGCATTTAACTTTATCGAATTTTTTTGAAAAGCTTGGCGTTCCTAATGAAGTGGCGGTGGAGGATGCTTGCAAGATTGAACATGACCTAAGCCCCGAATCTTACGAAGCTCTTAAAGAATTATCAAAGAAACTATAAGAAAAAAGACGAGATCGATGAATCCCGTCTTTTTTATTTTCCGCAACCGCAAGGTGTTGAGATGAATGACATCAGTTCGTCAATCTTATCCTTATTTGGATAGTACATTTTCTCTCCGTCACCCTTAATGATTATCAATTCGGATTTTTCGAGGAGCTTAACGTCTTCTTCAAATTTTGAATCGTCAGAGCCGATCATCATTTTTAACGCTAATTCAGAGAGTTCTTCCCTCATATAAAGCATCTTAAGTGTTTTAACTCTATCTCCGTCGCCTAATAAGGCAAAGAGGTTTGCTGCTTCCATTTTGTGCATTTTATTGTTCCGCCTTTCCTACGTATTTTGATGCCGGTCTGATAATCTTGTTGCAATAGAGGGTAGTCTCAACGACATGTGCCACCCACCCAACGATTCTCGCGCAGGCAAATAATGGTGTATATAAGTCTTCAGGAATACCGAGGAGTTTATAGGTTAATCCTGAGTAGAAGTCCACGTTTCCACAGTAGAAGCATTCGTGAATCTCCTGCAGTCTTGCACAGGCTATCCTTTCGAATTTCTCGTAGAAGGCGAATTTCTTAGAACCTTTGAAATTTGCAAGTTCTTTAGCTTTTTCCTTTAAAAGAATACATCTAGGGTCAGACTTTGTGTATACCGCATGTCCGATGCCATAGATGAGTCCGGATTTGTCGTAGAACTTTTTTTCAAGTATCTTGTTGACGATTTTTAAAATTTCATCATCGCTTGCATCTTCGCCGATTTCCTTAATGACTTCGTTCATCATATCGGCAACCTTGCCGGATGCGCCACCATGTCTTGGCCCCTTTAGCGAACCAAGTCCGGCTGTGATGTCGGAATAGATGTCGGTTCCGGTTGTAGAAACGACGATATTCGTGAATGTGGAGTTATTGCCGCCGCCATGATCGGCATGGACAATGAGGGCGGTGTCTAACGTTTCTGCCTCAAGTTCCGTAAATTTTTTATCTTTTCTGCAAAGGTGAAGTATCTCCTGGGCAATGCTCATCGTTGAATCTACGTAATGAATGTGAAGAGACTTGCCGTCGATATAATGTCTTTTTGCTTGGTAGCTATAAGCCACGATTGCCGGCATTTTAGCGATTAACGATATGCCTTTTCTTATGAGTTCCTTAGGATCCTGCGAATCAGGGTTTGAATCGAATGTGTATAAGGCAAGGACGGATTGTTGAATATTATTCATGATGTTCTTGCTTGGGTTTCTCATGATTTCGGTTTCGACAAAATCATTTGGAAGGGCGTAATTGTCTGCCAACAGTTTCTTGAAATCCTTAAGTTCGTTTGGAGTTGGTAAATGCCCGAACAAAAGCAGGAATGTTGTTTTCTCGAATCCGTACACGTCTTTGTCTTTAGCTGCCAAATCGAATAGGTCGATGTCTCTATAATATAGATGTCCTTCATCTGCGACTTTCTTCCCGTCGACAAGTTTGTATCCGTAAACGTCTGAGACCTTTGTTAAACCGACCAAAACCCCAGTTCCGTTCGCGTTTCTTAGTCCTCTTTTAACGCCATATACTTCATACAAGGAGTTGTCTATGTATCCTAGATTGAGCAATTGCTTATATTCTCTGTCTACTAAATCTGCCATAGTTCTATTTTGCCAAGTTAAGCAATCCTCCTTTTTCTAATAACGTGATTTCCTCTTCCTCGAAATGGAGTGAGGCAACAGTCTTTGTTCCTTTTGTGATGTTTTCGATCGTAACGCTGTCGTATGCATCGCTAATCGTGATTTTTAGCTCATCCATGACATCTGTTTGGATGTTCGCTTCAACGGGTATGATTCCGAAGTTAATCAAGTTTTTCTTGTGAATTCTTGCAAACGATTTGGCGATAACCATCTTTATGCCAAGATAACGAGGCGCAATAGCGGCGTGTTCTCTTGATGAACCTTGGCCGTAGTTTTCCTTGGCCACGATGACTCCGCCGCCATTCTCGATGCACCTCTTTTTGAAGTCAGCGTCTACCTGATAGAAACAGAAGTCAGATATTTTTTCGATGTTAGAACGATACGGAAGGACTTTGGCTCCTGCCGGCATAATGTGGTCGGTTGAGATGTTGTCGCCAAGGTTAATCATTACCTTTGCGGTGAACGTTTTAGGCACTGCTTCAAAATGAGGCAACGGTTTGATGTTTGGGCCCATTATGACTTCGCCTTTAAATGTTGGTTTAACGATGAGGCTATCATCAAAGATAAATTCTTTTGGCTGTTCAAACTTATCTAGTTTTTCATCAACCGGCGAACTAAGATATCCATTCACCGCTGAGATTGCTGCAACCTCGGGCGACACAAGATAAATAGATGCTGATTCGGTTCCGGATCTACCGTAGAAATTGCGGTTAAAAGTTCTTAGCGATATTCCGTTTGTGCAAGGAGACTGTCCCATTCCAATGCAAGGACCGCATGCGGTTTCTAGAAGTCTTGCCCCTGATTCTAATAATGTGTCCAATATTCCAGATTTTGTAATCATTCTCAAAACCTGTTTTGATCCAGGCGCAATTCCTAGAGAAACATTTGGATTGACCTTTTTTCCTTTGAGGATTGAGGCGGCTTTAATGAAGTCGTAATAAGACGAGTTCGTACAACTGCCGATCAAGACCTGATTTACTTTGATTGGTCCGATTTCTCTGACTGAGTGCACTTGATCTGGCTGCGATGGGCAGGCTACTAATGGCTCAAGGCTCGTCAAGTCGATGACATAATGTTCGTCATACATGGCGCCATCGTCTGCTGCTAAAGGTATATAGTCTTCCGGCCTGTTTTGTAATGTGAGATATTCTAACGTTCTTTCATCGGAAGGGAAAACTGATGAGGTTGCTCCGAGTTCTGCGCCCATGTTTGCGATTGTTGCTCTTTCAGGGACTGACAATGTTTTTACGCCTTCGCCGGTGTATTCAATCACTTTGTTCACCCCACCTTTAACGGTTAAGAGTTGAAGCACTTTTAAGATGATGTCTTTAGCGGATACTCCATTTTGCAACCTGCCTCTTAGTTCGATGTTGACTATTTTAGGCATAACCAATGTGAAGGGCATTCCGGCCATCGCGCAAGCAACATCCAAACCGCCTGCGCCGATTGCCAAACATCCAATACCTGAGGATGTTGGTGTGTGGGAGTCCGATCCAAGCAAAGTCTTGCCTGGCTTGGCGAATCTCTCCAGGTGGACTTGATGGCAAATTCCGTTTCCCGGTTTAGAAAAAACAACCCCTTTAAGATTGGCGACGCTTTGGAGGAATGCGTGATCGTCCGCGTTCATGAATCCGTTTTGGAGAGTGTTGTGGTCAACATAGGAAACGGATAATTCGGTTTTGACTTTGTCGACATTCATACTTAAGAATTCGAGGTATGCCATCGTTCCAGTGGCGTCTTGCGTCAAAGTCTGGTCGATATGAATGTGTATAAGTTTGCCTTTTTCCAATTTCTCATTGGTGTGAGCTGCGATGATTTTTTCCGTTAACGTAAGTGCCATAGTGTCTCCAAAAATATAATTTTTCCTTGCCCTATTATGCAAAAATTATGAAATATGCCAAGCATTATTTGTCAAGTTACAAAAAAAGGCCCAGCTTTGCTGAACCAAATTTTCTTGTTGGTGCGGGAAATGAGACTCGAACTCACAAGGATCTCTCCATACGCCCCTCAAACGTACGCGTTTACCATTTCGCCATCCCCGCGGCGAAGTGTATTATATGCACCCTTTAATTGAATCGCAACAAAAAACAAGAAAAAAGCCTCACATTTAAGTGGGGCCAGTTCACTATAAGCCTAGCAGCGGGAATATCATTGTTTGAGCTATCAAGAAGAACGTGAGCAAGGACAATACATCGATGATGGTCGTCAATAACGGCTGAGATACGATTGCCGGGTCTTTCTTTAGGACTGCCGATAAAAGCGGTAAACAGATTGCGAGGACCTTTGAGAAAATAACGCCAACGAACAACGTTAAAGATACGCCGACGGAAACAATTAATACTGGTTTGAAAAATGCCCAGCTCCAGATGTTTCCCTGCCATATCGTTACCAATTGGCCGTTGTATGTTAAGCCCTGCGCTTCGATCACGGCTTCTGCCGCATTCGTGTTTATGATGATTCCGGTAACTTGTTCAATTGTGAACCAAATGACGCCGAAAACGGCGACGATTGAAGCGGTTATAATTGATGATTTAAGTTCTTTCCAGATGATTTTTCCAAAATCCTTAGGCCCAAATTCTTTAAGGGACAAACCGCGAATCATAAGAGCAATTGTCTGCCCTCCTGAGTTTCCGCCTGTATCCATCAAAACGGTGATGAAAGCTGTTAAAACGGCAAGTGTCCCCAAAGTATCTTCAAGTCTGGAGAGGACCATTGATGAGAATGTCCCAAGGACCATCAATATGATCAACCAAGGGAAACATTTTTTAGCCATATCCCAAGGGCTGGTTTCCAGATATGAATCTTCTAACGTTCCAACTTGGTTCATGGATTCGATATCTTCGTTGGTTTCCTGAATCATGACGTCGATAGCGTCGTCGACCGTGACAACACCAACTAGTCTATTGTCATTGTTTAAAACCGCGATTGCGTTAAGGTCATAACGACGGAAGATGACGGCAACCTCTTCTCTATCGGTGTTAGCTTGAATTGTTGGAGCGTCTTTGTTCATGATGTCTTGTAGTTTTTGGCTTTCTTTAGCGAAAATCAAATCATCCAAGTCGACTGTACCGACAAATTGACGCTGCGAATCCCTCACGAAAATTGTGTAAATGGTCTCGGCGTCCTTACCTATATTTCTAATTTGCTCGATTGTTTGCTTAACGCTTAAATCCTGCTTGAACTCCAAAAATTCAGTAGTCATGACCGCGCCGGCGGTATCATCTTGATATTTGAGAAGGGTGTTAATGTCCTTTCTCATGTTCTTGTCAGCTGCCTTGAGGACTCTTGCCGCTAGGTTTGCAGGCATGTCTCCAACCGCGTCTGCAATGTCATCCGCATATTGTTCGTTGATGATTTCGACAAGTTCTTTGTCGGTCATCCCTTTGATGAGCTCTTCTTTCTTGTCCTGGCTCAATTCTTCAAACAATTCTGCCGTTCTTTCGGATGGCATCATTCTGAATAGGCGTATTAAAGAGGTGACATCTATAGTTTCGCAGGCCTCTGCGATATCGATGTCAGGAACCTCGTCGAAAATTCTATTGAGTTCTTTTTTGTTTCTCTCGTTTATGTCCTTAATCAGTTCTTCTGTGCTGACCTCTTCGATATCAACGGTTTCTTCATCGCTTTCATCAGCCGCTTCGATGGTTTCCAAATCTGGAATGATGTCTTCTAGTTCCAGATTTTCTGCAGGAGGGACGTCCTTCAAAAGTTTTTCTTCTATGATAGGTGTTTCGTTTTCTTTTTCATCCGACATGATTTCGTTCCTCCTCTCGAGGCAAGTTTAAACTTCTTGTTGGAAAAAGTGTTAGTTAAATTGATATTTTTTCGGTGCTTCTTTTAATAAAGGGTTTTATAATTGTCATCGCCTAGATAGGAGATATAAAAAATGGAAGAAGAATTAAAGTTTGTCGTTGAGACAAGCGCACGTCACGTCCACGTCACAGACGAAACATTAAAAGTATTATTTGGTGCTGATGCAGAACTTACTGTTAAGAAGATGCTTTCGCAGCCAGGACAGTTCGCTTCAAATCAGAAGGTTCAGGTTGTCGGTCCTAAAGGCGCCCTCAATTGCTCAATCCTCGGCCCAACAAGAAAAGCCGATCAGGTTGAATTGTCATTTACAGATGCACGCACTATCGGCGTTCAAGTCCCAGTTAGAGAATCAGGAGACGTTGCAGGCTCAGCACCTGTTAAGTTAGTCGGTCCTGCAGGAGAGGTCGAATTAAAGGAAGGCGCCATTGCCGCAAAACGTCACATTCATATGACTCCTGCTGATGCAGAAGCGTTTGGCGTAAAGAACGGCGACATCGTTTCGGTAAAGGTTTCGGCAGGAAACGGCAGAGACACAATCTTTGGTGACACGGTTGTTAGAGTTAGCTCATCCTACGCTTTAGCAATGCATATTGACACCGACGAATGCAACGCTGCTTCAGCTTTCGGACTTGTCTACGGAACAATAGTCAAATAATGACGAAAGAATTCTCATATAAGCCAACGGGTGTTTGCACAAGACAAATCAATATTGTTCTTGAAGACAATATCGTCAAAAACATTCAGTTCGTTGGCGGATGTCCGGGCAACACTCAAGGGGTCGCAAGATTAGCGGTTGGCAGAGATGTTGACGAATTGATTTCGATTCTTGGAGGAACTAGATGTGCGGGGAAAAACACTTCTTGTCCCGATCAATTAGCCCTTGCTCTACAGGCAGCTAAAAATTCCTAAGTTATAAAATGCCATCTCTTCTGGAGGTGGCTTTTCTTTCGGTTTGCCTTGATTTTGAAAAATTTGCATCTAGAATATTAGCCACGACGAGAAAGTCGAACATCAAGAAGCGGTGTCAAAAGGACTGTAAAAAGCCGCTAGCAACTCCTCTATAGAGGTAAGTGCTCGTCCTGAGCCGGACCCACCCCGGAACGATGTCTGACAGGATTGCTATTAGATGAGGCCTTCCACCATGTGGGAGGTATTTTTCGTCTAATGGGAGTATTTATGAAAAATAAGTTTTTGTTCACATCAGAGTCCGTTTCAGAAGGGCATCCAGACAAAGTCTGTGATCAAATTGCTGATGCCATTTTGGATGAGTGCTTAAGGCAAGACGCAGGCGCTCATGTCGCATGCGAAGTTTTCGCTACAGAAGAATTCATTCTTATCGGCGGAGAAATCACTATGAAGAAAGGGTGCTCGGTTGATTATGCCGGTATCGCCAGGAGCGTTCTTAAGAAGATTGGATATAACAAGCCTGAAGATGGTATTGGGGCTGACACTTGTCAAATCATGGTCAAACTCAACACTCAGTCAGTTGACATAGCAATGGGTGTTGAAAAAGCCGATCCCTTAAATAATGGAGCAGGCGATCAAGGCATTATGTTTGGATATGCCACAAATGAGTCCGACGGATATATGCCTTTAGCGATTTCTATTGCCCATAAGTTGGTTAGAACTGCAACCACCTTAAGGAAAACGGGAGAATTCAAACATTCTAGACCTGACATGAAATCTCAGGTAACAATCGATTATACAGATCCAACGCATCCGAGAGTCGATACGGTTCTAATGTCTTGTCAGCACGATGAGGATGTCAACATTGATGAGTATAGAAAATACATTCATGAAAACATCATGGTGCCGGTTGTTAAAAAATTTGGCCTTAACACCGATTTTAAATTTTTGATTAACCCTACTGGGAGATTTGCCATCGGCGGTCCTAAGGGCGACACTGGTCTAACTGGCCGTAAACTAATTGTCGATACTTACGGCGGCTCATGTAGACATGGTGGCGGAGCATTTTCTGGGAAAGATCCATCCAAAGTCGATAGATCCGCTTCCTATTATGCAAGATATATTGCCAAGAATCTTGTGGCAGCCGGTGCTGCAGATAGACTTGAAGTTCAGCTTTCATATGCCATAGGAGTCGCTGAACCGTTGTCAATTTCCGTTTCCACTTTCAAAACAGCGCACGTTTCTGATGATGCAATCCTTACCGCTATCAAAAAGTTCTTCGACTGCAGACCTGGAGCGATTATCGCTCAGTTCAATTTAAGGCATCCGGACTTTAAATATCAGGACACTACAAACTATGGTTGCTTTGGAAGACCTGACATTGAGTTCCCTTGGGAAAGATTGGATAAAGTTGCTCAATTAAAAGAGTTCTTCAACCTCTGATTATTACCGAGAAAAAACATAAAAAAGGAGCGTATGAAAACGCTTTCTTTTTATTTTCATAAAAGTTTTCATTCGATGGATTCTATCCTTTTTATACTACTTATTTACATTCTTGGTGTTGTCGTTAAAATGGGAAGTGTAGAAGGGGGGGATATCCCTCTTTGGAGGACATAATATGAAATATCAGATTATCGGTAAAAACATTGAAGTTACCGATTCTATTCGCGTGGCAGTTGAAGAAAAACTCGCGAGAATGGACAAGTACTTTGTCATCACTGATGACGTTGACTGCAGGGTCGTTGTCAGGTCATACAAAGTAGGCGCTAAAGTTGAAGTTACAATCTTCACAAAACAAATGGATTTCAGAACCGAAGTCGTAAACCCGGATCTTTATGCCGCACTTGATTTTGCAATCGATAAACTCGAAGATCAGATGAGACGTTTAAAAACAAAAATGAACCGTTCAAAAGGCGGTGAATCTTTGGGTCGTGCAGTTGCTTGGGAAGAAATCCAAGATGAAGTTGAGGAAGAGGAAAATGACGAAATTGTCAGAACCAAATCGATATTCCTTAAACCTATGACTTTGGATGAAGCAATAATCAAGATGGAAGCAATAAGCCATCCATTCTTCCTTTATTATGATGTTGATGACGAAAGAGTCTCCGTCGTCTACAAGAGAGACGAAGGCGGATACGGAGTCATTGAAGCAGAGAACAAATTCAAAATTTAACAACATTTAACAAAGTTAAGAGGGGCAATTCATCCCTCTTTTCTTTTGTTTGTGTTATTCTTTTAGCATGAAAAAGACTCTATCTAAGAAAACAATTCAAGGCAGAGAATATTTTTATCTCACATATCGAGTCAAGGGCAAACTCGTTTGTAAATATTTAGGAACGATAGATTCCCCAAAATATAAGAAGTATCTTCTGAATTTAACAAAATCCGGCGCTGGATATGGTCTTCGAAGAGCGAAAATTGATAACTGGAAAGCTGGGGTTCCGATCGCATATGCCGAAGATGCTTATTTGGTTCTCGAATATAAAAACGGTGTAAAAGAATATCTAGATAGCAAACAAAATATCAAGAAGGTGGTGTTCCCAAATGGCTGAAGAGAAAAAACAACTCATTTTAGTTGCTGGACCTGAAGCCGCAGGCAAAAGAACATTTGCTAAAGTGTTCGATACCGCTTTTTTGCAAGGGCTTCCTGAAGATAATATATATAAAGGCATAATTTCCGGTACATCCTTTTATTCTATATCAACTTTATCTAGTCCAGACGATGTTAAAATGATTAAATTGGCCAAAGCAAAAGGCTATAGAGTTACAGTTTATTTCCTATTCGTGCCAAAGGCTCTTTGCATGCTTAGGGCAAGGCTTAGGGGGATTGTGGACAAGATGCCATATTCGGAATCGGAGATGAAACTTAAATATGAGACCTCAAGGAAATCATTGCTAGAATTGCAGAAAGATATCGATATCCTTTTCTTAGTCAAAAATTTAAAAGACTTTGAATTTGTCTCCGCTTTATCTCCTGCCTCGCTGCCTTCTAGAAATTTCCAATTAATCATTGCAAAGATTCAGTCATCCTGCGAACTCGCTGAGTGATTCTAAATATAATTTAGTTGTAAGTGGGAAAATACTCTTTAAAATATACCGAGCATGAAAAAATATATTTTCACGGATCTTGATGGAACACTTTTCTATCCGAAGACGAAAAGGAAAATGGTTCCTGACAAAAACAAAAATTTTATAAATCGCTTTATCTCTGATGGAGGTAAGGTTGTTTTGGTTAGCGGTCGTGGGCATATGTTTGTTGATAAGGTATGCGAATACATTGGGCACAATGTTGACTCGATTTGTTGCAATGGCGCTTCTATTTATCAAAATGGCGTTGCCATCAAGAACGATTCTTTCGACCCTGTGTTTTTAAAGGATATGATCGAATACGTTCGCAACAATTACAAAGCAAAATGCATTATTCTCTTTACCAAACACAGGAACATGGTTTTCCCGAAAGATGGCTTAGCCGCCTGGGTTAGGCTATTTTATCCTCTTTACATGGGCATCCAGGGTTCTTATCGCGAAATCATCACAATGAACGATAAGGCCTATGAAGAAGAACTGGAGAAGGGCGAGGTCGAAAAGGTTATGATATTCTTCGGAGCCACGCCTATGGGTTCTAATAAAGCCAAAATGGCCAATAAGGAACTGAGAGAGAAATTTGACGGTCTTGCGGAATTTTCATGGACGGTGCAGTGCATTGAAGTCACCCCGCTAGGATGCTCAAAGAGCAATGGAATTCGTTTCTATCTTGATTACAACCACATAAACTCGGATAATGTTTTAGTCGTTGGCGATTCTGGAAATGATATTTCCATGTTCGAAGCATTTAAAGAAGAGAGCTATTGCATGGCTCACGCCAATGATTCCGTAAAGAAACATGCGAATCACATTATCAAGCGTTTCTATAGTCTTGAAGATTATGTTTACCCATCGGAGGAGACAATCAAGACTCCGGATATAAAAGATTCAAAGGAAGGAAATTAACATGAATCAAAATTGTTTAGTACTCGCGACTCTCGTTCGCTATCAGTCAATGATCAGAGACACATTGGAGTACACATTAGAGAGAGACACATACGATGTTTCCGTTTACAACACAAAGAAGTCAGCTATTCTTGCTGAACTCGAGAACAACACTCCATTAAAAAGTTTCATCGACCAAAACGGTGAAAAAGGACAGGCATTCGAAAAATCCATCCGTGATATGCACGAACTGATTTATGGAGAGACCTCAACAATCCTCAAAGTTGCAAATGATGGATTAAGAGTTGACCACGCTCAGCACATCGCAATCTTCAAGGGTGTCATTCCCGTTCATGAGACGGTCGCCACTTTAATCAACGGATATATCGCCGATGCAAAATCAAAGAATATCGATGTTTCAGAAGCTGAACCAGCAGTTCAGGCAGAAGAAAGATTCTATCGTGGAGTCTGCTTCTTAACACTTGGCAACAACTTAATCAAACTTTTCAATGATTACAACGCAGCAAGAAGAGAAAGCAATGGCGCTGAAACAGCATCGTCAAGATTCATCGGAAATGATATCTCCGAAATCATCGCTCTTATCAGAACCGTTTGCGACGCATCTCGTTTAACAGACGAAAGGTATTGGGGAGCAGCCGACAAACTCAACATGCTCGTTCAATACATGACCGGAAGACGTGCACTCCCAATGGGCAAAGGTATGGGCGAAGCTATCCATGAAGTTCAGGATTCCATCCAGGGCTATCTCCGTGAAGCTGAGCAAAATTTCCACGCTGTCGTCGATCCATTCATGCAGCAGTTCGTTGCTGATGTTAAGGCTCAGCAGGCAGCTGCTCCATCTCCAGAAACAGCTAACTAATTATTAAAATAAAAGGAATTAGACAATTATGGCAAAGTCGACTACAAGCAAAATAAGCGGTTGGGAGAAATTTTGGATTGTTTTAGCTAGCCTCTTTATCGTGGCCGGCTTGTTCTTCGCAATTCTTGGCATCGTCGGATCGCATTTACCTGTCGAATATAGCGACAACTGGATTCTCTCTAGCCAAGCTGCGTTCGAATCGAAAATCCACCTTTCATATCGTTGGTTCGGCGTTATCTTACTCGCTATCGGCGCAATCGCCGGAACGGTATCTCTTAACTTCTTTGAGAAAAAGTCCGATGCAGACACCGAAAGAGCAGAAAGAAGAGCCCAGAGAATGAAAATCATTTCAGACTCTGCAAATGAAGAAAAACCGGCCGAGAATTCAAAGGAAGGCGCAACCGAAGTTGAATCCAAACCGGTTCAGGAAAAACAGCCAGAGGCAACTCAAGCTGAAGCGGTTTCGGAAGAGCCTAAAGCTGAATAATCGCATCAAACTAAACAATTTAGCGGCCTCTAATCAGACCGCTTTTTTGTTTGGCCTTATGTTTCTTTAGAAAATGCCGTTATTGTGCGTTAACTGTTTTTATTCTTTCCGTTTTATCTAAGATGCATTGGACTATCGGTTGTGGAAGCCACTTAAATGTATAGCATTTACAAAAATCCTCAGTTAATAGACGGTTAATATCGAAATGGAACATTTAACATTTTTCTTACCTTGTTTATAATGAAATTAATAAACACGTTTGGCAAAGGGAGGAGTCACTATTGAAAAGAGCGGATGAGAATGAATTCTACAAAGGTAAAGAAACGAATTCTTTTGCTGAATTCAAGAATTTTCCCGCGGAGCGATACTTTTTAAACGAGATTGCCCCCTCACCTAAAGAGGAACTCACAATAGAAGAGTCATTTGCCGAGAGCGACCTTAAGAAAACACAAGATTCACCTTCTTCATATTCAGAAAACACGAATAGAGAGGCGGAAAGGTTTTCTAAGAAGCAGATTGGGAAAGAAAGTGCTTCATCCGCCTCAAACAATGTCGTAAGCGCTGTCTCGACAACCGCTGCAGGGGCCGTGACAGGAGCAATTGCTGTGACAGTGATCCTTGCTAGCCTCTATCCTTTCATTGGTCGACATCTCACTTTCTCTACTGGGCCAGATTATGCATTGCTAGAACTTGATACCAATGAGATTCTCCAAGGGAATGCTGATTTTACCACATTTAATGCATCGGATTTTTATATAGAGTTTGAAACGGATTGCTCACCTAAAAAAGTCACTCTTGAAGATGGTGAGAATACTTATCTTTTCACGGGATTTTCTCCAAACCAAAGCTATAAATACAATGTTGTCTGCTCCGCTTTATCGAATGACGATACTACTTGTTATTCCGGTAAAATCACGACCGGCTCATCCTATAGTTCACCTTGCATCGCCTTCGATAACAGGAGCACGTACTTTTCGTTTTCAGAAGAAGAGACATTTTGTCTGAATTATAATCTGTATGTTTCTGATTTTAGTCACTCCTACCGTGATTATCGTGTATATCTATGTGGTTCTGAACCAAGCGAAAAAGGAGAAATTAAGGATGTTTTCTTCTCTTCTAACGACATGGATGGAAACTTTTTGAAAGGAGTCAGTGATTCGTTCGATCTCGCTTCCTTGTATCGCCTTGCCTCGGGTTTAGATACTTCCGTTCTTTATCTTTGCCTGACTGGAGAACAGGATGATGGCGTTCTTTCTTCTACCTCGCTTTTATCTGCTCAAGAAATCAGCATCGATTTCCCTTCAACCTGGACGAGACCAACTCTCCTTTTGGGTGAAAAAACGGAAGAGATAAACGCTTCTTCAAGCGAAGTATCTATATCTAACAGTTTCATCTATTTAGATAAAGAGAAAGATTTCACTGTCACTGTAAGCCAATACAACGATGATCTAATGCTGATAAATGAAGCAAACGCTTCTTCTTTCTCCGTTGACTCAAGCGAAAAACGATACAAGATTGATTTCCTCACCTCCTATGGCTTGAAGAAATTCAAGTACAGTATATATGCTTCAGATGGAAACAGAGACACTACCCTCGTTTACGAAAGTGCTCTTTTCTCCTATGACGAAGATCAGTCTTACGATGCCTCGTTTAAAATCATTGATCCAAGCGAGGCAACTATTAGTTATGAAGATGGATTTGCCACGATTCTTGTTGATCCTTCCTTTGAGTCCAAACACGATAATCTTTACTATATCTTGCAACTTGTTTCCGGCGATGAGGTTATTGATGCATACAAGGGTACATCAGTTGCAAAATTCAGGATTCCGGCGGAAAAACTCTCATCCTCCATTCACTTCATATACTTTGAGGCCGGAGAATTCAACGGAGATGAAGTCCCTTACCAAAACGATTCAACTAATGAGCATATCTTTGGTTATCCATATTTTGAATTTGGCGACGATATCCTTTTCGAGGATGAAAAATTTGGTTTGCCTTATTCCTGTCAAATGCCTTTCGATTATTCAAAATCAACGTTAAGTTTCTATCTTGATGACGGCAAGGAAATTAGAGAATTTAGCGATTACCCTTCCGAAGAGCCTAATTCAAGGTTTCTTCTTTCCGATATAGAAGGAGAATTGGGTGAAGTAAGCGTCACTGCTGAACTGACCTTCTTAGACAATCAGTCCCCTCAGGCGGAACATACTCTAACTTTAGGGAAGAAGCAATACGACTTGAGCTATCAATTCTCGATATCCAATGTTGTTGTTGACCTTCTAAATTGCGATGGAGCAACATTCCCGACGACTATATATCTTGATCGCAACATGCTGCCTGGTGATTACCAGATAAGAGTCACCGTAAACGATTCGGAGGTCGTTGAACCAACTTATTTTGGCGATGAGGTTGAAGTTCCTAATGTACCTTATGACACTTCAAATAGTCTTAAAATCGAGGTTCTAGATTCATCTTCCTCCATATACAAGAGTGTCTCCTATGACATTCTTTATTCTCAGGCAAAAGAAAAATACAGTGCCGCTTCAAATTTTGAAACACCTACTCCAGATGATAGTCTAGTCACCTATAACGATGATGGAACAATCAATCTCTACCGTAAAATTGGCTACACCTCTACTTGTGATGGGGCATGTTTCAACGCGAGCGTAGTTTCCTCTTCTCTAACTTACCCGTGTATATCTGATGGGGATTACGCAGTGTTGACCAACATCCCTTCCGCGAATTACCATTTCGTTTATTACAATTGTATCAAAGTAGAAGGGGTCACATTCCAATATGACCTGATACTCGATACATCTTCAAGCGATGCTGAGTTAATGAGCAAAACAACAAACGCTAAAGCCACTGTCATATTAGGCGATGATGGAGCAAATATAGCCGTTAATCTAAGCGATGGCAACTTTGTTGGAAATAAAGTGTTAGTGAATGGAGTTTCCTATGAATTCGATGAAAGCCCAGGACTTGATTCCGATACCGCAACCGTCTCCATCCCCGATTTAAAAGAAGTGAACTCTGTGCGAGTCTATGCTTCGCCATACTATAAAAACTACGAAGCATATTCAAAAGAAACTAAAGTTGAAGGAAATCCTTCACTAGAAATAGAAGCGGAGGTGAACGTTATTGAGGGTTAAAAAGCAAAACAAACTTATAAGAGCAAAAGGAGATAAAAATATGGCTAACAAAATAACAGACAAAAGCAAAACAAAGAAAATCTGGTCGATCGTGACTCTAGTCATCATCTTGACGATACTGACTTTATTCGTTACAGGGCTTATTATCGAGGCTGTACTGCCGAATTTAAACTTCTCAATTTGGATGAAGGAGAATGTTTGGGATCTTTCTACAATCCCTAGCGTTTGGGCGCAAAGCCAAAAGAGGGTAATTCACTGCGTAATCATCATTGTCATCATCCTGGCGTTAAGCAAACTACTTCGTTTGATTTTTAGGAAACTCATGAAACGGAGCAATCGCGCAAAGACTGTGATTACCTTGTTGGATGGGCTTATAAAATATGGTTCCGCTCTCGCTTTAATTTTCCTAGTCCTGCAAGCTTGCGGGGTCAATACCGCGGCTCTTTGGGAATCGGTTGGCATTATTACGCTTGTCGTTGGACTTGGTGCTCAGTCGCTTATTGCCGACATAATCGCAGGTGTTTTCATCATTTTCGAGGAAGAATATACGGTTGGAGAAATTGTCTCTATCGACGACTTCAGAGGAACCGTGTCGGAGATTGGCATCAGAGCTACGCGACTCCTTGATGCTGCTGGAAACATTAAGATAATAAACAACAGCGATATTAAGAACGTTGTCAATCTCTCCCGTGAGTTATCTTTAGCGGTAGTGGAGTGTGAGTTCTCTTATGATGTACCTGTGGAATATGTTGAGAAAATAATTAAGGATAACCTCGCTTATTTAAAAGAGAGGATTCCTGCGATTGTTGAAGGGCCTTTCTATAAAGGCGTCTCCGCCTATGAGTCGAGTAACATTGCGGTGAAGCTTGTCGCGAAATGCGCTGAGGAAGACCGTTATCAAGTTCAACGCGATCTTTTAAGAGAATATAGGCAACTATTCAACGCACATGGATTCGATCTTTCTTATGAACAATACATAATCAATCAGCCAAAACCAAATGACATCAAGGTTACGAAGAAAATAAAAGAGGAAGCTAAAGATTTTGTCGATGAGCAAAAAGTAGCGTCTCAAGGTTTGGAAGAACAGCAGAATCACTGATTTTCGTTCGAGGCTAACACCTTTTCCGTATTGCTTGGTGAGTTTTTGGACAATTCTTTAATTGTTTCCAGGCCGTAATTTTCTTTTCTTGTTTCTTTGAGCTCCTCTTCAGAAGTTCGCTTGTCTATCATCCAGTTTCTCTGAATGAGCAAAACATTACTATGATATACAAAAAGCCACCCTGCGGTGGCTTATTTTTGGCTTTTCTTACTTCTCTTAGGTAGA
>CAVIJK010000019.1:24204-32328 GCA_963643345.1 bacterium | reverse complement strand
CACTTACTAAATTCTATAAGATTATTATAAAAAACCAACGGATATGTTATTTGCAAGTTTTGATGTGCAATATTTATTTAGACTCCTGTATGGAACATATGAGAGTTTCCTTTTGCCGTTTTTATTTTTATGTCAGAAGAAACATAAGAAATTTTTCATCCTAAGGCTATTGGCGGTTTTAGCTATATACGTAATAACTTTAATATTGCTGTCTCAACTTTATGCTTTAGCGGATGGTTCTCAATTCATCTATCCGGTCAAATGCGTAGTATACATAGTCTTTTACTCGATAATCTTAGGCTTGCAGTTCCTTCTATATGACGGTGATGCATATGCGATTGTCCTTGAATGTTTAACAGCCTTTGTTGCATTGGGATTCTTGTCAAATGTCACAGGCCTTTTGCCTATCACATTGCGGGATGTTATCGAAAAAATCATAGGAATCAAATCGACGTTTATTGAAGTGATGAATATCTTCTTGCAACTGCTTATTAAATCGCCATTCTACTTCTTGATATGGTTCTTCTTCAGCCGCAACATCAAGGATATAAGAAGGACGAAATCCAACGCGATCATATTGATGATGATGTTTGTAACCATTGTCACGGATGCATGCATCAGCGCCGCAATCGGCTTATACGAAGAAAACAGCCGACCTTTGGCATTATTAACAAGATTAACCATCATTGTATTAATGGCTGTTATGCTTATCGTTAAAAAGATATTCCTGAACATAAAGAAATTAGAAAATGAATTAGCCATATCTCAGCAGCTTCTTTCCATGGGGCAAAAACAATATGAAGAGCAGAAAGAGAATATGAAAATCATCGACATCAAATGCCACGATATCAAGCATTTCTTGAGGCAATATGGCGACAAGATGGATGAAAGCGAAAGAAAAGGCATTGAGAATTCAATCTCAGCTTTTGAAAAATCTTTTGATGTCAAGCATCCGACAATCAATACGATTCTCAATATGAAAAACACCATCTGTTTGAATGAGGGAATTAGAATGACGGCTTTTGGCGATGCCAGCGGATTATCCGCCTTAAAAGATGGAGATATTTATTCCTTCTTATCAAATGCGGTGGATAACGCGATTGAGGCCGTGCAAAAAATAGATGGGGAGAGCAAAAAATGCATCGATGTCTCGTTCACCAAAAAGGAAGATTCCACGGAAGTAGAATTCCTCAACTACTTCACTGGTGAGGTTAAATTCAGCGATAACATCATCAAAACCTCAAAAAACGACGACAGATATCACGGATTTGGCGTCCTAAGCATCAAGACTGTCGTTGAAAAATATGGCGGTAATTTCTCATACTGCATCAATGATGATATTTTCATTTTAACTCTCGTCTTCCCAAATAAAGATTGTGCTGATAATGTCAAAGATTAAGCTGAGTACGGTTATCTCTCCCCGTTTGTATGTTTAATGTAACAAACGGAGATTTTTTATGAATATCAAACGCTCTTCACATCTTTTGCTAGCTCTTGTAAATAGCATTTCTTTTGCCGCGCTTTTAGGCGCCTGCGGTAAAAAGGCTGGGCCGACTTCCAGTCAGGAAATAGTTCCATATGCCGGAAGTGATGACTCACCATCGACTTTAGGAAACGCCAAATGGGTATGGGCCGATAACAGTGACCACAACACATGGGTTAATTTCAGAAAGACATTCACACTCGATAGTATCCCTAATGAAGCCATCGCGGAAATCGCAGTGGAGAACAAGTACATGCTCTATGTCAACGGCAATGCCGTCATTAGAGATGGCGGATTGAAAAGAGGATATTCTCCTACCGATGGATTCTTTGATAAAGTCGATCTCTCGCCGTATTTGGCAGAAGGCGAGAATGTAATCGCGGTTAAGGCGTGGTTCTGGGGCACAAAAAATGAGCAGGACGAAGGAACGGGATTAGATGTTTCATATAACAACGTTCAAATAGATAATCCAGGATTTATATTTGGTTTAAAAGCAGGTTCCACCACTATCGTTTCAGACGATACATGGAAGGCCAAAGTGGACGCGGCTTTTAAAAACGACACGCTTCCAGGATATAACGTCGAACAGCCAAATTTGAGATTCCCTGAGTACAACGTCTATTTCGATGCAAACGATGAGGAAGATAACGGATTTGAAACAGCGTCATTCTCCGATGCCTCTTGGAGCAACGCTATCGTCAAGGGAAATTATGGCGATGAACCATGGAACAAACTGCACGAAAGACCAATACCTTTATATAAAGAAGGCGAATTGACGGATTACGAAAACTCAAAGGATTATGAAAATTACACAACGAGCAAAGATGAAGAAATCACCGTAAATATCCCGTACAACGCCCAATTCACCCCTTATTTAAAAGTCAGCGCAGATAAAGCATGCCGAATTTCAATCAAGACAGAAAACACCTATTCAACCCAATCACTTAAAACAAATTACATAACTTCTGCCAATGGAGAACAGGAATTCGAATCTCCATCTTGGATAAACGGCTCAAAAGTCACATACACAATACCGTCAGGAGTAAAGATTATTTCCTTAAAGTATAGGGAGAGTGGCTATAACACCAATTTCAGCGGTTCATTTTCCACAAACGACTCTTTCTATACCAATCTCTGGGAAATGGCTAGAAGAACCCAATATGTCTGCATGAGAGATTCATATATGGATTGTCCCGATAGAGAACGTTCCCAATGGACAGGCGATGCTGTATTGCAGATGAGAATCGCCGGATATTCCATGACCCCATCTACATATGCTTTATACCGCAAGATGATGCATCAGAAAGTCGAATGGAGCAAAATCCAGGTCAAAGCAAGAAAACACGTTCTTCCAACGGTCACCCCAATCACAAACATGCTTTACGAGCTTCCCGCCCAAGAATTAGCGGGAATCGTATCAATGCATGATTACTATCTTTTGTCAGGCGATTCAGATCTCCTCTATGAAACCTACGATGCCTTCTTATCCTATGTTCAGCTATGGGATATAGACGATGTCACAGGTCTCGTCTTCCACAAAACCGGATGCGATGTCCTCCGCGACTGGCAGGACACAGGAAACTATCGTTCTGATACCGCGGTACAGGAAAACTCCCTCTATTACTGGGCTTGCTCCACAATCAAGGAAATGGGCCAGACCATCGGAAAAGACACATCATGGCTAGACGAGAGAATGAAACAGATCAAATCAAATTTCTCACAATATTGGATAGAAGGATCTGGCTATGCTACAGCATCAACTTATGTCGATGATAGAGCAAATGCATTCGCAGTTCTCTCTGGCTTAGCGGATAAAGAAAAATATGAGACAATCATCAACGTCTTAAAAACAACAGAGCACGCCTCAAGCTATACCGAAAACTATGTCCTAATGGCAATGTTCGAAATGGGTTATAAAGATGAGGCGTTGGCAAGAATGAAGAGCAGATTTGAGCCTATGGTTCAAACGAACATCGAAAAGGGATACACAACCCTATGGGAATACTTCCAAGAAGGCATGGGAACATATAACCACGCATGGAGCGGAGGTTCCTTATTCCTTTTATCCAAATATGTCGGTGGAATCTCATCCACTTCCGCCGGCTTCAAGTCTTATAACATCAAACCTGTACTGGATAACTTTGAAACATTAGAAACAAAAGTTAACACTCTAGATGGTGATATTTCCGTTAAGAAAAACGGCAAAACCCTAACAGTTACTGTGCCAAACGGAAACGGATCATTAATCTTAGATGGAGTTAAATCAATCACAACAAATAACGATGATAAATGTTCGGTAACAAATACCGAAAGCGCAATAACAGTCAAGATTAACGAAGCCGGAACATACACATTCCAATACGAAAAATAATAACAAAGCAAATAAGAACTCCGAGAACAATGACATTGAGCATTGCCATTGTGCGCCCCGGAGTTCTTTTAACTTATTCCAGTCTCGCCCGCTTAGCAGGCGGTTTTATGTTGCCCCTGTGGTCCATATAAATAAGAAAAACTCACCCAAAATGGATGAGTTTTTTTGTTAACTTTACTTAGTTTACATTGTTTGCATGGCAAACATTAAATCCCATAACCATGTTGAGAAGAACATTACGAGAATGTAAACGAGGAATGCAGCAAGTAATCCCCAGACAACACCTCTCATAATCCACTTGCCCTTCTTGCTTAAGATTGCTTGATTTGGATTGAGTTTTACAAGTATCTCAACCGTGCCATAGCAGAGTGTTACCCCAACCAAGACATCAAGAACGATAAGAAGCAAGATGTAAACAGGGAAACCGCCATTGACGGTTGTTGTAACAGCAATGGAATTCACTGTGATATAAAGAATATTCTTAACAGCGCAGGCAAGCATGTATTTGCCACCTTTGCTACTTAGCGTTGAATCGAGGAATGTTGTTGCGGTTGTGACATCGACCATGTCGCATCCTGCAGCCAATGCCTCCTCAGCCTCCTTTGGAGTGAAGCTTTGGGCATCAGTAATGACAGCGCCTTCAAATCCCCATTCATCTCTAAGCAATCCAGTCATTGCCGGATAACTAAGAGGTGACTGTGTCCAACCGATGCGGCTCATTGTGGCCATAACACCAGAAGCACCGCCATCAACAACACATTTTTCAAATGGCTTAGCAAAGATTTCTCTCATAGCTTGCTCGGTTGCAAATGTTGCAAGTCTGCCATTAGCACCTCTATTTGTTTCTTGGTCGTTAAGGAAGAAATGCTTGAGCGAAGGAACGACTCCGTTCTTGCTGCAGGCGATGGTTTCTTGTAATCCCATCATTGCTGTATGCACTCCATCCTCTGAGAAATATTCGAAGTTACGCCCAGAGAAGGCAGTTCTATGGATGTTCATGGCAGGGGACCACCAGACTGACGCGCCTTTCATGGCGAATTCCCGTCCGATTAAGTCTCCTTCCTGATAAGCAAGGTCCTTATTCCAGGTAGCGCCGAGCATATTCTCATCGGTGAACTGATAGCCTTTACCTCCAGAAATATAATCAATCATTCCTTGAGGGCCATCGAGATAAACGCATTTTGGTTTGCCAACGCTATTAACGGCATCATTGCCCCAGCCTGAACGCCCGAAAAGATCTTTGGCTTCGTTTAGGCTCATCTGTTGGACTAAATCCATCCACTTTTCGCTAGAATATGGGGTTCCAACCATTGACTTGCAGGTTAAATCTCCACTCTTGCCAAATGTGATATCAGGGTAGCTTGAATCGTCTATGGCTTTTGGATTGCCACTGCCGCCCCAGCTAGTATCCTGAAGCTTCTTTAAATCTTCATCTCTGATTTCGTGGGTGTAGACAAGTTTGTCGGTGTTGGTTGTGTTGGATTGTCCGGTTTTTGATGATGTTGCATAGGCGATACCTGATGTGCCATTCTCTTTTGAGAAGGAATCAAGAACCTGCCAATTTGATCTTGAGAGATAGGTAGCATCATCCAACTCACATTCTTCGAATAAATTCGAATAATCTTTCCCGCTAGCAGCCTTTTTGTAAATCGTTTTCTCTAAGGATAGATTGGTAACTAGGTCGGCATTTCCGTTAGAGGTCATACCGTTTGATGTTGAATAGCCCATTGAAGCCAAAATGTTATTGGTGGCTTCATGAGCGTCACCTGCAGCGGTGAAATAATACTTTCCACTATCTAAAACGTAAGCTTGATTGTCCTTGCTGTCGTAGGAGGCAAGATCCTCAACGTTAACTGTAACCTTAATGGTTTCGGAGCCATTTGGCTTCAATGATTCGGTTTTGCCAAAATCAATCAAGCTGACGAATGACTTTTCTATTCCACCTTCGGTATATGGGACTGAGCAATAGAACTGAACGACTTCTTTACCCGCGAGTTTTCCGGTATTTGTAACCTTAACCTCAAGGTCAATATCGCCATTTGAGTCAGGGCTATTGACTTTGAAGTTCGAGAATTCGAACGAAGTATATGATCCTCCATAGCCAAACGGGGCATATACAACATTGTCATAATCGTATGTACCAACATTTGCTTTGCCCATGACCTTATCGGCGTATCTTGTCTCGTAATACTTATAGCCAACGTAAATACCCTCTCCATAATTCAGGTATGAATAGGTTCCTTTGCTGGCTGTGGTTGTTGTATCTGCGATTAATTCTCCGTTTTTGGTGAAACGGTAATCGCCGAAATTCTGCATGGCTGGTGATGACCAGTTGTCATAGACATAAGTGTCGACATTCTTGCCGGATGGATTGATGCCACCCTCAACGAAATATTTGCCGACTTCCTCTATGCCATCTTGGCCTGTACCACTGATCCAAAGAACTGAATCGATGCCATATTCTTCGTTATTGACGAAATCCATGCTCATTGCGTTTGTGGTATGAAGCAAGACGATTGTCTTTTTGAAGACCCCTGCATTTTTGATGGATTTGAGCAAATCCTTCTCGTTTTGAGTTAATTCAAGGTAGCTTGTTGAATCGTTTTCTCCAAATCTTCCCATATAACGAGGGAGGTCCCCGCCTTCACTGCCGCCTCTTGTAATGACAACGATAGCGGCGTCGGAATAATCTTTGTAACTGTTTTTGACGGCGTCGACATATTCCGATTGAGGAACCTCATCCACCGCCCACTCACCTGGGATTCCACCGTCGCCAAGATTGGCTCCAGTGCCCCAGTTTGTGTGTTTGCTCTGTTTATAGAATTTACGAAGTGTTCCGTTAATTTCCAATCCAGCGCTTTCTAAAGAATCGAGAAGTACCGTGTCTTTTGTGTTATTGAGCTTTTCTTTGCTCATCCACATCTGAGCGGTTTGTCCAAAGACACTGACTTTGTTTCCTTTCGCTAAAGGGAGGGCGCTATTTTTGTTCTGAAGGAGGACGCCGCCTTCATCAACTATATTGAGTTCTAATGCCTTTTGTTCGGCGACAAGCTCATCGGAGGTTATCTCCTTTGCTCCGATCGAGCCGAAATATCCCGCTAAAGCTCTATCCCAGCCATGGGCATACACGTTTGCGTATGCCGTAGCTGCGATAACTCCAACAGCTGTCACACCCCAAAGGGCAAGAATAGCTATTTTCTTTTTCATTGTTATTTCTGGAGTGTGACTGCGTTAGCGACAACATTATCAGTGCCGCCATCTGTATTTGTGTAAGAGACCGTGTATTCGAATGTATCGCCCGAATATGTCTTTTCTCCAATAACTATTGAGATGACGTCTCCTGTCTTGGACCAAGTTCCTTCCTCTGTTGAGTAGAGTCCGTAATCGAACATGAACATTCCGCTCATACAGAATCCAACTTCAATTTTAGCAGTGTTGTCATCGTATAAGCTCGCCTTTACGCCTACTTTCCTTTCTTCGCCGTTGATTGTGACTCCGGATGTTTGGGCATATGTATAAGTGACTGTCTTCTCAGTTGGCGCCTCAGATGATGTATCTCCGCCATCTGACGGTCCTTCATTTGATTCCTTATCAACTTTGCTGTTGAATGCTGAGAAAGTTGCGTATGTGACTGTTGAGTTTCCGGCAAGATCAACCGATCTCATATACTGCCCTGGAGTAATTCCGAAATCGAATCCGAATGCAAATCCACCATCCATTTCTTCATAGAGTGTGTATTTATATGCATGCGAGGTGAATTCAGAGCCATATTTTTCTGGTTTGTCTGTCATCTCTGTTCTGAAGATGATGTTTAATTCCTCACCATCTTCTGTTGTTTTCTGGACGTAATATCCGAAGTAAGTGAACGACTCATGCTCATAGACATCTCTTTGCTCAACAACCGCTGCTCCATCTTTATAAATGTTTAAGCAGAAATCGAATTCAATGTTGTACTCATCAAGAGCCCAAACACCTGTTAACTGATAACCGATTTCTTTGGTATCAAGGTTCTCAGCCTTCCACTCCTCATCCGTGTAATTCTTGTATTCCTTTGTGGTGCCAGCGGATGATGAATCAGTTGGTTCTGTTGACCCTCCGCATGATGTTAAGCATAGGACAGGCATAAGTGCTCCTAATGCAATGCTCGAAAAAAGAGCAAGATAATTTCTTTTCATTTTTTCTAGTTTCCTCCAAATGTTTTTTAGAAATTTGATATTTTTATAAAACAAAAGGGCTTGCATTCGGGGAACATTGCCTAAAGTGAAAGATT
>CAVIJK010000019.1:0-24159 GCA_963643345.1 bacterium | reverse complement strand
AAAGATTTTCGACATAAAAATGACGATTTGCATCTAGAACATTTTTTTGTACGAGCTTTATTAAATATTTCTTCTTTTTATTTATCTAGCAAAACTATCCTCTTCTCTACGGAAGAATATTTCTTGATTTTCTTGTGATATATACGACCGTGCTTGATTGTTGCAAACGGAGTCTTTAGTGCACTCAGATCATCTAATGGGTTTGTGTTGTAGATAACCATGTCCGCTTCCTTGCCCACTTCGATACTTCCGATAATATTGTCGAGCCCCAATATCTTTGCGTTTCCAAGTGTTGCTGAATATATCGCGAATGCGTTAGAAATACCTGGAACGTACTGATGGAAATACATCGGTTCACGCCAGAAATCATAATGAGGAACCAAAGGGCATCCCGCGTCGTTACCAAGTCCAACCGGAATTCCCATTTTTAGGCAGGATGAGACGTTTGCAACCATCTTATCCATAAAGACTTCTGAATTGTATTTAACTTCCTCGGAATAACCAGTAACAGCCGGAGATAATTTAGCTAACGGAATCGCCGGAGATAATGTCAACACCAGGACTCCGCCTCTATTATGGAACATTTTCAAATGCTCATCATCGGCATACGATCCGTGCTCAATGGTATCAACGCCATTTTCTATAGCGACAACCATACCCTCCTCACCTTCAACGTGAGCGGCAACCTTAAGTCCTTTTGAATGGGCGTAATCGCAGCAGGCTTTAACCATGTCCGCAGGCATTTTAAGGATGCCTACATGTCCTCTTTCCTTAGTGTCAAGAATCCCTCCGGTAATCATCAATTTAATGAAGTCCGCCCCACTAGCGATTTGTTTCTCAACATAAGATATCGCTTCCGCGTTTGTTTTGGCAGAAACGGTAACGGTGCCCTCCATGTGAGCGTGCACCGGGCCAACAGCATAGTTAGCAACAATTAAGCGAGGGCCAATCGCTTTGCCGGCATTAATCTTGTCACGTAAGATGGCATCAAAATTATCAATTCCACCGACCAAACGAACAGTTGTTACGCCGGAATATAGATTCTGTTTAGCGTGAGCCTCACAGATTTTTAGTCCTACGGCACGTCCTAGGTGGTTATTGACAACAAAAGAGACTAAGCCCGTTCTTTTGGCGACTTGTTTCTTGGTAATTCTGCCCGATCCAGGGATATGAGAATGGAGATTGATTAAGCCTGGAATCACGTATTTACCAGATAAATCAACCACTTTTGCGGATTTATCTTCGATGTTTTTACCGATTTTGGTGATGAGTCCATTTTCAATTAGAACGTCAACGTTGTTTAAGATGGCGGACTCCGCTTTACCATCAAAAATATTCACGTTTTTCAAGATTGTGTTTTTCATAGGATTATTTTAAGCGTATTGATAGACGTGTGTAAAAGAAAACACAATCAAGCCGAAACGGATTATGAGTTTTCAACCGCAGGGTTATTGTTGAAACCACATTTTATTGTCTTTAGAAAATATGAGAGTTTATTAATAATTGTTTTTTGATACAATTATTGACTGATAATTAAATGTTGAAGGGGGAATATTCCTATGAAGCATCTATCAAGATTGCTGTCATCCCTGATGGTACTAACCTTGGCCTCGTGTGGCACGGGTGCAAAACACAGCGTTGCAGGCAAATACACATTTCAGCTCGGCTCTGATAAAGATACCCATATCGGTATCTATATGGAATTGACCGAAGATGATTATGTTGGCAAAGATAATCAGAAAGACATAGTCCTTGGAAAAGAATTTATTTTAAGTGCGGATTTATCTAGCATAGGGACCGCAAGTAATGTTGAAACTACTGAGCTTTCCCAATTAGAAGACCAGGATTTTAAAATCAAAGGATACTACACGGTCGGTGATGGCAATAACAAGAATAGACTTACACTCGGAACCACTATCCTTGATGATTTTTTTGATTTCAATTCATCAATCAAAGTTCCTGACGGTTTTATTAAGAACATCATTTACGCAACAATCTCGAAAGGCGTCTTGAATGTTTATGTTCCGGTGTCCATGAAAGATTTGGCATTCCAGTTGTATTGGTATGGATACCGCATCAATATCAACAACCTCATGGATCCAGAATCATATGACGAACTCCCGGCTGATCAACATCACACGGTTGGTACACACCCAACGAAGGATGATGTCGAGAATATTATTAAAACGGAGAAAGCTAAAGGCTTGGAGAATAATCTCTTTGAATCCTTCCGTGACTACCACACTTTATCGATGGGACTTGTGAAATAACTTATGGAAAACCCAGATTTCAAAGGACAGGATGTCATCATAAACGTTGACCACCTAACCAAAGATTATGGTTATGGACGTGGGGTTTTCGATGTCTCCATAAAAGTTCATAAGGGCGAGTGCTATGGATATTTAGGCCCAAACGGAGCCGGAAAATCCACCACAATCCGCCACATTATGGGCTTTTGCAAAGCAACAACAGGCACGGTTGAAATATTTGGATTACCTTCATTTGGAAACTCCGAGAAAATACTCGGAAAAGTCGGTTACCTTCCAGGTGAACCATCTATCCCACAAGGATTAAATGGTTGGGGATTCATCCATATGATGCAAGGCATGAGAGGCGAAGCCAATGAGGAAAGGCTTCAGTACCTTTTGAAAAAATTCGCTTTTGACCCATCACCTATGGTCAAAGAGATGTCACTAGGAGATAAGCGCAAACTTGCGGTCGTCACTGCTTTCATGAACGATCCGGATGTGCTCATTCTCGACGAGCCTACATCAGGTTTAGACCCAGTCATGCAGAAAGTTTTCATCGATTTCATTGTCGATGAGAAAAAGCGTGGCAAAACAATTCTTCTATCATCTCACATCTTCTCGGAAGTCGATGCCACATGCGACACCATCTCAATCATTAAAGACGGTAAGCATGTATCCACATTCAACGCAAAAGACGTTAAGAATGCGCCAGACGCCGTCTTCGTCTTAACCTTCAAAGAGAAGGGAAAGATGGACGAATACATCGCATCAACAAAATACGAAATTGTGGAAAAGGGAAAGAACACTCCGACTTTGATTGTTAAATTCCCTAAGACCGAATATAAAGAATTCTTAAACGGGCTTGTCGGATATAGCTTGACCAGCATGGAAGAAAAAGGTTTTTCTCTCCAAGATTACTTCATGTCTTTTTATAAAGAGCACAAGAAATTCGGCGGACTCGATGGCGTTGTAACCACAGCTAAAACAACCGAGAACAAAAAGAAAGGCAAAAGAACCCGCAAAGAGTTATACGATGATTTGCAAAAGAAGAAAACGGAAAAGACACACGTTGTGGATACCGTACTTTGGATCATATACGCCTTATCCGTTGCCGCAGTCATCGCTTGTGGCATCGCCTTCTCGAATCCTTGGATTTTAAGAATAGGGGCCATTTGGATTGCGCCAGGAGTTTTGTATTGGCTCTTTAAGTTGCTTGATATGTTCGTAAGTAGAAACCAGGCAAAGAAAAAGGAGGGGAAGAAGAAATGATGGAAGATCTCAAGAAGCGTTATCCAAACTCCGGTTCCCTCTTCGATACAAAAGAGGAAGATATCGCTATTAAAATTGAAAACCTTACCAAGGATTATGGCAAGGGACGTGGGATCTTCGATATCAATTTCGTTGTCCCAAAAGGGAAGACATTTGGTTATTGCGGTACAAACGGCGCCGGAAAGACCACTACCCTCCGCCACATCATGGGCTTCCTTAAACAAAAGACCGGTAAGGTTACTGTTCTAGGGATGGACGCATGGAAAGATGCGGAGGCCATCAAACCATATATCGGATACCTACCTGGAGAAATCGCCTTCCCACCACTAGAAAGTGGAACGGATTTCCTTAAACTTCAGGCAGAAATGCTTGGAATGAAGGATATGGGAAATGCCGAAAAATACATCAACGCTCTTCAGCTTGACCCAACGGCCAACCTCAAGAGAATGTCCAAAGGCATGAAGCAAAAGACGGCGATGGTCGCGGCCTTCATGGCAAGCCCGCAGATATTAATTCTTGATGAACCAACAACAGGACTTGATCCTCTAGTTAGAGAGGTCTTCATCGAGATGATCAGAGCGGAAAAAGCCAAGGGAACCACCATAATCATGTCCAATCATATGTTCGATGAACTTGAGGGAACCTGCGATTACGTCGGATTCATCAAGGATGGACATCTAATTGATATCGTCGACATGGATATTATTAGAAACCGCCCAACAAGAAAATACTCAATTAGATTCAAAGACAAAGAAGAATTTGATTCTGTCGATGTCTCAATGGTTAATGTTAGATATAAAAATGACAGCACACTAACATATGTCGTTGAGATAGGGATTGAGCATACGGATATGATGGTTGCAGGCTTCTCAAATTATAAAATCGCCGAATTCCATGAAATCCCATATTCACTAGAACGTTACTTTATGGAAGAAGTCGTCAAAGGAGAATAACTATGGAAAAAACAGTTACGAAAAAGAAATCGGGTCGCTTATTCTCAACATCCCTTTTCAAACAATCATTCAAATCAAATTGGCCATTGTGGCTAATCATGAGCTTAGGATGTGCCGCAATATTTGTTGTCATCAATATCGTTCTTGGTTCCAAGAGTGTCTTCACCAAAATCGATATGGGTCAGGCAAGCACGTATGTTCATGACGA
Source organism: bacterium (assembly GCA_963643345.1). Taxonomy (GTDB): domain Bacteria; phylum Bacillota_I; class Bacilli_A; order RFN20; family CAG-826; genus UBA4951. The sequence continues at coordinate 19,480 of CAVIJK010000019.1, read as the reverse complement.
AGGCTTATCATGGCTTCAGATTTTAGGTTTACTTGAGAATATGGGCTTCTCCCTTACCAGAATCCAAACCATGTCCCGCATGGACTTAAACGCCGTCATGAACGATCTTGTGTATAAGATTGCCGGAGTTTTGTTACCAATGATTTACGTCATGATTACGTCCAATAAACTTATCGCTAGCCAGGTTAGCGATGGTTCTATGGCCTACGTCTTATCAACTCCAACCAATCGAAAGAAAGTCATATTTACCCAATTGGTCTTCCTTCTCGGTTCGATATTCACAATGTATATAATCATCACGGCATTCGCAATCTCATCTCAGGCTGTATCCGCTTGGATTATCAAAATGAACACGGGAAATGTCGTAGATAAAATGTATTTCCGCACTTTCTTATATTGCCTAGCATCATTATGCGCAATGATTGGATTATCGGGTTTGTGCTTTGGCGCTTCGGCCTTCTTTAACAAATCTGCTCAATCAGTTGCAGTCGGCGGAGGTATTTGCGTCATCTCCTTCCTTTGCTGTATTTTAGGATTGTTTGGAACGGAAGCCTTTGTCTCATCAGGTATCGGTGTTCAGGCGATGAGCATCTTCAATTACGCTTCCATCTTCACTCTTATCGACACGGCCTCAATCAATAACTTCGCCAAGGCGATAGCGGGCATGGATGCTGTCCTCTCTTACGACTGGATTTGGAAGAATCTCATTTTGATTTGCATAGGCGTTGCCGGTGTCGTTATCGGTGCTGTCAAATTTGAACACAAAGACTTGCCTCTATAATCAAAATAAAACAGTAGAAACCCATTGTTTGATGGGTTTTTATTTTTGATTTATCTTCACGCATATCTAAAAACAACAGGAAATACATCGCCTATCAAAATAAGGTTTGAGGAGTGTTTTTATTCGCCAATTGTAACTTCGTTATTTTGAACTTGTTTTGCAAGGAGTTCTTCTTTCTTGTCCTGAAGCTCATCGGTTTTCTTTTTGCTGAGGCCGTAAAGGAAAAGGAGTACCAAGCCAAGCAAAAGGAAGAGGACAGCAGGAATGGCGGTAGCCATATAATACATGGAATTAAGAGTAGCATCGGCTTGAGCGCCGGTTGCTCCAGACTCATAGCCGGTAATAATAAGGGCGGCGTTAACGCAAACAGCCGCAAGAACCTGACCCATCTTGCGGAAGAACATAAATATAGAATATGAAGAGCCGTCGTTACGAACGCCGGTTTTTACTTCGACGTCATCAATTGCATCCGTGGCTAACGCCCATATCTCAAGAGTAATAATAGAAATACCAATTCCGCTAATTAAGCAGAATGGCAAGAAGAGAACAGGTGTAACAACAATCGCATCTTTCAAGAAGATTAGAATTGCATTTGGCAAAGCGGCCATCAAACCGCCAACGGCGCATATTTCCTTTTTCCCGAATTTTTTAACGAGTTTCCCGGCGAAGAACATAAGTACAACCATTGGACCATAAGAGCAAGCTTGGGAGGCTAGATTCATCCAATTTGCTGAGAAAAGATCGTTAAAAAGATAAGTGTAAAATGATTGGGTGAACATCTGCGCAGCAAGGAGTAATAACCCAACCAAACATATAGCTACAAAATTACGATTTTTAAGAAGGTTTTTTGCGATTTGCCAAGTCTCGCCTTTTTTGTGTTCTATAGGTTTTGCAATCACTCTTTCTTTCGTGTTGTGATAGGCAATAAATAACAAGACGCAGCCAACAAGCGCAAGAACGGAAACGCCAATGATGATTGGTAGATACTGGACTTTTGACACCATATTGCCGTTGCCGTCATCAACTTTTTTAGCATAGAACATAGTAAGGATGAGGATCGGCATTGAACCCAGCGCGGCACCTGCAGAACGGAACACCGAGAGCTTATTTCTTTCTTTGGCATCAGTAGTAACAACACTAGCAAGCGAACCGTAAGGAATTTGATGGACAGTGTAAATCATGCCGAAAATGATGTATGTGATGGTGGCGTATACAGCAATACCGACATTACCCATGGCATTTGCCATCCCTGGCCATGGGAGGAACATCAAGATTGTAGCAAGACAAAGCGGGATTGCTACCCACTTCATCCACGGACGGTAACGCCCGTCCTTCCCAGGATGTCTAATATCGACAATACGTCCCATGATAGGGTCATTGATCGCATCCCATACACGAGCAACAATGAACATGATCATGATGAACAGCGGGGCCAATCCCAAAATGTCCGTATAATACTTCTGCAAAATTGTTGTGACTGTTGAAAAACAAAGGCATCCGGCAAAATCGCCCAAAGCATAGCCGATATAATCCTTTCCTTGCAGCCCAGAAGTTTGGGAAATGTAAGAGCGCTCGGTCTTAACTCCCGCTTTTGTTTCTTCTTCCATATGTAAAAACCTTTCGTTAAGGTAAGTATAAACAACCTGGAAGCGCTTTCCTAGTTGTTTAATATTCAGAATGGATTTGTTTTAAAAAATTCGCATTGGATAAATTTCAACAGATTACAATATGAATTTTATTTTTATAAATTAGCAACCGTTCCAAACATCAAAGGCACGCCCTGGTAGCAAGATGCAAAGATGAATGGGCGATCAACAACGAATTCAAAATCAACAGACGGATCTGTTGCAGTTGGCCCTTTGGCAGCTACGCTCTTGCCTTTAATGCCGAGTTTGGTGAATTCGAATTGGTTAAACTGATAAGTAGGATCATCCATGTTGTAGCAAATTTGAGAATCGACACCGAATTGAGGAATTTCAAATTCAACTCTACCCGTCTTCTCGTTTGATAGATTATAAATATCGTTTGCGTTAATCTCTTTTAGGCTATGACCTTCTTTTGCCATCATTATGGTGAGTGTGGTTTGAGAGATAGTCATTGTGGCTGCGGTATAAATGTCGTTGTCTACAATAGATGATTCACACTTTCTTGAATAAAAGGCTGTATTAACATCTATTGTACCGTGGAAAACGTCTTTCTTCGATTCTTCGAGAGGAGATGAAAAAGAATCTTTGAATGACAAAATATTTAGATTTAGAAACTCAGTTTCGCCGAAATTGCAATCATTCCCGTAAATCCTGCTTACATATTTGGATATTTGGCTAGGATTACCTTCGTATGTCGAAATATAGCTTTCATTAAGCTTTTTCTCTAAAACGTCATCGATGTTGTCTGCAGCCACCAAGGCATTCGATTCGCAAGAGAACTTGTCCACTTCTACGTTGAACATCTCCGATAAATCCTTATATTGCGCTAAAGAAGACTCATCTCCTTTATATGCTTTGTTGATAAGATTAACTACAGCGTCAGTAAGCGGAGAATAGATTGTATTCTTCTCCATGTTGATAATGGTATTCGTCTTAGACTCCGACTCTAGGATAGCTTTTGTGATTTCCCCATTAGGTTGCTGAACGTTCTTAATTTTTTCCTTTTTGGCATTCAAGGAAACACCGTTTGAACAGGAACATAGAAGAAACGGGATTGCAAGAAAGAATCCGGTATTATTCATCTAATAACCTCCATTTTATTACAAATTGTACATCGGGAATGTGCAACATTTTTGATTAATACAATTTGGATACTGGGTTCTTAAATAATAATGGAAATCAGACATTGAAGTTGTAGTGTCAGGAACGTCACTTGTGCCAGGAGATTCGGAAACATTAGAAACATCGGACGATGTCGCAGACGCAAAAGAAACATACGAGCTGTCTATAACCCCAGCTGAGCAAGTACAATTCAAATATGACAGGAACATTTCTGTCGCGACCCAAGTACATGTCAGGCTGATATTTCCGGTAAAACTAGAATGCAAGTTATAAAAGTAAGATTAATTTTCAATAAGTTGATATCCATTTAACGCAGCCATTGTGGGGTATGACACCGGGTAGGACGAGGAAATAGATTGTGGAAAAAACGAAAGCTTCTTGCAATCGAAATTATTGGCGGCAACATGTCCAACAGATGTTGATGCAACCACCCCTAACAACGATGGAAATACCAATGATAAAGCAATTTTTTTATTAGCATGTTCAAATCTAACCACGCCAATGTACGATTTCAATATATATCTTTGTATCAATCTAAAAAACTAAATATGCACCTATACAAGTTCAAAAAGCATAGTATGTGTCCACAAAAGTTGAGTGTACGAATCCCGGTTAACTGTTATAGTTCGTAAATTGTGGAAGACCGCCGCCTACATAATTTGAAAATTCAAAATTTCCAGATGGGGAGAATCTTAACGGTCTCCAAGTATCACCATAGGAAATGCATCCAAATTTTAGGTTAAACGGTGGCTTAAATTTTTTTGATGCATCAACCTTTGCCTGATAATACCCAAACCTATCATTGGTCGCCCACGGCAAAAGACTAATTTTCCATTTTTTACCCGCGTAATCACATTGAGTTAAATCATCATTATAAGTATCCCTAACCATTTTTCTGCGAAAGACCGAATAATATGTTAGAAATGGAGAGATAAGTTCTCGTGGAGATTTGATATATACTTTCTCGTCTGATGTGTATCTTTTTAGATTTTTTGCTAGGCCAATGGAAAGGGAGGGTGATACGCTTGGGGATGGTAAGGTTCTGGTTGCATATCTAGAAAACGAAATCGACAGGGAGTGATTGTCCGTTTCAAGGTTACTTCCGCGTAAATCGCCAATTTTTAATTGATAATCGAACGGCCTACCATAATTGAGTCCAATTATTTGGCCATCACCATCAGATATCGGATATGACTCAAAATAATTCGAGTTACTAGCACTCCGTTTGATTACTTGATGTGCCGCCATGGTCCCTTTCGCAAAATATTCATATGACGATGGGTTATCGATTTTGTCAAATGGATCATCGTGATTTATTGATGAGTCATAAAATCCGTTATAATTTCCATATGCATTCGCCGAAAACTGGGAGATACGTCCATTGCACTCCATCAACAAGTACATGACGTTATTATATTCCAAATCACCTATTGTCTCGTCTTTGTATCTAACAGTGCCAAACCCAAGAACGCAATTTACCTTCTTGTCAAGATAATACGGGTGCGGCGCAAATTCAACTCCAGCAAAATCGATTTGAAAAATATAATTAAAAACCGGAGCAAAAACTCTTTCCTCGTCTATGCTTCCAGAATCGAATATTGGGACAAAATCAAGATAGGAATACATCCATCTTGCATATTCGTCAAACTCAACTTGAGAATCATATCCGATTGCCTTTTCTACGTGCATATCTTCAGGAGTAGAGGCATTCCAAATATCCTTATAAACATCCAAATATGACTGCACCTTGCCAGAATATGATCCGCCTGTGTATGCTGAGATATCGTATCCATCCCCAATGTGGGCGAGAGAGATGCGAGCAATGCCAACAGTCATAACTGCGACAGCAATGACTGATGGTATGGTGATCAATAATATTTTGGTTATTTTCTTCATATCATTTACCTGCTATTCTGGGATAATAATTCCGGTACCATTTGAATAAACACCATTACAAAGTGTACATCTTCTATAGGTTTTAAAACCACTGGTCCAACTTTGACCAAATGTATGAGCAACCAAAATGCTAGCTCCGCAAGAACAATATGCCCTATGTTTTGCGTTGGATATGTCAGTGTACATAGAAGAATACTCATGGTTAACATGAATTAACGGCGATATTTTTCCTTGGTTCACGTTTAACGTTCCTCCTGAATATTGGTTATCATTCAGGCCCGTTACTCTAACATAAACTGTCTCGCCGAATCGTAGGTCAACAACTGCGCATTTATTTCCGTTGTATGTATAATCGGCGATAGCTATCGGATCAGTTTGCAATTCTTCTCCCATAAAAGTGTTATGGAATAATTTTAGGTCTCCTTTGCTTGAACCATTCCCATCTGCTAGTACAAAACTGTATTTGTCTTCTGAATGCGAAGTAAAAGAGAACCATTCTTCGTAACCCTCCGGCAATGCTTGTACATATGCCGCGACCTGCGTAGTTACGTTTGATACTTGAACATTGCTTTCAAATAGATTAGGCGTTGCCAATATACATCTATCATCACGTTTTTTAAGACAATAAATTTTTCCAGCGGCATATCCCGATTCCGATGGTGAAATAGAAAAAATATTGGATGAATATAAAACGTTGGATGGAGAGGCCTTATTTGAATCTAAAAACTCTTTATTATATGAATATGTAAGGCTTTTGCTTGTGGTTAAAACTCCATCAACCGAAATCGATGCAAAACATGGTATAGAAAACGGTTGGAGCATTGTTCCACCAGCAACATTGGTTGCTAAATTTAGATAAAGATAAAGAGAATTCAGCATGCTTATATAGCTTTCCAAACTTTGAGGGGTTGGCGGAAAAATGCTCGGTATAATTGCGGCAAGTGTATCTGTGGCCAAATCACCAACCGTCAAGCCGATATCTATCGCCGTGGAAGTCGGCATAAAAGTCATCAGGATGGATAGTTTATCGAGAACATTATCAAAAACAACATGAAAATCATTGAATGAAACGTTGATTTTATTGTTTTTCGAATAGCTTTCACTGAAGGCGTTCAGCTCATCTTTCATAATTCCGACCGCCGTCTTAAAACCGTCGAGAATATCTTGGTCCCAAATTATAATTTCGCTTAACAAAAACGGATTGTCACCAACCAAAGATTCAATCGCATCCAATGCGTAATCCCTCCAATTGCTGAGGCCGAGCATGGCTGGCGCATAATATCTAATATCCCCTCCCCCATACATATAATGTGGCAGGTTCTCGTAGACTATGTCGGAAATCCACAACGCTGCACCGCATTGCTTATAAAGCCTGGCGTCTCTAATGTCCAAATCGTTTTGTCTACCAATAACAGAAACGGACATATCGAAACTGTAATCGAACGCACACGAAGAATCGTTGCCAAGCACAACGTAATATGTTCCAGCCCTCAACGAAAAAGAACAGTGCTTATTATGTTCATCAGATGCATCGTTAAAAATGGTGTTACGCACTTGTACGGCATCGCCACCGTCAGCTCCCGAATAGTCAATCCCAATTAATTGAAACGAATAAACGCCAGCATTCGAAGAAACATTGATAGTTATATGGCTGTCGGCCAGTAAAGTAATAGCATAGTAATCAACATCACCGTAGTTCCCGATGTAGTTCAAGTTAGCAGAAAAACGAGTACGATATTCTCCCAAAGTATAGAAGTTTGATGGCGAAATAATGGTAGCATCATCTGGATTGTCGTTTGGTTCATAGTTATCCGACCCAACCGCTGCGCCAGCACCGAGCGTGCTTAAAGGTGTAAAAAAATTGGTTTCAACACTGTGCTCCACAGCATTTTCCCATCTAGAAACATATATAGAATCCAAATCACTTGAAAAATAGGAATATTGACTTGATTCCGTTTCCGGAACAGATGCAATTGCACTTGCAAAAATGGCAATATAAGTAGCAATCAATGACATATTAAAATTTTCCTTACAGATATATAAAAGTCAATATTAATTTTTCCAAACTAAAGTAGTGCACCAAAAACGTTGGTTAACGAGGTTAAACTTGATATAAAAGCGGAAACATCCCCTTTAACGACTATTTGGATAGAAAAGAAACCGTATGTAACTAACTGTTAAGGCATAAAGTAAGGGGATTTACCTAAAGCCCGGCATGAATTGATATTTTTGCGATGTTTAATCGAATTTGTTCCAAGGAATTTGAGTGTAATCAGGTCCATACTCACACTCTATTATCTTTTTTGTTACAGGATGCCTCAGGCTGATTTTGTATGACCAAAGGGCGAAACCCTTCATCTTACATCTACTACCATATTTGCCATCTCCGAATAATGGATATCCCCTAGAGGCAAACTGAACTCTTATCTGGTGACTTCTTCCTGTGTAGAGTTTAACTTCCACCAACGCATTGCCGGATTCATTTGTTTTTAATACTATGTACGACAGTTTTGCATGTTTTGCGCCATTCCTACTGTTCTTAACCACGAACGACTTGTTCTGCCTTTTGTCATGATAAAGATAATCGGTAAGTTCTCCTGAGGGTTCTATTGGAGATTTATCCAGTACAGCAAGGTAAGTCTTTTTGAAAACATCGTGATCCTGAACTTCTTGAGATAGGATAGCTGCCGCCTTCTTTCCTCTAGCGTAAACCATTACGCCACCTGTTGCGGTATCTAATCTATGAATCAGGAAAACATCGCCATATTTATTATTTAATAAGGTAAGCAGATCAATGTTTCCGGTCTTATCCATCTGAGATGGGAGTCCGCATGGTTTAACACATACGATCATTGAACCATCTTCGAATAGGATTTTTATATCTTCCAAGGTAAATGACATAACGTAAAGATTATAGCAAACAACAACTTATTTATAGAATGCGTATGTGATGTTATGTTGCACGAAAGATGCTTTAAATACCGTCACCTGAACTACAGGAGATAAAAGAATTTTGGTTGGCTACAAACGATAGGGAACTGAATATCGAATAAAAAAGAAACCATCATATCTTTTTAGCCTAGAAAAGTTTTATAATTACGAACGGCATCAAATATATGGCAGCAAAAAACCACATCGCGTTATGCGACCGCACACCAGAAAACGATATTAAATATAAGGCTCCGCTTTCTTATCGTTATGCCAGGGTTATTGCCTGGATTTGTCTCGCATTAACTCAAATAGCGACAGTCTTGGGATTTGAGACATACTTTTGCCAGACCAACAACCCCAACGCAGTGACAACTCTCCAAGCTTGGTCCAGCGTACTAAACATCATAGGTTCTGGCGCGGTTCCTCTATTCCTTTTAGCGAACTTCGCTTTAATTCTTCAAAGTAGAGAAAGCGTTGTCAAAATCGTTTTAAAACATCTAGCTTGCGCAGCGGGAATCATTTTTGCCTTCATTCTTTTTTATCGTAGGTATTTATATGGTTATGTATCATTCTTATTTGCCGATAGTGCACCAGAATTTATAGATAGCATGGTCAAAACTATTTTATCAAGCCATCTTAATTTCAATATATTCATCGATTTACTGATGTGTTCATCTACCTATTTCTTCATGGTGTACCATCCACGTAAGGTTTTTACCGGGAAAAAGCTCATTATTTTCCGTTTGTTTACCATTCTACCGGCCTTATATGAGATTGCTTGCTGTGTCGTTATGGGTCTATCCAATGGATTAGGCCTTTTCACCGTCCCGGTAATACTCGCGCCGATCTTCACAACAAAGCCGATTCTAACTTACATCGCATTCTTCATCATCATCCTATACGCTAAACATAGAAAGAAACACTTCATTTCCTTAGGGAAGAGCGAAGAGGACTACAAGATGTTTCTTAAGACAAATGCCAATTCATTCTCGGTTTCTTTGTTCGTTGCAGGCATTTTTCTGATGGCTGGGCTTCTTGATCTTATTTTTTCGTTTAGCGGATGTCTTATAGGCGCTGCGATTGTCGGCGGTGAAAACGCCTCAACAAGTGAAATTACGTCTCAGCAAATCGCGCCACTTCTGAATAGTTGGGGCGTCGGCAAGAATATAGATTTACTGATTGGCGCACCTGTTGTCCTTCTTTTTTCATACACAAAGAAACATAAGGCAGAATCCAAGAACATTGATATCATTCTTCCTATAGCCGGAGTAACACTCTGCATATTGGTGTACCTTGAGGGCGGACTTGCAATACTCGGAACAATGTAAAAACGATAGTTAAAAGATGGAAAGTATATAAACATTTCAATTTTTGGAATATCGGCGGTATCCAACCGAATACGGCAATGCATGAATGCCCAACCGCAACTATAAATGTTGCAGATGCAACGGAAACAGGTAGAACCATAGACGTTTGCCATATGTTCGCTTCAATGGATTTGATAGAGGGGCGAATGTATGCGCAATCTAACGGATCGCACAATTGCAATATTTTAGAAGACATATTTACTTGGGCCGGGGATATGCAACAAGAATATGAAGATCTCTCATCCAAGGATTTCGATTTCTCTAACTACAATCTCTATAAAGACTCATTAATATTAAGCCGTTCGAAATTCTCGTTCAGCAATCTTTTGGCTGATATCGACTCAATAAATATCGCCCTGAACTATATAAGAAATGGCGTCAATTTCCAGTACGCTGTTAACAATTATTATTCGAACAACACAAGCTTCAATTCAAGAAAACAACGTTTTATAACAACTGTGATTCAACACAATCGCGACCAATTCCCGTTTACCGGCTATAATGTATTTAAAGCAAAGGTTTATGATTTTATGAGACTGAAACTAAATTCAGATTATTCGATAACCGTCCCGGGGGACGGAACTGAATATGTTAGGTATTATTTGCTTTCAAACTCAAGAAACACGGCCATGAGCAACAGAATTAGTTTCGCGAATGGCGTCATTTCCTTCTTTGGAGGTAACTGATTATGAAAACGAGCAAAAATGATCACCCTTGTTGTCGTGCCGATTGTTGTTGCCATCGCTTCAGGCATCACAGCCAGCATGATCGTCGTTGACAATACGAGGAAAAGCGTTTTTGTTCAGAGTGTTTATGATTCATTTTCGCTTGATACCATGCTCGAATACCAATTGAAATTCAAGGATGAGGATTACGTCAATTATGTTTCAGACGGAACAAAAACAAAAAAAGACACAGAAATGAAGATATATAATCTGCTCATAAACGCAGATGCCACGTTAAGCGAAGCAAAATACGGGGATCAAAAACTCGGTTTTAAGGAATATGATGAAGGATATGCATGCACATGTTATACCATGTCTATATCCATAAAATTCACATTGTTACAGTTGGAATATCGCGATTCTATTGTAGGATGGGCCGGTGCTAGAGGCACATATTACAAATATTACAAGGTGAACGCCGAGTTAGGGAAAAATATTCGAAACACCATAATGGCGATTTAAACGAATAACAGCAGCACACCGCTTGCATTAAAAATTAGTTATACAAAAAGGTCAGCCGTAAAGCTGACCTAATTTTGTTTGAGATTGATATCCGACAGGGATTATTATCTCTGTCCTGACTCAGGGAGAAGTCCCATGAATCTAGCGTTTTTGATAGCCTTTGCTAATTCTCTCTGATACTTAGCTGATGTACCTGTTGCGCTACGTGGGCTGATTTTGCCATCTGGATTGATGAATCTCTGGAGAGTTTCAACATCCTTGTAGTCGATGTACTTAACTTTGTTCTTTGTGAAATAGCAGACTTTCTTACGCTGTCTCATTTTCTTAAAAGCCATAACTTTAAATCCTTTCTTTTTTAGAATGGAAGATCGTCGTCAACTACATCGATTGAATCAAGATTTCCTGAATTTGGTTGAACTTGGCTTGCTGGGGCTTGTGGCGATTGCATATCCGGAACGTATCCAGAAGCGTTTGCACCACTTGCACCTTTAGGGTCAAGAAGTTCGAAATTGTCAGCAGTGATTTCTGTTGCAGTGACGTTTACACCAGCTTTGTTAACGTAAGATCTTTGTGTCAAACGGCCTTCGATAAGGACTTGCGATCCTTTTCTTGTGAACTTAGCGAAATTCTCAGCACGAACTCCCCACATGGTACAATTCATGAAAACTGTGAGTCTTTCTCCGTTAGGTCCCTTGCGGGAATCGTCTGAAGCAAGTCTGAAGGAAGCGACTGCTTGTCCACTAGCGGTTTTTCTAATTTCTGGGTCTGCACAAAGGCGACCTTGCATAATGATTTTATTAAGCATTGGTGGTCCTCCTTAATAATGTCGTCTAATTAGTCCTGGTCAACTGTGATAAGGAAACGGATAACTGAGTTATCTAACTTTGCTAAACGAGAGAATTCATCTAAGCAAGCCTTCTCTGCTGAAACTTTTGCAACAACATAGAAGCCTTTCTTTTGTTTCTTGATCTCATAAGCGAAGTCTTTAACGCCCCACTGATTCACATTGGTAACCTTGGCACCATTGGACTCAAGGATTCCATGGAGTTTGGCGATCTCAGCCTCACGAGCAGCATCGTCTAATGTAGCTGTGAGGATGTACATGATCTCATACTTCTTCATTTGATTAGCACCTCCTAATTTGGTCTCAGGGCTGCCTCAACGGGCAACCATAAGAGTGTGTTTGACTCTAATTCCTTCGTTAGAGTGCGCATAATTATATTATGTGGATGTCTCTAAAACAAGAAAATTAAGGTCACATTCTTGAGTCTTAAATAGACTTGTTTGGTTTTTGTGAAGTTATGGCCTTCACTAATATATAGAGCAAAAAAACAAATTTTTTCCCTAAAATCACAAAATTTGTATAAAAAATGTTTTAAGTCACACATAAAAGCATATTAAAAGCGCCATATAGACGCCTTGTGTGCTTTTAATTACTTCTCGTCTTTTAAGGTTGGGAAAAGAAGAACTTCACGGATTGTGTCTTGTTCGGTCATGAGCATGACGAATCTATCAATGCCAACACCGATTCCGCCTGCTGGAGGCATTCCGTAAAGGAGAGCGTCCAAGAAGGTTAAATCCATATCGTTAGCCTCGTCATCGCCTCTTTCGCGAGCGGCGAGCTGTGCTTTGAATCTCTCTAATTGGTCGAATGGGTTGTTAAGTTCGCTATAAGCGTTTCCGAATTCGCATCCAGCAATAAAGAGTTCAAATCTATCAACAAACCTTGGGTCATCCGTCTTCTTTGTTAACGGAGAGACCTCAATTGGATATGTGTGAATGAATGTTGGCTGAACAAGCGTTGGCTCAACGAATTCATCGAAGAAAGCCTGCATGATATATCCGGTAGAATTCCATGATTTTTGGAGCGGAACGTTGTGTTCTTTAGCTAATTTAACCGCTTCTTCAAATGGAATATCCTGTGTGAAATCAACTCCACACGCATTCTTGATAGCTTCAGCCATTGAGATTGATGCGAACGGCTTTGAGATATCAATATCGTGGTCATGCCAATGGAACACTTCTTTGCCCATGACATTCTTTGCGACTGTGTGGAACATGCCTTCAACCCAATCCATCATGCTTCTTAAATCGCCATATGCCTGATAGAGTTCGATTGTGGTGAACTCAGGGTTGTGCCTGTTATCCATGCCTTCATTTCTGAAGATACGGCCTATTTCATAGACTCTATCGATGCCGCCGACCATACACTTCTTGAGGTTTAACTCGGTAGCAATGCGAAGGTAGAAATCCTTATCAAGCGCGTTGTGGTGAGTAATGAATGGCCTTGCAGCTGCACCGCCAAGAATTGGGGAAAGGATTGAGGTTTCCACTTCAACGAATCCCAAATCGTCGCAGTATTTCTGGATGGCTCTGATGATTTTTGGTCTAGTTAATGCAATTCTTCTTGAATCGTCATTGACCATCAAATCCAAATATCTCTTTCTTGATCTGTCTTCGAGGTCTGTGAATCCGTGGAACTTCTCAGGAAGAGGTTTTAAACACTTTGTGATATGTGTGAATTTAATCGCTCTGATGGTAAGTTCTCCGGTCTTGGATTTCATCATCGTGCCCTCAACTCCGACAATATCGCCGGCATCGGCAAGCTTAAAGATGGCGTAGTTGTCATCTCCAACCACATTCTTACCAATCCAAACCTGGATAGTTCCATATTCGTCTTTTACGGTGAAGAACGCGGCCTTACCCATGCTTCTGATGATCATGATACGTCCTGCGATGTTGCAGTGAATTGGGTTCGCCTGGAACTCTTCTTCCGTCATTTCGCCGTATTTGTTGCGTAAATCAATAATTCTGTCTTCCCATTCGTAACGGCTTCCGTATGGGTCAACGCCTAATTCTTCGTATTTAGCAAGCTTTGCTCTTCTTGCCAACTCTTGATCGTTTAATTTCTCTTCTTCCATATAGGTACCTCTCAAGTTGCTTTGATATATTAATACAAAAATGTATTAAGAAAAAGGCTGGGTTGCCCCAGCCAAAATAGTTTTTTGTCAAATTTAATTTCAAAAGTCGAGTTCTTTTGATTTGCGAGCGTTGTCAGCAAGCGTTGTGGCTTCCCTTTTTTCCTGATGGTCGCTTTGGAGAAAATCACTAGCCTTACCAAACCACTCATAGTCATCATCGTCAATCCAAACATCGCCAAAATTATCTTTTATAAGGGCTACTACTTTTTTCGCAATGGTAGAGTCTGAGACACTTATGTTTGTTAGATAAGATTCTTTATTCGGAATTCTTGCGTAAGTTTCCTCACCCATTTCCTCTCTACATTTTTCAAGGGTGTCTTTTGGGGTATAGTAAACCTCTAAACCGCTTGATTTTCTTTTGATGTATAGGTGTTGTTCGGTGTTCTCACCGACACCAAGGTTTTTGAATTCCTCTATCAGCAAGCCAGACAAGTTGTTTTTTGATAGCGGATTGTCAGAAATGATAATCAAGTCTTTCACTTAAAGGTCCTCTTTTTTAAATCTTGTAGCCTAGTTATGACCGTAATACCTCGGTTTCTGTATTCTCGTATCCTGGCAGAACTCATGTTTGGCGCAAACACAATGGCTTTTCTACAATATTCTTTTGCGTGTTCCTTTTGGTGCAAAAATTGAGATAAACAATGTTTGCCGGTTTTTGGTTTTACTTCAATAAACAATTTTTTTGTAACAATATCAATTTCCGATGATGAACCGGTTTTTTGTAATTCACCTTTGCGTTAATTAACTGAGTACAACCGGGCTTTGCTTTTTCGATGTAATAATAAACATCGAACAGGCAAGGATCAAGTGACGCTTCGGCTTTGTCTCTGACGAGTTGCCTTCTTGCCAATTCCCTTTCCTTGCTTGAATGTTTTTTCTTCTTTGCTCCGAAAACTCTTACAAGAATCTCTTCAAACGACTCTTTAACATATTTGCCGTCCGTTTTGCTATATTTCCTAATTGTTCCATGCGGTCCTTTTTTATAAGCCATAGTAATCCGCGCCTCCTTATGCAATTAGTTTCGGTTGTCTCCTTTAAGAAAAACAGTGAGAGCGGTATTCTTCTATAATGAGAGAGGTTGCATATTACGGAAGACATAACAAAGTTATCAAAACAGATGGGGAGACGCCTATTGGCGCTAAGAAAAAAGAAAAATCTATCGCAAGCCAAATTGATAGAAGCCATTGGCGGTGAATTAAAGCTTAGTCTCAGAACTTATGCTGATTATGAAAAGGGGAAACATGTTATGGAACTGCAAAATCTAATTTTGTTAGCGAATTTTCACGGAGTGTCTCTCGATTATCTTGTATACGGAAAAAATACAATAAACCCGGATGAATATTCCTGGAAAACAACTTTGACAATGCTATCAAGATTGATTGCGAGTTACGTATTAATACCAATGAAAATAACCGACACAAACTCGCCATATTGTGGCAAATATTCAATGTTCGTCCCTGATAGGGAAACGTGTAGGTATCTAGATTTGTGTGGAAACATGGTAGAAACAGATAACTACCTATTTAAAAGAATAAAAGACAAACCACATGATTTGGCCGAACGCTTAGATAAAATAATAAAGGATGGTAATTTCGATCAATTGGACGACTGTTTGAAAATATCGGATAAAAGAATGTGCAAATATATGTTTGAGATTGGAATGGGCAGTCTTTGCGATGAAGGTGTTTTAATAGAAACAAAATGAATGGGCCACCAAAATTGGATTTCAAACTTGATTTGATTAGTGAAATTTAACGGCTTAATTTGTTCTTGAAAGGCAAAAAAGAGGACGCAATAGTCAACTATAATTATTGCATCCTCTTACTTTTAGTTCTTTTGAGCGTTTCCAGTATAAAGTTGATAATACTTTCCACCTAAAGCGATCAATTGGTCGTGTGTTCCTCTTTCGATGATTCTACCTTGGTCTAAGACCATGATGACATCGGAGTTCTTGACGGTTGACAAACGGTGGGCGATAACAAAGACGGTTCTGCCTTTCATAATCGCATCCATTCCCTTTTGTACCATCTCTTCTGTACGAGAGTCAATGGAGGAGGTGGCTTCATCAAGAATCATGCATGGAGGGTTTGCGATAGCCGCTCTAGCGATAGCGATTAACTGTCTTTGACCTTGTGATAGGTTGCCACCGGCTTTTTCAAGCATCGTGTCATAACCATTTGGAAGATTAGAGATAAACGTGTGCGCGTTAGCAAGCTTTGCCGCTGCGACAATTTCTTCATCCGTTGCATCAAGTTTACCGAATCTAATGTTGTCTTTTACAGTACCAGTAAAGAGTTCGGTATCCTGGAGAACCATTCCAAGCGACCTTCTGAGGTCTGATTTCTTGATTTTGTTGATGTTAATTCCGTCATAACGAACTTTGCCGTCAGCAATATCATAGAAACGATTGATAAGGTTGGTAATTGTGGTTTTGCCGGCGCCTGTAGGACCAACAAATGCAACTTTCTGTCCCGGCCTAGCATAAAGGGTGACGTTATGGAGAACTATCTTATCCGAAGTGTAGCCGAAGTCGACATCATCAAATGTGATGTCTCCTTTTAACCAAGTGTAGGTGACTTCACCGGTTTCATGAGGATGTTTCCACGCCCATTTTCCAGTGCGTTCTTCCACCTCTACCGGATTTCCGTTCTCGTCTTCTTTGGCGTTAACCAACGCGACGTAGCCGTTATCGACTTCTGCCGGGGTGTCAATCATCTCAAAAATACGAGTAGCGCCAGCAATAGCCATAACGATTGAGTTAATCTGCATCGAAAGGTTACCAATTGGCTGAGTGAATGATTTGGAGAACATCAGGAAGGAGACAATGGTTCCAACTGAGAACATCCCTTCAAATGCGCCAAGATTATCCTTAAATGTGAGAATGACCGCAGCAATGATGCCAAGGATGATGTATTGAAGCGTTCCGGCCTGATTGACAACAGGCATGAGCAAGTTGGCGTATTTATTAGCTTTGGTTGATTCTTCGCAAAGTTGATCGTTTAATGCGTCAAACCCCTTAATCGCTTCTTGTTCGTGGTTAAAGACTTTGACGACCTTCTGGCCGTTGATCATTTCTTCAACATAACCATTGGTTTTGCCTAAGGATGTCTGTTGACGGACAAAGTATTTGCCGGATTTGTTTGTGACGACCTTGGCAAAAAAGAACATAGGAACCGTTAGTGCAATTACAATCAAAGCAAGAATCCAGTTGGTGTAGAACATCATGATTCCGACTGTTGTGATACTGAAGGCAGCACTGACAACCATCGGCCAGGATCTTGACATAGCTTCACGCAACGTATCAACGTCATTCGTGTAAACCGACATGATGTCACCACGAGTTCTGGTGTCGAAGTATGAAATAGGTAAATCCTGCATTTGAGCAAAGAGTTGGTCTCTAATTCTCTTTTGAGTGCCCTGGGCAACCTTACACATCAAGAAATTGTAGAAGTAAACGCAAATGACTCCGATTGCGTAAATTGCAGCCATAACCATCAAATACACACCCAACTTAGCCATGACATCGTCAGGATTCTTAAGCGGGTCTGTGAGATTATTTAAGATTTCATCAACAAAGATTGTACCGATGAAATAACTGTTTGCGGTTTGTGCAACACAAGATATGATAACGCAGAAAATCGACATGAAGAATTCAAATGGGTAGTATTTGATTTCGTAGCCAAAAATTCGTTTTACCGCGCTCATTGCGGCGCCTTTTGGGGCTTTTTTTGGTGCCCCTTTCATTTTAATTTGCGACATCGAAATCACCTCCTCCCAACTGAGTATCAACTAATTCCTTGTAAATCTGGCAAGAAGAGTAAAGCTCATCGTTATTGCCTTTAGCGACGATTTCGCCGTTGTCCATGACAAGGATGATGTCGCATTCCTTAACGGAAAGAACGCGCTCAGCGACAATGAATTTTGTAACTTCCGGTTTCTCGTTTGAAAGATATCCGCGAATTGTGGCGTCGGTATGAGTGTCAACCGCGCTTGTTGAGTCATCCATGATTAAAATCTTAGGGTTTTTGAGTAGCGCTCTAGCAATACAGAGTCTCTGCCTTTGACCGCCGGATACGTTGGTACCGCCCTCATCGAGCATCGTATCGTATTTAGCAGGGAATCTTTCAATGAATTCGGAAGCGCAAGCCATGTCACAGGCTTTCTTGATTTCTTCATCGGTAGCGTTCTTATTACCCCACAAGAGGTTCTCTTTAATTGTTCCGGTGAACAAAACGTTCTTTTGAAGTACAACGGCAACCGAATCTCTTAAGACGGTTAGGTCGTAATTCCTAACGTCAACACCTCCGACTTTAACCGATCCGTCCGTAGCGTCATATAAACGTGCTATCAAGTTCAACAAAGTTGACTTAGAAGAGCCAGTTGAGCCAACGATTCCAACGGTTGAACCAGATGGAATATGGATGTTGATGTGCTTCAAAACACAATGCTCTTTATTTGAGGCATAATGGAAGGAAACATCATCGAAGTCAACGGCGCCATCTTTAATTTCGGTGACAGCGTTTTCTGGGGTAGTAATATCGGGTTCCTCTTCAAGGATGGCGATGATACGCTCACCAGAGTTTCTAGCGATGATAACTTGAACATAAATGGACGACAGCAAGAAAAGAGCCATCATGATTTGAAGAACATAGGTCAACAACGATGTCAAATCTCCAGTAGACAGGGAATTTGTACCATATTTCTTAATGATTACTGCACCCAAATAGCAGATGAGCAACGACGAAACATAAGACAAAATCTGCAACAACGGGTTGTTGAAAGCGATTATCCTCTCCGCTTTGACGAAGTGTCTGTAGATATAGTCGCTAACCTTGTTGAATTTCTTTTTCTGTTCTGGCTGTCTGCCAAAGGCTTTGACAGCTCTAATGCCGGCAACATCTTCTTGAATCTCCTGGTTCAAGTTGTCGTAGGTATTGAAGATGTCCACAAATAAAGGGTGGGCTTTGTTAGCAATCAAGAACAAGAAGAATCCGACGATAGGCACTAATAAGAGGAAGACCAAGGCCAATTGCCAAGATTTCGTGAAGGCAATTGCCATTGCAAATATCATCATAAGCGGCGCTCTTAATGAAGCTCTGATGGTCATCTGATATGCAAACTGAACGTTTGTGACGTCTGTTGTCATACGAGTGACGATGGATGAAGTTGAAAACTTATCAACGTTATTGAATGAGAATGTCTGAATTTTGTAGTACATGCTCTTTCTAATGTTATGACCGATTCCGCAAGATGCAATGGCGCAGGAATAGCCAGCCCCAATGCCGGTTGCTACAGCAATTATTGCTATAAGAACCATTAAGCCGCCCAATATAAAGACGTGGGCAAGATTGATGCTGCCCGATAAATCAGCTTCCCAAATGACGATGTTCTCAGAGAAGAATGTAACCGCCTCTCCTTTTAAAACGTTCACGAGCCAACCGGTTAGGGTTGGAACGGCAAGTTCGCAAACTGTTTCAATGAATACGAACGCCCAAGCGATGTATACGTCTTTCTTGTATTGGCCGATTTGTTTATTTAATTTTTTGATTAATTCAATCATATAAAAACC
>CAVIJK010000018.1:0-35167 GCA_963643345.1 bacterium | reverse complement strand
ACATTTTAGTAACAAATTAGTAGTTTTTAAATATGTGTGGAAAATCACAAAATTCGGTGGAAATCAAATGTTGATAATTTTTTGGTCAAAATACAAATATCGACTAAAACACGTTTTTTTATTGTATTTGTTAACATAATGGACATTATGCGAATATGACCTATTTTAAAGAAAAACACCGGAAGTGGCCGGTGTTCAACTTAGAACTACTAATGAGATTTCTTGCTCTCTGCGTGGGCTACCACCCCTTGCAAGTCTATCTCTCTTCTCTTGTATTGAGTGAACAAATGAATGACCACGTCACCTTGGTCGATGATCACCCACTGCGACTCCGGCGTTCCTGTTATTGACTTGATCTCATATCCTTCTTTTGAATACTCTTCATCCAAAGCGTCCGAGAATCCTCCGAGCGCCCTTTCGCTTGGGCAAGTCGCGATGATGTAATAGTCCGCAAACGGAGTGATGTTCTTAACGTTGATCACCTCAACGTCTTCTGCGCCTTTGCTATTAAGTAACTTGGTTCCGATGTTAACTTCTCTTGGGTATGCCATAATTTTCTCCTAAATAATATTTAATGCATTCTTTTGTCAATTCATTCTGCTTTCCTAACGGCTTTTTGCTAAGGAATTTCGTATTCTCTTTTAAGACATATATGAAGCCGGCTTCATAGTCTTCTTCGCATGCTCTAATCATGTCGCTAGAATCATATCCTCTAAGCGGTTCAATCTTATCTGCGGAAAAGATGATTCTCTCTAGAGGCGACATGTTTGCCCTGCCAGTACAATGATACTCGATCGCATTCAGGATATCCTCGTCCTCAACCCCGAATATCTTCTCAGCCATATAACGCCCAGTCCATTGATGTAAGGCGTAAGATGGGTAGTCTTTATATTCTGGATAATTATCTGAGACAATCACCCTACTCTCCTCTTCCTCAACCTTTTTGCCAAGGTCATGGAGGAGGCCGGTGATCAAGGCTTTCTCACCCATCTCAAAGGAAATTTGCTTGGCTATGTTATAGGCTACCATCGCAACGGATTCTGAATGTCTTAGTCTTTTTGGCTTGATATATTTCTCTAATTCTTTTACGAAATACAAATGGTGGTCAATGATATAGGAATATACACTTACAGGTATATCCATAAAATTAAGACCGCGCACGCGCGTAGAAGAAACGCTGCCGGATTCCAAGAAGTTGAGAGACTCCATATGGAATTTTTTAACGTTCTCTTCGCTTATTTCGAAACCGGGACGATTGGAGAAGATAACCGTCGCTAGGGAAGCTATCTCCTCGCAAGAACGCCATTTGTCAAATTGGTTGACCTGATCAGCGCCAATCAAGAAATAAAGTTTTCTATTAGGGTACAGGGAACGAAATTCTTTAACCGTGTCAATCGAGTAAGAGAAATCGCCTTCCCTATCCAGTTCGGTCCTCGATATGGAGAATCTCGGATTATCGACCTCTAGAAGCGCTTGGGAAAGCATATTGAGTCTATCTTCTTCAGACTCGTTCACAATCTTCCATCTCGGCGTCTTAGCGAGCACGAAAACGACATCAGCATCATATTTATCTGACGCGGTTTGGGCAATCCTTATATGCCCGTTGTGAATTGGGTCGAAGGAACCTCCGAAGATGATTAAGGGTTTCATAAAACGATTTTCGGGTGTTTTGGATTTCGCTTAAAGAGAATGATTACTCTTCCGATAATCGCGACGAGTTCGGAGTTGGTTGCCTTAACGATCTCGTTGGCGAGTTCTTTGGCTTCTTCGCCTTGCGTGTTCAAAATTCGGACTTTGATAAGCTCATGGGCTTCAAGTCCAGCATTGATTGCTTCAATTGTTGTGTCTTTGAGTTCGCCTTTGCCGAGGATGACCGTTGGGTTTATCCCGTTGGCGAGACTTTTTAGGGTTGCTCTATTTTTTGGTGTCAGCATTTTTGTTTACCTTTGCTCTTGATCCATAGACGCCGATGCCTCTATAGACGTAAATACGGAATGTTTGATTGTTTCCTTTAAAAGAAACCCAGCCTAGGCCGGAGATTCCGATGTCTCTCATGCCGGTCTGTTCGATCTTGACGTCGAAAACGTCGAAATCCTTCAATCCTTCGATTTCCGGAAGGGTTGGTCTAATCGTCTTTTTCTTGATTCTTTCCAAGAAATGTTTCTCGATATGGTGCCCACCCTGGACGTCCACATCAACCTTCTCGGCGCAATAGACATCAACATCGGTTGATTTGCCATCGATCAGATCGATACGGCAGAGACCTCCTAAGAACAAGGAGGAACCAAAGACAAGACGTCTTCTTCTTGGGTGGAAATCATCGCGTGGGTAGAGATTCTTTCTGAAAGCCTCATCGCCTTTAGAAAGAAAAGAATTGGATTCCACGAACGGAACCGTTGAATAAATGCAAGTTGAAGAATCTAGCGGGATTCTAATAACCTCCATATCGGTTCCTTTATATTTACGGGTGACAACAGTCCTCGTGGACATGTTGACGTAATCAGTCAAGAATTTTCTAGTGAAGTTATATAAAGACGAGATCTCACTGCCGATTAAATAGACATCATGCCTTTTTCTCTTTTCGTTGATTTTGTCTTTAATTGCTTTCATGGCCTCTGTGCCGAAATCCGTAATCATGACATCATCACGCGTGACTTTGATACGGTAGTTGCGGAATTCGTGGGCGATGTATTCTTCTTTATCAACCTTATTTGTCTGGTTGAATTTGGTGTTGAGATTTTTAGCAAGAATCAGGATATTCTGATGTTCGATGATATCGGCCACTTCAGTCGGAATTGAATACTCAAATGAGAAGGTGTCGATGAAATAAACGACGAGTGAATCGGTAGCCCTAGCGTCTTTGAGGATTTTAATCAGGTCCTCAGAAGCGTGGATGGTATTAGGGGATTCGGAATAATGAGAGGCCTTATAGCAATCGTCGCAGAAGACGATGTCATTGAGAGATTTTTTCTTCAATATAGCCGGGGCGATGTAATGCTCTCCATTTGGATCTTCGGTTTGAAGAACGGCGCCGCATCTTGAACAGCGGCTGACGGATGAGGTAAAGATTGCTGGCATATAAGACTCCTTTCTTATAAATTCTTGCTCAAGCCATCTCTAACGATGACTTTCCTTTTGCCTTTTTCAAAAAGGCGATTGAATCTGGTCCACGGGGGATCTTCAGGCACTAGCTTTTCCGTGAGTATAGTCCTGATGCCTGCGCCATTTCCGGCGATCACATCAGTCATGACCTGATCTCCGACAAGAACCGTTTTATCTTTGTCTAAGCCTTCCTCGGTAAGCATTTTCTTCAACCTGTTCGAGAATGGTTTCCTTAAACCCGACAAAGCTTTAACGCCAAGGGTTGAGGCGAAACGCTGCACTCGCTTTGATGTGTTATTGCTAGCTATATAGAAAGCAATGCCATTGTCCTTGAACTTTTTGACCAAGGCTATGGTCTTTTCTTCGGCATCCTTGCATTTATAAGAGGCAAGGGTGTTATCTAAATCCGATAACACGACCTCAACGCCAAGCTCTTTGAGTTTTGCAGGGTCAAGATCGTATATCGTCTTTATTTGATAGGTGGGGATGAAGATTTTTCTCATTATCTCTTCTTTCCCGCGAGTTCGTCACCGAACAAGTCTATTTGCTCATACTCCTCATTCGAAGATTCTTCGTTTCTTGCGGATTTATCAATAGTAGGTTTGACGGCGGCATCGCTTACTTCGGCATCGAAATGCGGGGTGTCCTTATTGACGATTAATGAAGCTTCGTTAGAAACGAAGAGGATTCTATCCCTTGCCGGGAAGGTTTCAGGCCTCTTCGCGTATTTTTCCATCGGGGTGAGATAGAAGTCGTGGAATGTAACTTCCTTCATCTGGTCGCCATGAATAACGGTGTTGTATGTATATGGGGCTTCCTTGCCGCTTGCCTTGTCGATGAAGACTAACTTATGCGGCTCTTTTTGGAAACAACTGAAGATGGTCGTGGTTTTGGCAATGCGTCCGGTCTTCTCGATGTTCTTCAAGTCAAAGACTCGAGTGTGCCCCCTATCGGTGATAAAGAGAATCTTTCTATCTTTCTCATCAGGGCTAAAGCTTAAGATGCCGGCAATTTCCTTGCCTTTGAAGGAACCGATCTTCATGCCGCCAGTCTTTGGATTGGTGATTGCCACAGCATTCTCGTTATAGAAAACAGCCTGTCCATCAACGGATGCGACGAATAAATCGGAATTGCCGCTTCCTAAGGCAACGCCTATGACCTCATCATTATTAAGCTTAATGGCGGAGATTGGCTTAGAACGTCTAGCGGTTGGCAAAGACGAGAGAGCAACTCTCTTAATCAAGCCTTTAGCGGTTGCGAATATAACTGTTAAATCATCTCTAAAGCCATCATCCGTAACAACGAATGCATTGACGATGCGTTCGCCAGGAGAAACCGAAACAAGGCTGTTCACGTGGAAGCCTTCATCTAACCATTTACCGTCTTTGATTTGGTTGACCGCCAATAAGAGATAATTGCCTTTGTTGGTGAAGCATACCAGATGGTCGATAGTCTGAACCTGGGCATTGAAGACGAAGGAATCGCCTTCCTTAATGCCGGCCTTATCGCCTTTATGTCCGCCAGAGCTCTTCCATGATTTGATGGATGAACGCTTGATATAGCATTCGCGAGTAACGACAACGCGAACGTCTTCCGGAATGATAAGGGAGCGCTGATCGATAGCGGCAACGCTAGTCTCTTCCCTGATTTCAGTTTTTCTCTTATCGCCATATTTCTTGACGATGTCATTGAGGTCTTTGATGATGGTGTCTTCTCTCTTCTCTTGGGAAGATAGGATTGAATTAAGTTCGGCAATCTCGTTCTCAAGTGACTTCTTCTCTTCTTCTAAAGTCGTCATGTCGGTGTGGGATAACTTGTATAAAGGCATATTCAAAATAGCCTCAGCCTGGTCAATTCCAAAATTGAAATTGGCGATGAGGTTGCGTTTAGCATCTGCCTTATCTTCCGAATGTCTGATGGTGTGGATAACATCATCGAGTATTGAGACGGCCTTGATGAGTCCATCAACGATTGAGAGCCTAGCCTTGTCTTTAGCAAGAACGAAGGTTGTGCGTCTAGATACAACCTCCAATTGATGCTGGATGTAGCAATCGCAGTAATCAGCGAGATTCATGACATATGGGCGGTCATCGATAATCGCGACCATATGCGCACTATAAGAAACGACCATTTTGGTCTTGTTCAATAAATATTTGAGGATGGCCTCGCTATTGACGTCATTTCTCAAATCAATCGCGATTCTCAAGCCGTGTTTGTCTGACTCATCTCTAACCTCGACAATGCCAGGGATGATTTTGTCATGCCTAATCCTGTCGATTTCCTTGACCAGGTCGGATTTGTTGACGCGGTATGGAATCTCGGTGATGATGATTTGCTTGGTGCCATCTTCCGCTTCTGTGCATTCGCATTTGGAGCCGTTTTTGATTTTTCCGGCGCCTTTTAGATAAACGTCCTTGAGGCTATCACCTGAGAAGATGATGCCACCCGTCGGGAAGTCAGGTCCAGGTAAGTACTTAAGCAAATCCTCGATTGAGCAATCCGGGTGTTTGATACGGTAAACGATGGTTTTGACGACCTCGCCTAAATTGTGAGGCGGGATATTGGTGGAAATACCGACCGCGATACCTTCGGACCCGTTGACTAACAAGTTAGGGAATCTAGCAGGCAGAACGGTTGGTTCCCATTCGGTATCATCGAATGTCAACTCCATATCGACGGAATCTTTATCGATGTCACGGATGAGTTCTCCTGACAACGCAGATAATCTAGCCTCGGTATAACGATAAGCTGCTGGCCCATCGCCATCGATGGAACCATTGTTTCCCTGGAAATCGATCAAAGGCATTCTGTAGGCCCATTTCTTGGACATGTTGACCAAGGCTTCGTAAATGGAGGAATCGCCGTGAGGATGATATTTACCCATGACGTCTCCAACGATATGAGCGCATTTTTTGGTTGGCTTCTCAATCGTGTTGCCGGTATTCCACATATCATAGATGATACGACGCTGGACAGGCTTAAGTCCGTCTCTTGCGTCCGGGATAGCGCGGTCCTGAATAACTTCTTTGGCGTACTGGCCGAATCTATCGCCCATCAAGTCATCTAATGTAATCGGGGCGATATTCTCCTTGATGATAGGTTTTGGTGCTTCGTTTTTCTTTTTAGCCATTCTTCTTACCTCTCATCTCATTCGTATAATCATCTTCGCTAGCGGCAAAGGAAACGTTTTCCTGAATCCATTGCCATCTCGGTTCGGAATCGGAACCCATGAGGGTTGAGATTTTCTTCTCGACGATGATTGGGTTATTGATGACGACCTGCAATAACTGGCGGGTCTTTTTGTTCATTGTTGTTTCCGCTAACTGATCGGCGTTCATTTCGCCAAGTCCTTTGTAGCGGTTGATGCCATAACCGGAACCGATTGTCTCTTTGCCTTTGTTGAGTTCGTCATCGTTCCAGCAATAGACATGCTTAGAAGGGTCGCTCTTCTTGTAGACTCTATATAGAGGTGGCTGGGCGATATAGACCATGCCAGCGTCGATTAAAGGCTTCATGAAGTTATAGAAGAACGTCAATAACAACGTCTGGATGTGGCTTCCATCGTCGTCAGCATCGGTCATGATGATGATCTTGCCGTATTTCGAGTCTTTGACATTGAAGTCTTGACCGACACCGGCACCGATTGTGTTGATGAGGGTTGAGAATTCAAGGTTCTCGGAAATCTTCTGGATTGATACATCTTCCGTATTAAGCGGTTTACCTCTTAAAGGCAAGATGGCTTGATGCAGTCTATCTCTTCCTGTCTTAGCGGAGCCACCTGCGGAATCGCCCTCGACTATGAAGAGCTCGTTCTCGGCATAATCTTTGGATTGGGCTGAGGCGAGTTTATCGCTTATCATGAAATCATTCTTCGATTGCTTCTTAGTGCCGCGAGCAAGTTCTTTTGCCTTGCGGGCAGCTTCACGAGCATCGCGGGCGTCAGAGCATTTCCTGATGAGTTCAATGGCAAAAGCGTTGTGCTCGTTAAGGAAATAAGTCAAAGACTTTGTAAGAACCGATGAAACAGCCGGTCCGGCATCTGGAGAGCCAAGTTTGCCTTTTGTCTGCCCTTCGAATTCGAGTTTGTTTTCCGGAATCTTCAATGATATGACGGCGGTCAAGCCCTCTCTTATATCTTCTCCGGCGATAGTCTGGTTAGGTTTGCAAACCCCGTTAGCAACGGCCCAATCATTTAATGTCTTGGTAAGAGATGACTTGAAACCTACTTCGTGAGTACCACCATCCGAGGTTCTGACCTCGTTAGCGTAGGATAAGATTGTCTCCTGATAGACTTTGAGGCACCATTGCATAGCAATTTCCACTTTGATTCCATTGACGTCATCGCTTATATCGATAATATCTCCTAAAGGAGTCTTGTTCTTGTTCATGGCACCGACGTATTCTTTAAGTCCATGCTCGCAGTAATATTCGTTGCTGTTACCCGTTGCTTCGTCTTTGATTATGAAATGAATTCCTGTGCACAAATACGACCTCTCTTCGAGGCGGCTGGCAATTGTGTCATAGCTGAATTTAGTATTTGGGAAGATTTTTGGATCAGGTTTAAAACGGCAGGTCGTTCCGTGTTTATTCGTTTTACCCACCTGAGTGCAAGGCTTATCAATCGTACCGCCGTCTTTAAAACGAACGTAATACGAATATCCGCCTTTGTTTATTTTGACTTCACACCACTCGCAAAGAGCGTTGGTAACGGTTGTGCCAACACCATGCAAACCGCCGGATGTTGCGTAGGCTTTTGAATTGAATTTGCCGCCGGAATGCAAAACGGTGTATATGGTTTCAACAGCTGGTCTTCCGGTCCGAGGCAAGACATCAACCGGGATTCCACGGCCTTCATCCTCAACGGAAACCGAGCCATCTTTCCATAATGTGACGGTTATCTTATTGCCGTAACCGTTAACGGCTTCGTCGACTGCGTTGTCGAGGATCTCCCAAACAAGATGGTGTAGACCGGTCAAATTTGTTGAACCGATATACATGCCAGGACGTTTTCTGACGCCTTCAAGTTCTGAGAGAATCTCGATATCCTTACCTGTGTAATCGTCTTCAACAGGCTTTTCGGCAATGTTATTGCCAACTTTCTTTTCTTCCAAGATTTCTTCCATAATAGTAAAATGCTTTTCGCAATTGGTCTCATTATAGCAAAATGAGAGAAAAAATTGCCACCTATTATTTATAATAGTCGTAAAAAGGGTACAGTTATGAATTCAATCTTGTTAAATTTGCTGCTTCTAGTCGGCGCAAGCCTTGTCGGTTATCTCATTGGAAGTATTCCGTGGGGCGTGGTCATAGGTAAGGTTTTCTATGGAAAAGACCCTAGAGATTATGGTTCCCACAACTCCGGTGGCACGAACTGCGGACGTGTATTCGGGAAAAAGGCGGGTTATTCGGTAATCCTTCTCGACATGTCGAAGACCATTGTGGCATTCTGGCTTGTCTGGGGATTGATAATTCCTACTAAATTATTCGGGTATGGTTTGGATGACTTATGGCTCAATAGCCTTGGATGTCCCGGTGCATTGATTCCTTGGTTTGCGGTTTTCTTTTCTACAATCGGACACTGCTGGTCGTTATTCCTCAAGGGGTTCAAAGGCGGTAAAGCCGTATCCTGCTTCAGTGGAAGCGTCGTTGCGACAAGCTGGTTTGAATTCGTTGTCGGATTCGCATTCTTCCTCCCGGTATTCTTATCTAAAAGAATCATGTCAATTGCGAGCATTGCGACCTCTATATTCATCACGATCTTCCAATGGATAATGGCCATCCTCGTTCAGGTTTTTGGAGGCACAGGAGTCCTAGCGATTCTCACTTGGGGATTCGGTTCGTTCAACGCCGGATATTTCTTCGGCTGGTGGACAGCGATTGCTACAACATTCATGGCCATCCTGCTCATCATTCGCCACTCTCAAAACATCAAAAGGCTTAAAGCCGGAGAAGAGAAACCACTTGTGTGGGAAAATAAATAATTAGTAGTTTTTTAGTTAATTTAGTATAACCACATTTCTTCGATGATATGTGGTTTTTCTTTAGTTTTATCTAAAAAGTGGGAAATTTTAAAAATGACTATTTTACAAAACTACTAATCACTTAGTAGTACCACTTCTACAGACATATATGGCCTATTGGTTAGAACTAAACTAAAACGTCTTATCCAGAAGACCCAAGGAGTGTAAAGAAGCCTTCTTGAGTTAATGACATTGAATGCGTTATACAGACTAAAATCAGCTTCCATTACAATCGATCCCATATGCCTCCCTACCTTATCTATATAAATAAAGATGTACGTACAGAACAAAAGAAAAGAGCCTCGGTATGAGGCTCCACTCTTGAATATTTTATCTATTCTTTTCCATGCTCTTAAGAACTGCTCTTACTTGAGCCTCAGATGGCTTTCTTCCCATCTGCTGGAACATGGCACGAATCATCTTCTCGTTGACCGGCGGATTCTTCTTGAGTTCATATTTGAAGAGAGCTCTGGCTCCGAAGAAGCCTCCGACTCCACCCACGATCAAAGCGAGGATTAGATATAAAACAAATGCCCAAACCTGAACTGTCATCGCTTAGGCCCTTCTTTCATATTTGCCAGTTGAGGTATCAACAAGCACCTTTTCACCTTTATCGATGAAAAGAGGAATTCTGATTTTGAGGCCAGTCTCTAAAGTTGCGTCTTTAGAACCTGAATTGGTGATTGTGTCACCACGAACTCCTGGCTCGCAATCGATGACTTCGAGAGCGACTTTTGCAGGAAGGTTGATATCAAGAACTTCCTCCTCGTATGTGACGACATTGACTTCGCCATTTGGAGCGAGGAACGGAATGATATCCTCAAGCTGTGACTTGGCGATTTCAAGCTGTTCATAGCTCTTTGGATCCATGAAGACAAGCATTTCGCCGTTATCATAAAGATACTGCATAGGCGATTTTGTGACTTCGACCAACTCAACATCATAACCGGAGTTACGAGCGATTTCGGTGACTGCACCGGTTCTTAAATTCTTGACTTTAACTTTAGCGACCATCTTTCTCATAGCGGTTTTGTTGAGAAGGATATCAATGACGAGATACAAGCAATTTTCGTCTTCGAAATAGTTGCCTGGGCGTAATTCTGTAACGTTCATTTAGGTTCTCCTTTGAATAATTGATGGGCTTAAAAAGCCCGCACGTGTGTTATTTTATCTTGATAGTGAGGCATATTCCACCACCAAATTATATTTGGGGTTATAGAAAACGCCCCTAAGGACTGGGGCGTGTGAATTATCTTTTATTTTTTACTAACGGTAACCGTCATCGAATCCTTGTTCATCTCATCAAATGTAATTTCATAAGGGAACGTATCCCCATCAACCATAGTTGAGGCGGCTCCTCCGCCTTTCTTTATGGCGTATTTGCCACTTTCCCAAGTGAATGTATCGCCCTCATGCCACAAATCTTCGCTAGAGAGATAAGATGAGTTTCTCTTCAGGTATTTAGATGGATTTTTCTTCGAAACTAAAGACAAAAGCGGGTAGTCATCGTAAGTGACATCTCCCCCGTAATCTTCACTTGACGCGGAATTGCACGCTGCAGAGATAATCGAGGTGAACCCCTTCACGGGAATGCCGTCCTCGTCAAATAACTCATAAGCGTAACCATCGCTATCTAAGCCATAGGCTTTTCCATAAACGTGATAAGCTCTAACCCCGTAGTTTCCTAAATCCGAATAAGAATTAAGAACGGTCCACGGCAGTTCGTTATTGCCTTTTGGAGAGAAGAGTTCGAACAAGAAGTATTCATCATATGGCGAATTGTTGAAATCAGAATAATCGGCAGGGACGAGCAGACAATCTCCGCTTGTTGCGGCATCATTCAAGGTAACGGTAACACTATCTTTTTCACCTGTGATGACGGTTGGATTCGCCCATCCTGTCACGAGTTTAGAGAATGAATTCCAATCAAACCAGTTGATATCTTGCATATCCATCGTTCCGACAAAATCGTAAGATTCTTTGCCGTTTGGGGGATTTGAATAATCGTAATAATCATCGAGTCCGAACATATGCCCTTGCTCATGAGTGCACGTTTGAGCGTTCTCAAACATACTAATCGAAGACAAAGAGTAGTTATCGGCAACGATGTAATTCTTGTTTGTATGATACGTTTGGCTTTGGTGTGGCCAGAGATTATCTCCCCAAGAAGCCCCATTATAATTTGAGATGAAATGGCAGGAATCAAACCACCCATCGCCATTTGAGTCGTACTTCGACCAATCAATGTCTGGGTTATTTTTCTGCATGTTTATCAAAGCGGCGTCAAATACGTCATATAGTGCGTCTAAAGTATCATCGTCCAAAATGTTTTTGATGGATACCTCACCGCTAACCTTATATGCGGATGCTACTTCCCCGTCGATTTTGATCAAACCATGACTAGCGGTCTCATAATAATCCTTGAAGGTCCAATATTTGTAAGTCGAAGGCCAACCGGTGATTTGCGCCCCGACGTCTCCTGTTCCGAAATATTGAGTATCAATAAAATCGATCTCATCATCACTCCAAGTGTCGAGTTCATAAGAGGCGGCATCACTTGCGGTGCTTAAATCTATAGGAACGACTAGAACTTGGACATCGCCCTCGTTTGGTGTGTAACCGTCTGAAAATGAGCTGATTTTATACTTAAGAGGCCCGGTTACATACCCATCTTTATTCGATGTAGACTCGCTTCCGTTGGAAGAAGGGTTTGATTCCTCGGATGTGCTTGATCCCTCTTCAGAAGAAAATTGTTCAGAAGACTTTGTCTCTTCTGAGGTTTTTTGGGATTCTTCCGTTTGACTTGTGACGTTTGATGAATCTCCCCCATCAACTTTATCTGGGAATGAAAAATCGATGTTGGTGCATGAGGCCAAGGCCACAACGCTCAGAAGCAATAAGCGTTTCTTAGTTTTCATTGAATCACTCCTCCTTGAAAAAAAGAATACCCGAGTTCAGTGGGTATTCAATATCTTTCGTCTTTATTTGAAATAAGAGTTGAACTTAAGTTCGTTCTCGATAGTCGTATCCTTATCATGTCCTGGATAGACTTTCGTCTCAGGAGGAAGTTTTCTAAGTTTATCAAGGGATTGTTCCATATAACGCAGGCAACCGCCTTTAAGATCACTCCGGCCTACTCCAAGCCTAAACAAGGTATCGCCGCTGAAGAGTGTTTTCTCATCTTCTATATAAAAGCAGACCGAACCCTTCGTGTGGAACGGAGTATGAATGACCTGAACTAACGTTCCGCCGATATTGATTTCGTCTTCATCATCCAATTGATAGATGTTCCAATCGTCTATATTAATGGAGAATCCCTCGTCAAAGAAAGCGGTTGAACAATTTAAATCGGGGTCGCTTAAGGCCTCTACGTCATTAGAATGTATGAATAATGTTGCTTTATGCTTAAGACTTGCCAAGCCTCCGATATGGTCGAAATGTCCATGAGTTATGAAAATGCCAAGAAGTTTTCCTACGTGGTGTTTATCGATATAATTGTCCAAATAGTCTTTGTTGTTGCAGCCTGGATCAATTATAAAGCACGGTTCCCCTTCTTCACCGACCACATAGCAATTGCAATAATAAGAACCGGGGTAAAGTTTGGTAACTTTCATGCGCTAGAATAAAAAAATAAGGCCCGAGCCTTATTTTGCTTCCTTGTGGAGGGTCATCTTATTGCATCTTGAGCAATATTTCATGATCTCTAACTTGTTAGGATGAGTTTTCTTATTACGTGTTGAGATATAGTTTCTCTCTCCGCATTCAGAACACTTTAATGATGTATTTTCGCGCTTTCCTTTAGCCATAGTTGAATCACTCTCTTTCTTTTGCGTGGTCAATGTTACCACAGCCGTTTTTAATTATCTACAAATAATCTTTGATTTTTAGTAAAATAATTGCCATGAATACAAGAAACACGACTAAAAAAGTTGCTATAGGCAACATAACGATAGGCGATTCGGATAAAATTCTCATTCAGAGCATGTGCTCAATCAAAACCTCTAAATACGAGGAAGTGTCCGCACAAATTAATAGATGCCAAGCCTTGGGCGCCGATTTGATGAGGGTGTCCGTTCTCGACATGGACGACGCTTACGCAATTAGAGAAATCAAAAAGAGAATCTCAATACCTCTAATCGCCGATATTCATATCGACTATAGATTGGCTTTAGCCGCTATTGATTCCGGTGTTGATGCGGTTCGTATCAATCCGGGAAATATCGGGTCAGAAGAGAACATCAAGGCGGTTGTGGATGCCTGCAAGGCTCACAATGTTCCAATTCGAATTGGAGTCAATTCGGGCTCGTTAGACAAGTCAATCTACTTTGGCAAAGAGAAAATCAAGGCTCAGTGGTTGGTTGACAGCGCAGCTAAGCACGTAAAGATTCTTGAAGATTTGGGATTCTATAACATCGTCATATCTTTAAAGGGTTCCGATGCATTGGAAACGATTGAAGCCTATAAACTCGCCGCGGAAACATTCCCATATCCACTGCATGTCGGAATTACCGAAGCAGGTCCAAAAGATATCTCACTCATCAGATCCTCAGCCGGTTTATCACCTATCCTTTTAGCGGGTATAGGAGACACAATCCGCATTTCCATGACCGAGGAACCTGAAGAGGAAATCAAAGCAGCCTCAAGGTTATTGCATGATTTGGGACTAAAAAAAGATTATCCTACCTTCATTTCCTGCCCAACATGCGGAAGAACTCAGGTAAATCTTTTGCCTCTAGCAAAGAAAATTCAGCAATACGTCGAAGAACATCGTATCAACAAAACAATCGCCATCATGGGCTGTATCGTCAATGGGCCGGGCGAAGCTAGACATGCCGATTTAGGCGCAGCGGGCGGCAAAGGCACCTGGGTCATCTTCAAGAAAGGCGAAATCATCAAAAACGCAAAAGATGAGGAAATCTACGAAGCGCTGATAGAAGAAATCAACAAACTCTAATAAAAAAAACGAATAAGCCTCAGCCTATTCGTTTTTTTGTTATTTGAGCCTATCTCTCCAGCCTTCTTCGAGCCGCCCTGCTCTTAGCATTTCGATTTCCTTCTTGTAAGGAGGAAGCTTATCTTTAACGCCAACATCAACATATGGCGTCTCTAGTATCTTTGGCATTCCATCAAGCCTTGGGTTGTGGACCCAGGCATTCAGCGTCTCAAAGCCGATTGTTCCGCAACCGAGATTGTCATGCCTGTCTTTATGACTGCCTTGCGGGTTCTTTGAATCGTTCACGTGGATGATTTTTAATCTATCGAGACCGATGATTCTATCGAACTCGTCTAGCACCCCGTCTACGTCTTTTACATCATAGCCGTAATCATTGATGTGGCACGTGTCCAGACAGACGCCGAGCCTATCTTTATGCTTAACCCCATTGATAATGGTGGCTAATTGTTCAAATGTTCTACCAAGTTCCGAGCCTTTCCCCGCCATAGTCTCTAAACAGATGGTGACGTTTGTTGTGTCTTTATCAAGCACCTCATCCAACCCCTCGATGATCGATTGAAGGCCGAATTCAAATGGCGCACCAACGCTGCTGCCAGGGTGCAGAACCAGAAGCGAGCAGCCAAAATCCTGAACTCTTTTGAGTTCTTGGCTAAGGAACGTCTTGGCAAGATTATACGTATCAACGTTGTCTTTATTACCTAGATTGATGATATAAGGGGCATGGACAACGATTTTGGATTCATCGATACCATTCTCCTTGAGGAGAGCCCTACCTTCTTCGATATGAAGGGTGCTAGTTGGAGAACGTCTCGTATTCTGAGGGGCGCCGGTATAAAACATAAAAGCGTTCTCGCCCCACTCTAGAGCAAGTTTGACGGTTCCGAGATAATAATCCGGGGCGCTGAGCGGCATATGGGAGCCTAGATACAATTCCGACATCATCAATCCTCCCCGTTGCGGGCCTTGCGTTTGGCTTTGGCCTCGTTCTCGAGTTGTTTTCTAACTGAGCGTTGAATGGCCTTTCTCTTGTATTTTCTCTTGACCTTCTCAATCGCGAACTGAGTCTTTTTCTTGTGCATAGGCTCAACATGGTCTTTTTTGGTCTTCGCTTTTGCAATTTTTATTTCTTTCAGCTCATCTTCCGAGAATTCCGCTTTCTTTCTGAGTTTTGTCTTGGGGGCTAACCCGATTGGATCATCGACTAATTGTCCCGCTCTCAAAGAATGGAATATGAATTTAACACCGCTATTATAAAGCTCTCTAGGTTTAGCCTCGGTGTCGTTATTGTAGAAGACCCACGAATCACCGCTCTTGCCGAATCTTCCCGTTCTTCCGGCCCTATGATGGTAGAACTCCAAATCATTAGGCAAATCAATGGAGATTACATCCGTGACATCGGGGATATCCATACCTCTAGCCAATAAGTCGGAAGCAACGATTATAGAATGGGTGTTGGCTTTGATTTCTCTTAAAGCCCTTCTGCGGCTTCTTTCGTCGAGTGAGCCGGAGAAATAAATGGAATCGATGTTGTTGTCCAATAACGCTTGGTGAATCTCATTGACTTTGTCTTTTGTAGAGCAGAAGACGATGCAAAGATACGGATTCCTTATTTTTAAGAATTGGATTAAGGCCGAGGCTTCTCCGATGTGTTTGATATTGACCAGGTGATGTCTGACGGTTGAAGAAGTTTGGACCTTATCGCTTTCAAATTCGAAATCGGAGCGCACAAACTTCAAAAGCTCATCCCTAAGATTTTGCTTAAGCGTGGCGGAGAAGACCATCGTCTGAGGCTCTCTTAAAGACGCAAACAAAGCCTCGATGTCTTCAAAATAGCCTAAATCGAGAAGCATATCAGCCTCATCAAGAACAATCGTTTTGACGTTAGAAAGGATGAAGAGTTCTTTATCGATAAGCAGCTGCTTAACGCGGCCTGGAGTACCGATGATGAGCTGAGGTGCAACCGTGGAGCCTTCCTCGTTCTGAGTAACATCGGCCTCTGATGTGAATAACCTCACTTTGAGTTTCGGGAAGAAACGCTGGAACTCGCGAGCAAACTCATAAACTTGTCTAGAGAGCTCACGTGTCGGCGTGATGACGATTGCCTGTGGCCTATTGAGATTCATATCGATTTTCTCGATAATCGGAATCAGATATGAATGAGTCTTGCCCGAACCCGTTTCTGACTGGGCAAGAAGCGAGGTGCCCCTCAAAGCCTTAGGGATTACTACCTGCTGGACTGGCGAGGGATTTATATAGCCAAGCTTAGTTAAGGCATTGACCATGGTTGATGAGAGTGAAAAACCATTGAAGCTCATAATTAGATAACCTCCGGTAAACGTTCGTGGTCGATTTGAACAATATTAAATGTTTGGTCGATTTTTAGTAATATATTAGTCATTGTTGGAATAAAGATTCTTTCGATTTCATGTGGCAAATCAAGATAATTGTAGTGATTCAGTACAATTTCGCGTCTTCCATGATGTGGGCAATCTCCAGAGATATAGATGTCATACCCTTCCTGCATGGCGTTAAGGTATTCTTGCCATCCACCACCACCGATTATGGCGACGCTAGAGACATTCTTCTTGCCCTCATTGATCAGCAATCCGTATGAGACTCCTAATTTCTCTTTAGCATATTCTGCGAACTCATGGATTTCCATCTCGCGAGGTAGTTTGCCGCCCATTGCCATCGGAGCCGTTTCAAGTCTTCTTATATCTTGCAGCCCCAAGGCTGATGTCAAAGCGGAATTCATGCCTCCATCTCCCATATCGAAGTTCGTATGATAGGAAACGATTGGGATGTTTATTTCCACCATCTTCTCATACAAGGCTTTTTTTACGGAGTCTTTTTCAAGAACCTTTTTCAGTTTGCCAAATATGAATGGGTGATGGGTTATTATGAGGTCTGGATGCTCGTTAACCGCGGCATCGTAAACCTCGTCATCGAAATCTAAGCAGACGAGAATCTTATTCACCTCTTCAGGAAGATGTCCAACCTGGAGTCCCGGATGGTCATACCATTCCGCAAGTCTTTTGGGAAATTGCTTTGAGAGTTTTCTCAATAGTGCTTTAGTTTTCATGCAAAGCCTCCTCTATCGCCTCTACAAGTGCAGAGTATTCTTTTCTCTTATTTTCCGGGAGAGTGGGCGATTCTAAAATCCTAGAAAGCCTCTCTTCTTCTTTCTTCCAGAATCTAACCCAGGCTTCAGGCCTGTTTTTTAGATTCAGTGGTCCAAAGAGGGCTTCTTTGGGGGTATATGGAATCCCTTTTTCCTCTTTTACCCACTTCATGACGTCATAGGAGACATTTTCCTCCTCGATAAAGGAATTGGAGGCAAGAGAGTATCCAAGCCCCCTGAGAGGCTCAAATAACAGCTCTCTTTCGTTATGGGCGTCCAAGATGATGACCCTAACATTAGATAGTTTCTCTTTATGACTTTCCAAAATCGAAAGAATAAGCCTGGCTCCCATGCCAGCGATAATGAGGGTGTCAACCCCGGGCAATAGCTTCTCGATGCCATTAGATAAGGATGGGTAGGATTGTTCTAGATATCCTGCCTCCTCCAAAGCCTTGACCATTCTGGAATATGGACCCCTCTTGTTCTCAACGGCCATTGCGTGCTCGATTATGCCATTCTCATATAGATAGATTGGAACCGTTGCATGATCAGAGCCGATGTCGGCAATGAAGGAGCCTCTATCAACAAAAGAGGCAACAGTTTCTAGTCGATTCGAAATCTTCATTCACTTTGCCTCCTTTATCATTGTTTATTTATTGTGGGTATCCGGACCCGAAGTGTTGATGGCATCTCTATAATCG
Organism: bacterium; assembly: GCA_963643345.1. Taxonomy (GTDB): domain Bacteria; phylum Bacillota_I; class Bacilli_A; order RFN20; family CAG-826; genus UBA4951. The sequence goes on along the minus strand of CAVIJK010000018.1, from coordinate 17,269 downwards.
CCAAGCCTCTTAGCACGAGTTGGGTGGCGAAGTTTGCGAATGGCCTTTGCTTCGATTTGACGGATTCTCTCACGGGTGACGCCGAATTCTTTTCCGACTTCCTCAAGCGTGCGTGGTCTATTGTCATCCAATCCGTAACGAAGTCTTAAGACTCTTTCTTCACGGTCGGTTAAATCCTTCATGATGTCATATAGTTCATCTTTAAGAAGTGATTTGGTTGTGTATTCTAATGGTGACTGAGCGTCCTTGTCTTCGACGAAATCCCCTAAATGTGAATCGTCTTCTTCACCGATTGGAGTCTCCAACGAGACCGGTTCAAGGGCGATTCTTTGAATTTCACGAATTCTATCAGCGCTCAATTCCCCATTCATGGCCTCAGAGATTTCCTCTGGAGTTGGGTCTCTGCCGTATTCCTGAACCAACTGACGCTGGACGCGAGTCATCTTGTTGATGGTTTCAACCATGTGAACCGGAATACGGATTGTTCTAGCCTGGTCGGCGATTGCGCGGGTGATAGCCTGACGAATCCACCATGTGGCATAAGTAGAGAACTTGAATCCTTTGGTGTAATCGAATTTCTCAACGGCTTTGATGAGGCCCATGTTGCCCTCTTCTATCAAATCGAGGAAATGCATGCCTCTGCCAACGTAATGCTTAGCGATTGATATAACAAGACGCAAATTGGCGTTGATAAGTTCATCTTTGGCATCCTGATCGCCCTCCGCGATGCGCTTTGCGAGTTCAGTCTCTTCTTTTGCTGAAAGCAAATGGAATGCTCCGATATCCTTGAGGTACATCTTGACGGAGTCATTGACCTTGACGTCGCCTGACTGAATCTTGGAGAAGTCTTCGATGTCCGCGACTTCAGCCGCTTCTTCGGAATCGACATCAGCGACATCGAAATCATCTTCCTCTTCTCCGCCTTTCATCATTTCCTCTTCGCTTGGGCCTTCTGGGTCAGCATCCGGATTATCTTCCTCTTCGCCTATGACCTGGATTCCGTTCTCCTTGAAGTAATTCATGATCTCGTCCATGACATCATCGGACAAATCGAATTTTTGGAAAGCGTCAAAAACGTCATCCATATCCATATGATTTCCGTTTTTCTTAGCTTTGGCCAAAAGGTCTTTCTTTATATCTTCGTAGGCGTTAGCGATATCTTCGTCGCTATCATCGATTGAGATGTCGCCAAACCCTTCCTCATCATCCTCTTCGTCTTTTTGAGCTTTCGTTGCCTTCTTTACTTCCTTAGCGACCTTTTTGGATTTCTTTTCCTCAAGTTCCTCATCGGCAACAGTTGCGTTCTTTGCTTTTCTTCCCATTGTTTGGACCTCCCTTTATTTCAATGCCTTTTTAGGCTATTTCTTTTTGCTCTTCTTTGCGTTTCTTGCTTTCTGCCTCAGAGCATACGAGGCAAGCAGAGCCTTCTGCTCATCAAGATCCTTGCCAGAGAGGGCTTCTTCAGTCTTCTTTTTGTCATGGATCTTCTCTTTCTCTTCCTTGATCGCGATTGCGCAGTCATCGAAGAGTTTGGTTTCCCCCTCCACTAATGGCGGGTGGATGTTGTCTCCTGAAACCTCGGAGACTTTGGATATCAATTCGTCGATGTCATCCCCTCCCTTATTGGAGATTTCACCGATTAGCGATGATACATTCACGCTTTTTTGATTCTCGTCGACGTACTCCACGATGAAATTGGCGATGGAGTTATAGACGGGATAATAGAATGAGTCGATGTTCTTCTCGAAATACTTGACGGCATCGACGCTGCTAAGCATGTAATAGAGCATCTCTCTTTCCGCCTTAAGAAGACGTTTTTTAACAATTTGCTCAGGGTGGAGAATCTCAAATTCAGTCTGTTCGACTGAGATTGTTGCCTCCTCTTCCTCCTGAACGCTTCTTCTTCTGATGTTTGCCTTGTCTCTTATAAGAGACATCTCGAAGCCAGTGGCTTTTGATAATTTAGCAATGTAGTTATCTCTTATCAGTCCCGGTTCCATGTCCTTAAGGAATTCAAGGAAATAATATAGAACCTTCTTCTTATCCTCTGCCGTCTTCAAAGGCTTGGTGTTCGTGTAATAATTCAGTTGGAAATCGAAGGAATCGATGAGATTGTCCATCCTTGCTAGCAAAGCGTCTTTGCCGCTTTCCTGAAGGATATCGTCAGGATCCCTCAAATCATCTCCATAAGAGACTAATCTAAACGGGATGTCGGCCTTGTTGAGAAGGGTCGTGATTTTCATCATGCCCTCTTGGCCTGGGACATCTCCGTCCAGACATACTCTAACCTCGCATCCAAGACGTCTTAACATCTTGATATGTTCAGAGGTGAGAGACGTTCCCATCAAGGCAACGGCAGATGTGATACCCGCTTTCTCCAAGGCCATTACATCCATGAAGCCCTCTAAAAGATAGACATATCCGTCTTTTCTAGCGCTTCTTTTGGCTTCTGAATAGTTATAGAGAACGTTTCCTTTGTGGAAGATTGTCGTTTCCGGGGAATTTATGTATTTGGCACTATCGTCTTTTTTTATTCGTCTAGCAGAGAAACCAACCACTTGCCCATCGGCATTCTTTAATGGGAACATAACGCGTCCGGCGTTCGAGTCTTGGACGTTTTCAGCGCTTCTAACTAGAGTGATGCCAATTCCTTCAATCGTGTGGAGTGAATGGCCTTTAGCCCTTAAATACTGGATGGTTTTCTTTCCGTCGAGTGGAGAATATCCGATGCCGTATTTAGCAATCTGATCGGCATCGATATTTCTAGATGCGAGGTAATCCATGGCCTCTTTGCCTTCGGCAATGGTTAGGCCGTATTGATAATACTGCTCTAAATCATTGATACAGGCATAGAATGGTTTAAGAGATGGGTCAACGGTTTCGGCCCTGCTTTTTTTGTTGAGCCTTTCATCCGTTAAACCAATCATTTCAGCGACTTTTCGACACGCTTCATCAAAGCTTATTTTCTCGTATTGCTGAACGAATGTGATTGAATTGCCTGAAGTATTGCAGGCAAAGCATTTGAATATTTGCTTATCCTTCGAAATTGACATCGAAGGGTGTTTGTCATCATGGAACGGGCAGACGGCAACGTAACCCCTGCCTTTGTTGATGACGGGTATATAAGCGGAGATGGTAGTCACGATGTCAGCTTCGTGAAGTATCTTGTCCACTAAATCTTTATCCATGAATACCCCTCCTTTCTTTTTTTTAAATAAATTGTCCGCTGATTAATAAGCGCATTTTTCTTCTAACCAAGCGACGAGCTCGCTGATCGGAAGACGAATCTGCTCCATCGTGTCTCTATCTCTAACGGTGACTGTGTTGTCATCTGGAGTTTGGAAGTCGACGGTGATGCAGTATGGGGTGCCGATTTCATCCTGTCTTCTATATCTCTTACCAATAGAGCCCGTTAGGTCACTTGTGATGGAGAATTTCTTGTTAAGGATCGAAACAACTTCGTCCGCCTTGTCGCTTAACTTCTTAGAAAGTGGCAAAACAGCGGCTTTATATGGTGCTAGAGACGGTAAAAGATGCATGACTGTGCGTGAATCTCCGCCTTCTAACTCCTGCTCATCATATGCGTCGACCATCGTCATGAGCATCAATCTTTCAACGCCCATTGACGGTTCGATGACGTATGGGATGTATCTCTCGTTGGTCTCAGGATCGAAATATGTTAAATCCTGCTTTGAATATTCCTGATGGCGGCCCAAGTCATAATCGGTTCTATCTGCAACGCCGAGGATTTCACCCCAACCTAAGTTAGGGAAATCGTATTCAACATCGGTTGTAGCTTTAGAATAAAAGGCCAGTTCTGCCGCTTCATGGTCTCTGAATCTTAAGTTTTCGGCTTTAGGGCCAAGGGATTCAACAAACTTTAAGCAGAAATCCTTCCAGTAAGCGAACCATTCCAAATCGGTTCCAGGTTTGCAGAAGAATTCCATCTCCATCTGCTCGAATTCGCGAACGCGGAAGATAAAATTCCCCGGGGTGATTTCGTTTCTGAACGATTTGCCCATATTGCAGATGCCGAATGGGAGTTTCTTGCGGGTTGAGCGTTGAACGTTCTTGAAGTTCGTGAAGACGCCCTGGGCGGTCTCAGGTCTTAGATAGACGAGGGATGAAGAATCGTCCGTCACGCCGATATGGGTCTTGAACATCATGTTGAATTTGCGGATAGGAGTGAATTCTTTCTTGCCGCAGACCGGGCAAACCATGTCATGGGATTGGATGAATTCATCCATCTGCTCGAATGTCATGCCGTCAGTATCAACATCAGGATATTGGCCTTTGATGAGATTATCTGCGCGGTGTCTTGCTTTGCAAGCCTTGCAATCGCACATAGGGTCATTGAATGTAGAAACGTGACCGGTTGCCTCCCAAACTCTTGGGTTCATGAGAATTGCCGCGTCAATTCCGACGTTTGTCGGGGATTCCTGAACGAATCTCTTCCACCATGCGTTCTTGATATTTTTTTTGAGTTCCGAACCCAAAGGACCAAAATCCCAAGTGTTGGACAATCCACCATAGATTTCCGAGCCAGGATACACATATCCCGTCTGGATAAGATGCGAAGTAATCTTGTCGAATGAATACTTGCTTGCCATTTAAATTTCCTCCCGATTTTAGAAAAAATAAGCACGACTTCAAACATATAAAGCGCGCCCTTTCTCAAAACACGGCATAATATATTATGAAGTTAAATTCTTGTCAACCAATTATGAGGGTACTATATCTTCGATAATAAAAGCAAAGAATTAAGTTTTGTGTTGGTTAGGGTTTCAAGATGGTCGGCCATTTCCCTTATAAGGGATAAGCACTCCTTTTTCTCAAAAGCAATTCTAGTGTAGTTTTCCGCTCCGACCATGAAAGAGTATCTGATGATCTTCAGTTCTCTTGAAGTCTTTTTGCGGTAATTAGAATCCAAATGTCGCTCGCAAAGGAACCCACCATCTTTAAACGAGAATCCAACAATTCTATGCTTTTCCCCACATACCGCACATTCGTCGATGTTTGGGCCGTAGCCTTCAACGTTCAATAAGCCAGCAAAATAAAGCATGCATATAGTTAAAGGGTCGAAATCGGCATTGAAAGCCTTCATCGCGCCATCAAGAAGTTTGAATTTCTCGTGATGTTCTTCGCCTTCCACCATCTTTTGGGTAAGTTCTGAGATAAATGATATGGCAGCCAATCTGGCATAGTCTCCTTTACCATCTACATACGATATTGGCATGCCTTCTTTTAAAGAGGCACCACCGTTTTCTTTAACACTCAAAGAGAATTTGGAATAGCAAAGCTGATTAACGCAGCCAAAGTTCTTGCTGTTAGGTTTTTCAACTCCGTGAGCCGAAAATGAGCGGATCCCGACACTAGTTAGCACGGTGACCATCGCATCATTTTCCTTATAAGGGGAAATACGTATAACGTATCCTTCAATAGTCTCAATCTTCGTCTTGCTCGTCGCCATATCCGAGTTTCATCAATTTGTTAGGTGAATTTCTCCAGTCTGGCATGCATTCAACCTCACATAAGAGGGTGACGTGTTTTTTCCACATCCTCTCGAGGTCATGACGGGCAGCCATAGAGATTTTCTTGATCATGTCGCCACATTTTCCGATGACGATAGCTTTTTGTTTCTCTTTTTCCGTGACAATTGTCGCTTCAATCTTAAGGCCATTGTTGCCGGTCTCTTCGAAGTTAGTGATTAAAACCGCGCACTGATGAGGAACCTCTTGTTTCAGGAAATGAAGGAGTTTTTCTCTAATGACTTCTTTTGCCATGAATTTGGGATCTTTATCGCTTAGCTGATCATCCGGGAAAAAGGCAGGCCCCTCCACTAAGTGAGACGCAACCGTGTCTTTGATGTCTTTTAATCCAAAGTTTGTCAAAGCGGAAATCTGAATTTGCCTATAAGTCGGGAAGGCTTCGGCGTAATGTTTTGCCAAGGCTTCCATTTCCGGAGCCCTAACCTCGTCTATTTTGTTGAAAACGATGTAGATAGGCTTATCGGTCTTGATGGAAGATAGAATCTTATCGTCATGCTCATAGTCTTTGATTTCGGAATCGATAAGATAGAGAACGACGTCGATGTCAGAGATAGAACGGCGTGCGGATTTATTCATCATCTTGTAAAGGGCTTCTTGGCCTTCAAACATCCCTGGGGTGTCGATGAAAACGATCTGAAGTCCCTTTTCGTTATATATGCCCATGATGTCATCACGGGTGGTTTGGGCTTTAGGGGCAACGATAGAAACTTTCTTTGAAAGTAAAGCATTAATTAAAGTTGATTTGCCAACATTTGGTCGGCCAAGTATCGCACAAAATCCTGATTTCATAAATTTTCTCCATCAAACGCAAAAGGCAACAGCTCAGCAATGGTGGTTTCTTTTACATCGCCTTCAAGGTTCCCTAAATAAATCGGAGCGTCTTCCGGGAAGAGTTCGCTTAAAACCTGACGGCATGCACCGCATGGGCTGCATGGGCCTTCGCAATCCGCGACGATTGCTAAAGCAACAAAATCATCTTTTGTCTTTCCATCCATCATCGCATTATACAAAGCGTTTCTTTCGCCGCACATGCATAGAGGAAATGAGGCGTTTTCGATATTCGCGCCTTCATATATGCTGCCATCTGAACAGACAAGCGCCGCACCTACTGCAAAATGAGAATACGGGGAATACGATAGCCTTCTTGCATCTTTTGCGATTTTAAGTAATTCTTCTTTGCTCATTTCTTCTCTCCTACTGCTGCATCTAAGATTTTTTCCTGTAACGGGAACATAATCTCTTCGTCTTCTTTCTTCATGTGATCGTAGCCCAAAAGGTGAAGAAGGCCATGGGTGAACAGGAAAGATAATTCCCTTTCTTTGCTGTTGCCAATCTCTTTAGCCTGCCTTATGGCCTGAGGAAGAGAGATTAGTATTTCTCCAAGCATGACATGGGCATCATCGCCATTGATCATATTCTTCGGGTCTTTATCATCGTTAAAGGCGAACGAGATGACATCCGTCACCCTATCCACTCCGCGATAATCCCTATTGATTTCGTGAATTGTCTCATCATCCACCAACGATACATCAATCTCGTAGTTTTTCTTGATGCCGAGCATCTCAAATGCAGTTTTAGCGATGACTGTATATCTTTCTTCCAACCAATCGTATTCTTCTCCAAAAGGAGAATCAAAAATTATTTCCATGCGGTTAGTATATCATTTCTTGATGAAATTAAGGAAGTAATCCTTATTCTTCTGCCTATCCCTTATTCTCAGGTGATAATCACTCACTTCATGAATTGACGAATTTAAAGCACTTAATGAGAAGAAATGCAAAAGATAGAAATTGAGGCTAAACGTTTCCTGGGCAACAAAGGGGATCAAAGACAAAAGCAAGGTTATTACGGTCTCGATTATTCTATCAAAATCCATCTGAGAAGAGATTGAATAAGCCTTATTCTGAATTGAGACGATTTTTTCAAAAGCCTTGTCCTTATCTTTGATACAGTTCTTCTCCTCTTCTTCTAAGTCCCTTTCATCCTTCTTGATGTTCCTCTCCAAAAAGACGGTTGAGATAATGCGGTATGATATTAATCCCGCCATTGAGATGAAGAAGGACGGGGAATTGATTCCAACTAAAATTCCTAAGGCCACAACAATCAATAGTGAGGCTGACATAATGACGAAATCTGAAAAGACATCTTTCTTATATAATTGATAGGCTTTGAAGTCTTCTTTAATCAGGGCATCATCCGACTTTTTTAAGTATGGAAGACATCTTTTGTCAAACTCCTTCATGAAATAGACCGCTAGTCTTCTTCTTAATATCTCCATTAAGGCATAAACGGTAAACATGATAACAGGGATCAAGAAATTGCCGTCTTGATTCAGAAAAAAGAATCCAACCCCCAATGAGGCTATCCCGATTGTAAGAGATAGCAATGAGGTTATGTAAAACCATATATTTGGTTTATCCGGTTTTTTATCCTCGCATGATTTGTCGTCAAACACCTCGCCGTCTCCGAAGATGCCGGTCCACTTATTCACAATCTCTTCCTTTTTAATCCATTCCTTTCCGTTGGCGGGATCGTAAATCAAAAACTTTTTCTTGCTGCTTTTCTTAAGAAGAACCATATGGGTTTGCTCACCTTCTTTCAAAACAAGCAAAATAGGAAATACGGCGTTGTTTTTTAAACTTTCAATGTTTTCGGCCTTTTTCCAACATAAATCAACTCCGCATCTCTTAGAAACGGATTGAAGCGAAGAAAGGCTATAAGGCGGTCTATCACCTATTCGAAGGTATCTAAACCCCTCATCCTTCTTCTTTAACATAATGAACATTCGTATACAGGCGTAGCCGCAGCTATGTTCGTCGCCTTGAAAAATAAAATCCCTCATACTAATTCATAGACGAGTTTTTTGGTTTTTTTCCCAAAAATTTTTAAAAACGCTATAAAAAAATATGAAAATTGCATTCAAAGGCAAGAAAAAAGCCTCCAAAGTTACTGGAGGCTAGTTTTTACCACTTTTTGCGGCGAGCCATTTCTGACTTCTGTTTTCTCTTAAGTCCTGTCTTTAAGAAGAACTCACGTTTGCGGCATTCAAGAAGTACGCCACTCTTGTTAACAGAGCGTTTCCATCTCTTTAAGCCGTCGTCGAGGGACTCACCTTCGCGGAGAACAGTTTTAATTGCCATGGATAATCACTTCCTTCCTGCAAACAGCGTGTATATTTTATTGATTAAGATAAGCTTTTGCAAATAGATAATTCAATTTTTAAGAAAAAGGGGCTTTCCCGCCCCAAATCTATTGATTTAATCGTTATTTCTTACGGTCTTCAGCAAGCTCTTCCATGATTTTCACGGAGGCAGATGCGCCAATTCTAGTAGCACCGTTATTAATCATGGCCATCATATCGTCTTTGGTGTGGATTCCTCCGCTCGCTTTGACTCCGATATATGGGCCAACTGTCTCTCTCATGAGTTTGATATCTTCCGCCTTGGCACCGCCTTTTCCGAATCCGGTTGAGGTCTTGACGTAATTTGCCCCGCCCCTAACTGCGGCAATGCATGAGCATTTGATCTCTTGTTCGGTAAGGTAGCAAGTCTCCAAGATAACCTTTAGGAGATGGTTTCTACCGACGGCTTTCTTGACGGCGGCAACTTCCTTTTCGATAAAATCGAAATCGCCGGATTTTGCCATGGCAACATTCTGGACCATATCAATCTCATCAGCACCCATCGCTACGGCATCTGAGGCTTCCATCGCCTTTGATGATGGTGTCATTTGCCCAAGAGGGAATCCGATGACTGTGCACACTTTAACTGAGCTCCCTTCTAAGAGTTTTTTAGCAACCGGCACATAGAATGGATTGACGCAAACCGAACAGAACTCGTATTTCTTTGCCTCTTCGCAAAGTTTCTTGATTTCTTCTAGCGTCGCATCGGCCTTAAGCAAAGTGTGGTCAAAATATTGATTATAGTTCATAGTGTTTTCCTCGCCGTTATTTTAAAAATAAAATCCAACGTTTGCAAACTATATCGAAGTTAAACAAAAAAGACCGCCTTACAGCAGCCTTTATTTGCATAATGAATTAGTCAGCTTTCTTCATGTGGAGGACGTCTTTTCCGTCATAATATCCACATTCTGGGCAAACACGGTGGGATCTAATAAGAGCGCCGCAGTGTGAGCATGTAACTAAACCTGTGACTGAGAGTTTGAAGTGAGTTCTTCTTAATCTCTTTGCTGTTTTTGAAGTTCTTCTCTGAGGGACTGCCATTGTTAATAGTTTCCTTTCTTTTCAACGTGGGTATTATACATTGATGTGATTTAGAGTCAATCTATCTTCATACATTGTCTAAAAAAATAGCACTTTATTCGATGGATTCTTAATCAGCCTTATTTGACATCGTATAAATAACAGGCATAACTTCTCCATGCAACGAGTGGTCAGAATCCACTTCTACCAACAGGTAGTTGCCTGTATGGCCACGGGCTTTATGTCTCTTCTCATCATAATCTTCAAACAATACTTCAAGAGTTTGTCCAAAGAATTTCGATTCGTATTCAGCCCTAAGTTTTTTAGATAGTTCCAAAAGTCGGTGAACTCTATCACGTTTTATATCCGGCGGGGTGTCTTTCATCCTAGCGGCTGGCGTGCCTTTTCTAGCAGAGAATGGGAAAACGTGTATTTCAGCAAATGAGGCCTTCTTGCAGAATTCCATGGTCTCTAAGAATTCTTCCTCGGTTTCTCCCGGAAATCCAACGATGACATCTGTGGTTATGGCAATATCGGGCCTAGCATCTCTAATCTTGTTAAGGGTATTTAAGAAATATTCCGTATCATATTTACGGTTCATCCTCTTCAATACGCCATCAGACCCCGATTGAAGAGGCATATGGAGATGCGAGACAATCGTATTGTTGTTTCTTAATAAAGAAAGCATCTTATCGTCTATCTCCGAATCCTCAATCGAGGAGATTCTAAGGCGATATAAATCCGGACACGCTTTGATTATATCTTCAAGCAAATCGCCCATACGATACGAGCCGTCGCCTAAATCTTTTCCGTATGCGGAGATATGGACGCCCGTGATGACGATTTCCTTGTATCCCCTATCTACCATTCGTATTGCCTCGTGTATTGTGTTTTCCGGATCCCTACTTCTAGAATTGCCCCTTAGGGATGGGATTATGCAATATGTGCAATAGTTATCGCATCCGTCTTGGACTTTTAGATAAGCGCGGGTATTTTCTCCGGCGCTAATTTGGCCCATCTCTTCAAATAACTCATTTCTAACGCTGGATTTGATATCAACAATCGCCTCTTTATTTGTTAAAAATGTATCGATATACTCTGGTATTTTCTTTCTATTTGTGGTGCCTAAAACTATATTTGCCCCACAATCTAGTGTCTCTTGGGCGTGGGCATAGGAATAACAGCCCATAACCACTAAAACCGCTTGTGGGTTTAGAGTCCTGAAGTGTCTAGCGTGCTGTCTAGATTTCTTATCGGCCATACCGGTAACAGAACATGTATTTAAAACTATGACATCGGCCAAAGCCGGATCATCCACTGCCACATCGCCTCTTTTAGTCAAGGCGTCACGAAGCTGGTCATTCTCGTAAGAATTGACCTTGCAGCCTAAAGAAAACGTATAGAATTTGAGCATTGCTTATTTGATCTCCTCAGCTAAAAGGGAATGAACGGAAGCGGCAAAAATCGAGGCGGTCTCAGCCCTGAGAATCCTCTTGCCCAAAGAGATGAACGTGAAACCGCTAGATTTTGCGAGTTCCACCTCTTCAGCAGAAAAGCCTCCCTCTGGCCCAACAACCACCAAAGTGGTGTCTCCTTTTTTCAGATCTTTTAGAGCTTCTTTCATGCTACTTGCCGTGTGAGATTCATTCTCATAGGCAAAGAGTTTGTGATCGGCTTTTATATTTAGGATATTCTTAAACGTTGAAATTGGATAAACCTCAGGCACTGCGGTTCTTCGCGATTGTTCAGAAGCGCCTTTGACAATCTTGTTTGCCCTTTCAAGTTTCTTCTCTTTATCTTTCTCTTTTGGAAGTTCTATTATCGTGCGTCTAGAGAGGAATGGGGCAAAAGATGAAACGCCCAATTCAGTGCCTTTCATATAGACGAGTTCGTCGTGTCCACCTTTAAGAAGAGCAAAGGCCAAAATCAAAGAGCAAGGAAGCTCGCTATCATCCTGAATTACCTCGATGACATCGATACTTAAAGGTTTTATTGATGCGATTTCGCATCTATAAGTATCGCCTGCATAAACTACGTCTATCTGATCGCCTACTTTGCGTCTCATGACATTAAAAAGATGGTGGAGTTCTCCATCACCTAATATAGCTTTGTTGTCTTTTATCTCGCCGAAGAATCTCATCAGATTAAGAGTTCTCCATCAGCGCCCTTGATATCCGGCTTAAGGAAATATTTAAACGAATACACAAAGTGGTATAAGAAAACGACTAAGAGCGGAATGATAAACCCTAATGGTTTAAGACTAGGGAAAATAAAGAACAATGCGGTTCCTAAGCCGCCGACTAAAAGGATGGTAACAAGGATCGAGACAAAGCCTTTCATCTTGAATCCAAGATAGAATGAGGCAGCACCAAAAATTCCGAGGAACATCTCCAATAATCCGGCAGTTTTCTTGGATTTGCTCTTATAAAGAGGCTCTCCAGAGACCGGATCGATAAATGATGTTATATCCTTGGTTTTATATTTGGCATCGATTGGATCATTCTCACCGCAGTGAGGACAGATATCGAAATCCTGATTTGTGATTTTGCGACCACAATATTTGCAAACTGGCATTGTTAATTCTCCATCGCATTGGATAAGCGACTAGAAGAACATAAGGTTCTTCCTCTTTTTAAGTTTATCAAATAGTCTATTCTTTAACTAGATATCTTTAGCGTTTTTTGTTTTTGCCTCTTACTTCCGCACGGAATTGTTCAAGAAGTTCTTTTTGGCTTCTAGTCATCTTCTCCGGAGTCTTAAGCTTCATGTGAAGGTACTGATCGCCCGGGGCTTTGCTTCTTAAATTCTTAACGCCCTTGCCTTTGAGTTTGAGGATGGCATCTGGCTGAGTGCCAGAAGGAATCTGAACAGATACAGCACCATAGACAGTATCGACCTGGATTTCATCGCCTAGTGCAGCGTCGACGAAGGACATCGAGACATCCATGTGGATATCGTCACCCTCACGTCTGAAGATTGGGTGTGCTTTGACGTTGATTTCAACGTACAAGTCACCATTCTCACCGCCGTTGATGCCGCGTTCTCCTTTTCCTGAGACGCGTATTTGCTGGCCATCGTTAATGCCGGCTGGAATAGAAACCTCGATTTCTTTGTGAACTCTCTTGTAGCCACTGCCGCCGCATTCATGGCATTTATTGTTAATTTTTTTGCCGGTGCCGTTGCAATCAGGGCATGTTCCCTGCGATTCCATCGCACCAAAGATGGTCCTTTGAGTGGTTCTTATAGTTCCGGTTCCGTGACACTTAGAGCACGTGCACACATCGCTTGGGTTTTCAGCGCCACTGCCGTTACAGTGCGGGCAGGTCTCGTCATAAGTTAGAGGAATGGTGATCTTTTTGCCGTTGATCGCATCCATGAAGTCGATGCGGACTCTATAAAGGGTGTCGTTTCCTTTTCTAGGTCCGTTTGATCTTCTGCTCGATTGCCTAGCTCCGCCACCAAAGAAACTCGAGAAGATATCTCCGAGGTCATCGGCTGAGAAGCCTTGGCCAGAGAATCCGCCAGCGCCTCCATAAGGGTTTCCGCCAGCGCCTTGTTCAAAGGCGGCATGACCGAATTGGTCGTATTTCGCCCTCTTATCTTTATCCTTTAAGACGTCATACGCCTCCTGAATCTCCTCAAATTTTGCTGGAGCATCAGGGCTTTTGTTAATATCAGGGTGCCATTGCTTGGCTAATTTACGATAGGCTGATTTTATTTCATCGTCTGTTGCGTTTTTAGAAACTCCAAGCACTTCGTAATAATCTCTTTTAGTTGCCATAGTTCCCCTCCTTATATCTAATAAAGACCAAATGGAGCTAGTTTAACTAGCCCCATAAGGTTTGTAAATTGGTATTGCTAATTAAGCGTTTTTGTCAGTGAAATCTGCATCGACCACATCATCGTCTTTCTTGGTTGATGACTGATCGTTTCCAGGTGTTGGTCCACCTTGAGCGCCCTGATACTGGGATGCTTGAGCTGCTGCATCTTCGAGTTTGCCAACGATTTCCTTTAATTTCTCGATGTTGTCGGTCTTTAAAGCACCGTCAGCTTCATCTCTTAATGTCTCGAGCTGTGTCTTCTGTTCTGGAGTGAGTTTTGCGCCATCTTCACTGAGGGTTCTATTGATTTGATCAACATATCCCTGAGCCTTGTTTTTGACTTCGATGTCGTTCTTTCTCTTCTCGTCAGCTTCTTTATTGGCTTCAGCTTCTCTAACCATTCTATCGATGTCTTCTTTAGAAAGTCCGTTAGAACCAGAGATTGTGATATCTGCGACCTTCTGTGTCTTTAAATCCTTCGCGGAGACCTTGACGATGCCGTTGACATCGATATTGAATGTGACTTCAATCTGAGGCTCGCCACGTCTTGCTGGTTCAATTCCGCTTAACTGGAAGTGGCCAAGGAGTTTGTTATCGTGTGCCATTGGACGCTCGCCCTGATAGACCATGATGTCAACTGCTGGCTGGTTATCAGCTGCGGTTGAGAAGACCTGGGATTTTGTGGTTGGAATAGTTGTGTTACGAGTGATGAGAGGTGTCATGACTCCACCGAGGGTTTCAATGCCTAAGGTCAAAGGAGTGACATCGAGGAGTAAGACGTCCTTAACGTCTCCTGATAAGACACCGCCCTGGATAGCTGCACCCATTGAGACTGCTTCATCTGGGTTGATTTCGAAATTGAGTTTCTTGCCGGTGATCTTAGCGACGAATTCCTGAACGGCTGGCATACGGATGGAACCGCCGATCATCAAGACCTGACCGATATCGTTATACGATAAGCCGGCGTCTTTCATGGCGTTCTCCATTGGGACTCTGCATCTTTCGAGCAAGTTTCTGGTCAAATCCTGGAATTTGGCTCTTGAGAGTTTGCCTTCCCATGAGATAGGTCCGTTTGCAGACATACCGATGAAAGGAAGGGAGATTGTGGTCTCAAGGGATGAGGAGAGTTCAATCTTTGCCTTTTCTGCGGCATCGATGAATCTCTGCTGAGCCATCTTATCTGTTAATTTAGCGCCTGTGTCAATCTGAATTTGAGCCTGAATCCAATCAGCGATAGCCTTATCCCAGTCGTCGCCACCAAGTTTTGTGTCACCGTTTGTAGCGAGAACTTCGAATGTGCCGTCACCGACATCAAGGATGGAGACATCGAATGTGCCGCCGCCTAAGTCGAAAACAAGAACTTTTTCAGATTTATCTGAATTCAAACCGTAAGCCAAGCATGAGGCTGTAGGCTCATTAATGATACGGACAACTTCAAGTCCAGCGATTGTACCAGCGTCCTTAGTTGCCTGACGCTGTGCGTCATTGAAGTATGCTGGAACTGTGATGACTGCCTTATGGATTTCCTGGCCAAGAGATTTCTCTGCATAGCCCTTCATGTAAGATAAGACCTTAGCGGAGATTTCCTGTGGGGTGAAATCCTTGTTTAAGCAACCGATATGGAACTTTTCGGAGGTTCCGATTGCACGCTTTGCGGATTTGACTGTGTCTGGGTTTGTGATCATCTGACGCTTTGCGGCGTTGCCAACGATTTCCTCACCACTTGCCTTGAACGCAACAACTGATGGGCAGGTATTTGTGCCCTCTGGGTTTGGGATAACCTTAACTTTGCCATCTGCCTGAAGATATGAGATGACTGAGTTTGTAGTACCTAAGTCGATACCGACGATAATTTCTTTTGCCATAATTAATATTCTCCTTTAGGCGTTATGCGCCTCTTCTTTTGTATCTTTAGTAGAATCATCTACTTTTTTCGTTTTGTGTTTGCTGACGATAACCATCGCGGCTTTCACTAGCCTATCGTGAAGTTTGTAGCCTTTGCTTGCGACCTTGACAACGACATTTTCTTTCTCGTTATCTTCAACTTCAACCACGTCGACTGCCTGCATTAAGTTAGGATCGAATTCGTCTCCGATCTTTGGTTCAATCTCTGTCACGCCTTCGCTATCAAGTGCGCTTTTCAGTTGATTATATATATACTGGAAGCCCATCTGGTAGTTCTTGGCCTCATCCGAGTTCGGAGTTGGCTGCAAGGCATAATAGAAGCAATCGAGCGCTGGGATGAGATTCTCGAGGAATCCCTCTGCCCTATACTTGATGGCGTTTTGATGGTCAACCGCCAAGGATCGTCTGAGATTCTGGGTGTCTGCATACGCCGTATAATACTGATTCTTCCATTTCTCCACTTCCTCTTTCTGAAGTTTTTGATCAGCAATCATCTTCTCGTAATCACTCTTCAGAACATGGACGTATTTATCTTCTTTTTCATCCTCTTTCTTATTAGGAGCATCGCCTTCCTCAGGCTTTACTTCTTCTTTGAGGTCGTTTTCTTTGTTGTCTTTCTTTTTGTCGAACACGATTTGTCTCCTTCCTCTCCCTGAGCGAAGTAATCACCTAATTGCTCAGCGAAGTATTTCATGGTGGATACGACTTTGTCGTAATCCATGCGTGTTGGGCCAAACACCGTGATGATGGCATTCGGGACTCCTGGCACATCCACCTTTGTGGATACCAGGGCGAGGTCGCCGGCATCATCTTGGCCTTTCATTCCAATCTGGAGGGAAACGTTCCCACTGTCTTGGAAATTGGCGTTCTTAAGAATGTCTCTGACTCTTTCCTTGTCATCAAGGAACGAGAGTAACGCTCTCAATTTGTCGGCGTCATTGGCGAATTCCGGTTGATTGTAGAGGGATTCTTTGCCATAGACTGACATTCTTTCGTGGGCAAATTTGGAGAAGACGGCGATGATTGCTTGATAAATCAGCTCCTGTCCCATCATGTAATCATTGAGGGCCGGTTTCATCGCTTCCATCTTGGTCACGATATTCGAGATTGAGGTGCCGCAGAGGCGGTCGTTTAATAATTTAACCGTCTTAACAACATCTGACATCTTCGATTTCTTGTCGATGAGGAACGTCTTATTCTCAACGTATCCTTTGTCAGTTACGAAGACCGCTGTAGCGGTTGTTTCACTGATTGGGATGATCTGAATTGAGACAAGTTTCTCTTCTTCAACATCCTGACCGATGACCGCGGATGCTAGATGAGTCATATCAGATAGTATCTCACATGATTCCCTTAGGACCTCTTCGATCGATTTGGACTTCTCTGACAAGAGTGTCTGAAGTGCGTTCTTAGCTTCTTCATCAACTCCACCGCTTCTGAGGTTCTCTACATAGTACTGATAGCCTTTCTCGGATGGGACACGTCCGCTTGAGGTGTGTGTCTTTTCGAGGAAGCCATCTTTTTCTAGGGCGAGCATCTCGTTTCTGATGGTCGCGGAACTCACATCGAGCGAATAGGCTTCCATGAGTGTCTTTGATCCAACGGGTTGGGCGGTTTTGATGAAGTACTCGACTATTAGCTTTAATATTTCGTCGCGTCTTGTCATATTGCCTCCTTTAGCAGTCTTGCTATCTGGCTGCTAACCCAAATTATAGGTAATGTTTTAGCACTGTCAAGGGGGTGAGTGCTAAAAAGTTTAAATTTTTCACCTTATATATTTATATATTCCAATG